>NZ_JBNDMO010000007.1:0-343511 GCF_050436625.1 Paraburkholderia sp. GAS334 | reverse complement strand
GATCGCTTCACCAGGAATCATTTGTAGAATGCAATTGACGTCCTGCCAGACGGCAGGTCTCTATCTGCCTTGCACACAAAAATTCAGACACTCCCTCTATTTGCGTCGCCCCTGTGCGGGGCGGCACCTACTTTTCTTTGTCCTTGTCAAAGAAAAGTAGGCAAAAGAAAGGCGCCGAAAACTCTTCGCTTCCTGGTGCGTCATCACCGGGGAATGGCACCCCATGAAGTGTCGCCCTCGCACTTCACCGGCTATGGGTCCGCGCACGATCTGATCCCCCGCACAGTGCCGCCCGTGACACAGGGCTCATTCATCCGACTCCGCACTTCGTGCGTCGCCGTGAGGCATAACCTTCCCGCTCCCGCTCCCGCTCCCGCTCCCGTCGTCGCGCCGGGATATTCGCGTGTCTGGTTGAGGCCGGCGTAGTAACTTGCTTGTTGATGTGGGGATTGGGGTTATTGGCGCGGGCTCGCTGAGTTTCGGCGACGGACTGTGCAGCCACTGCTGGACTAATGCGAACAGGCTCAATCGTTATTCAAACGTGCGCAAACCGCGGGGGGCGGACCGATCCGCGACGCACGTAGTGCGGAGTGGGGTGGATGACTGCCTTGTCACGGGCGAGACTCGCGCCGCGAGACCAGATCGTGCGCGGACCCATGCCGTGTGAAATGCGAGGGAGACACTTCATGGGGTGCCGTTCCCCGTGTGTCACACAGCCCGGAACGGCAGAGTTTTCGGCGCCTTTCTTTTGCCTACTTTTCTTTGGCAAGGACGCCCCGAAGGAAGTCCCCTTGGGGGACAAAGAAAAGTAGGTGCCGCCCCGCACAGGGGCGACGCAAATAGACCGACATGATTACAAGGAAAGGCCAACAAAAGGCTCAAAACGGGCAGGAAGAAGCGCCAGTCGGCAAGGACGCCCCGAAGGAAGTCCCCTTGGGGGCAAAGAAAATGCCGCCCCACACAGGGGCAACGCTAATAGACCGACATGAACACAAGGAAAGGCCAACAAAAAAACCTTAAGCAGCGACGCAAGGAGCGCCCTGAGCGCGCTGAACCCCCCTCTGATGCACCCGCCGCCCAGCCGAATAAGTCTCAAACACAGCCCGATCGTCGCCCAGCAGGGCAAACGAGAACAACAACTCCTCAAGCGTCTCACACCGCGCGTTCCGCCGCGCCAGCAACGGCGTCCCCGCCGGATCAAGCACAACAAAATCCGCCTCAGACCCGACAGCCAGCGTCCCAACCTTATCGCCAAGATCAAGCGCCTCAGCCGCGCCAGCGGTCGCCAGCCAGAACATCCGCGTAGCGGTCAAATGATGCCCGTTCAAGCGCGCAACCTTGTGCGCCTCGTTCATCGTCTGCAGCATCGAGAATGAAGTGCCGCCACCGACATCGGTCGCCAGCGCCACCGGCATGCCCGCTTCAGCCGCCTTGTCGAAATCGAACAGCCCGCTGCCGAGAAACAGATTCGACGTCGGACAATGCGACGCCACCGCGCCCGTCTCAGCCATCCGTCGACGATCTTCTTCGTCAAGATAAATGCAGTGCCCATACACCGCGCGACGACGCAGCAGCCCGTAATGATCGTAGATGTCCAGATAGCTGCGATGACCCGGGAACAGATCGGCCACCCATTTCACCTCGTCGGTATTCTCCGCGACGTGGCTCTGGATAAACACGTCCTGATGCTCACGTGCAAGCACGCCGCATGCTTCGAGTTGCGCTTCGGTCGACGTCGGCGCAAAGCGCGGTGTCAACGCATACATCTGCCGTCCGCGGTTGTGCCAGCGGCCGATCAGCTCCGCGCTGTCGTCATAACCGGATTGCGCCGTATCACGCAAAAACTCCGGACAGTTACGATCCATCAATACCTTGCCCGCCACCATCCGCAGATTGCGCGCTTCGCTTTCGGCAAAGAGGGCATCCGCCGATTCCTTGTGCACCGTGCAGTAGACGAGCGCCGTCGTCGTGCCGCATGAAAGCAGCTCGTCGACGAAAAAGCGCGCGGTATCGCGTGCGTATGCCGGATCCTCGAAGCGGCGCTCGGTCGGAAACGTGTACGTGTCCAGCCACGGCAAAAGACCCGGCGCCGGCGACGCGATCATGTCCGTCTGCGGATAGTGAATGTGCGTGTCGATGAAACCCGGCACGATCAGCTTGTCGCGCATCCCGGTGACCTGCGTGCCCGGCGCGAGCTGCTTCGATAGCGCCGCATACGCGCCGCTCGCCACCACCCGACCGTCCTCGACGATCAGAAGACCGTCTTCGTTGAAGACGGCCGCGTTGGACGATTGCGCGGGATCGCCATTGAAGGTCAGCAGTTGTGCGCGGTAAGCCGTTTGAGTCATGGGAAAAGCCGTCTCCGTCATAGGGAATCTAAAGTCTCATCGCTGGCTTGAATGCCAGCTTTCTTATCGGGCTGTCGAAGTCGAAGCGCCTTAAGCGTTCCAGTGCGCGTCGAGCTTTGCGATCATCGCGTCGCGCTCCGCAGGCGTCACGAACGACGCTTCGAAGCTGTTGCGCAGAATCGTGTAGACATCGGCATCGTTGAGCTTCAATGCCTCGATGGTTGCCACGTAGTTTTCGTTGACGTAGCCGCCAAAATAAGCCGGATCATCCGAGTTCACCGTGACCGCCACGCCGCGATCGAGCAGGGCCTTCAGTGTGTGTTTCGTCAGATCGTCGAACACACACAGCTTCAGGTTCGACAGCGGGCACACGGTCAAGGCGACGCGCGTGTCGGCAAGACGGGTCACCAGCGCCGGATCTTCGATGCTGCGCACGCCGTGATCGACGCGATCCACCTTCAGCAGATCGAGCGCTTCATAGATGTATGACGGCGGACCTTCCTCACCCGCGTGCGCGACGAGTTTCAGTCCCTTGTCGCGCGCCTTCGCAAACACGCGCTCGAATTTCGACGGCGGATGGCCACGTTCCGACGAATCCAGTCCGACACCAATCAGCCGATGACTGTATTGATCGAAAAGCGGCAGGGCTTCGTCGAAGGTTGCGAGCGCATCTTCTTCGGAGAGATGGCGCAGGAAGCACAGGATCAGCTTGCTGGTCAGGCCGCGCTTTTCCGCGTCGGCGAGCGCGCGTTCGATGCCCGCCACGGCCGTTGCAATCGGAACGCCGCGCTCGGTGTGCGTCTGCGGATCGAAGAAGATTTCCGTATGGATGACGTTGTCCGCGAGCGCCCGTTCGGCATACGCCATCGTCATGTCGTAGAAGTCCTGCTCCTTGAGCAGCACGCTCGCACCGGCGTAGTAGATGTCGAGGAACGATTGCAGATCGGTGAACGCATAGGCGGCGCGCAGTGCGTCGATCGACTCATACGCGAGCTTCACGCCATTGCGTTCAGCCAGCGCAAAAATCAGTTCGGGTTCGAGCGAGCCTTCGATGTGAATGTGCAGTTCGGCTTTAGGTGCGCCAGCAGCTTTAGTGGTGAGAGCGTGGGGTGTGTTCATGTTCTGTATTTCGCTGGTTTTATCGATGGAACGTGCTTCGCTCCAGATGTTGCTGATTCGGTCCTGAAGTATTCAAGCCGGCTGCGTCGTACTGGCATGCGCTTCGACGGCCTGCAGCAGCTGCGCCGCCGTCGAGATCGCGATGATTTCCGGCGATTTGTCGACGATGCCGTCCACGCCAAGCGGGCATTTCATCCGCGCGATCTGCGATGGATCGATGCCGCGCGCGGCAAGCCGGTGCTCGAACTGCTTGCGCTTCGAATGCGAGCCGATCATGCCGAAGAACGCAAAGTCGCCGCGAAGCAAGATGCGCTCGGCCAGCGCCAGGTCGACGCGATGGTCGTGCGTCATCACGATGAAGTACGTGTTCGGCGCGGCGCGGTCGACGGCTTCGTCAGGCGCATCGTTCGCGTCGATCGTCAGGTTCGGCGCGTTGATCGTATCGGGCGGAGGAAACTGCGCGTCGCGTTCGTCGACCCAGAGCACGTGACACGGCAATGTCGCAAGCACGCGCACGAGCGCTGCGCCTACGTGTCCCGCGCCGAACAGCACGACGGCGAAGTCGCGCGGCGCGATTGTCTCGGTGAGCAGCGCGCCGCTCTCGTCGAAGCCGGCGCCGTCCCACAGCAGACAGTCGGTGCCTTCGACGCCCGGTTCCGGGTCCGACAGCATGACCGCATCCGGAGCGGGGCCGAATGATACGCTACGGACCGTCGAAAGACCGGCTGCATTGCGCTTCGCCAGCGACGTCACCCAGCCAAGATCGCCGACGTCGAGCCGCTCGAACGCGAGCACGACAGCGCCGCCGCAGCATTGTCCAAGGCTGGGACCCAGCGCGAAGCGTTCAAGACGACGCAGATGCGGCGTACGCATGCCGTCCTTCAGCACCTGACGCGCGGTCTCGATGGCTTTCCACTCGAGATGTCCACCGCCGATCGTATGCTTCGCCGAATCGCGTGTGACGATCATCTTGGTGCCGGCATCGCGCGGCGCAGAACCCTCGGCGCGCGCGACCGTCACGAGCACGACGGCGTCGCCGTGAACGAGCAGCTGTTGCAGATCGGGCAGCCAGGTTTGCATCCGTATTTCTCCATACAGGGCCGCACGGGATCGCCGTGTGGCCGGGTTTGATCGTCGCAATCGTCGCAGCCGTCGCGCTTGATGTGCGCGACGGAAGCAACAAAAGTGTCAGGCTGTCGAATCGGCGGTTGCAGTCGCCGTCGCCGGCTGGGCCTGCGACGGCGCCTGCAACCGCATGGCGTCGAGCGCGTCGAGGATCGCCTCGGGCGTCGCGGGCGCACGCAATGGCGGCGCGATGTCCGCATCCGGCGCGACGGCAGCAATCGCATCGCGCAACGCGAGCAGCACCGAAAACGGCAGCAGCAAAGGTGGTTCGCCGACCGCCTTCGAGCGGAACACCGTCGGCTCGGCGTTTTCGTTTTGATACAGCTTCACATTGAATGCCGCAGGCGTATCGTTGACCGCGGGAATCTTGTACGTCGAAGGCGCATGCGTCATCAGACGGCCATCGCGGTTCCACCAGAGTTCTTCGGTCGTCAACCAGCCCATGCCCTGGATGAAGCCGCCTTCGACCTGCCCGATATCGATCGCCGGATTGATCGACTGACCGACGTCGTGCAGCACATCCGCGCGCACGAGCTTCCATTCGCCCGTCAGTGTATCGACGACAACTTCCGACACGGCCGCGCCATACGCGAAATAGTAGAACGGATGGCCGGTGAGCGTTTTCGCGTCCCAGTGGACTTTCGGCGTTGTGTAGAAGCCGTCGGACCACAACTGCACGCGCGCCAGATACGCGGCGTTGACGAGCTGCTCGAACGGCATCGACGCACCGTTGACGCTCACCATGCCGTCCGCAAACGTGACGTCTTCGACTGCGCCGTCCAGTTGCTGCGCGGCGATCGCAGCGAGCCGGTTGCGAATCGTGCGCGCCGCGGCTTCGGCGGCCTTGCCATTCAGATCGCTGCCGGTCGAGGCCGCTGTCGCCGACGTGTTCGCCACTTTCGATGTATCGGTGGCCGTCGAACGCACGCGCGACAAGGCAACGCCGAGTTCGTTCGCGACGACCTGCGCGACCTTCGTGTTGAGCCCCTGGCCCATCTCGGTGCCGCCGTGATTGACGAGGATCGAGCCGTCCTTGTAGACGTGCACCAGCGCGCCGGCCTGATTCAGGAACGGCACGTTGAACGAGATGCCGAACTTGAGCGGCGTCATCGCGATGCCGCGCTTGAGCACCGGGCTTGTCGCGTTGAACGCGGCCAGTGCGTCGCGACGCGCGCGATAGTCGCTCGTCGCGAGCAGCTCGTCGGTGAGCGGCGCGATGATGTTGTCCTCGACGCGCTGTCCATACGGCGTGACGTCGCGTTCACCAACGCCGTAGTAGTTCGCGACCCGTACATCGACCGGATCGCACTTCAGCTGACGCGCGATGCTGTCGAGCATCACTTCCATCACGAGCGCGCCCTGCGGGCCGCCGAAGCCGCGAAACGCGGTGTTCGACTGTGTGTTCGTCCGGCAGCACAGCGCAACGATATCGACGTCGGACAGATAGTAGGCGTTGTCGAAGTGGCACACGGCGCGCGTGGCCACTGCGCCTGAAAGATCCGCCGAATATCCCGCGCGCAACGCAATTTCCACGCGCGCGCCGAGAATGCGGCCGGTATCGTCGAAGCCGGCTTCGTATTCGTAGATGGCGTCGTGACGTTTGCCTGTGATCATGAAGTCGTCGTCGCGATCGGCGCGCAGTTTCACCGCGCGTTGCAGCTTGCGTGCCGCGAGCGCCGCGACGCAGGCGAACAATGCCGACTGTGATTCCTTGCCGCCGAAACCACCGCCCATCCTCCGGCATTCGCACACGACGTTGTGCGTCGGCCAGTTGAGCATGTGGGCGACCACGTGCTGCATCTCGCTCGGATGCTGCGTCGAGCTGTACACGAGCATGCCGTCCATTTCCTTGGGCACTGCATACGCGACCTGGCCTTCGAGATAGAACTGCTCCTGCCCGCCGACTTCGAACGTGCCCGCGATGCGATGAGGCGCGGCGGCGATCTTTTCATCGGGACTGCCGCGCTTCAAATGCATTGGCGGCAGCACGAACTGCTTTCTCGCTTTCGCTTCGGCAGGCGTGAGCACGGCTTCGAGCGGCTCATAGCGGATCACGTCATCGCTTTTCGCAAGCGACGCCGCGCGCCGCGCCAGTTCATGGCTCTCGGCGATGACGGCGAAAACCGGCTGCCCGAGGTACAGCACTTCGCCATCGGCGAGAATCGGATCGTCGTGCAGGACGGGGCCGCAGTTGTTCTCGCCGGGGATATCGGCGGCCGTCAGCACCGCGATGACACCCGGCGCATTGCGCACCGCGTCGAGATCGAGCGACACGATGCGCGCATGCGCGTGGCGCGACAGCCCAAGCGCCGCGTGCAGCGTGTCCTGCAGTTCGGCGATATCGTCGGTGTAGGTGGCTTCGCCGCTCACGTGCAGCGTGGCGGATTCGTGCGGCAACGCGGAGCCGATTGCGGTCGCGGCCGGCGACGTTCCGTCAGCAGTTTGCGTCATGAATGCATCGGTTTGCCTGTTCATCACAACGGCTCCCTTGCAGTGGTGGCTGCGTCGTGCGCTCCGCTCGCCTCGAATGCGAAGGCGTTCACTTCGGACAACGCGAGCGGCGCGGCGTCGCGCGTTTCCAGATAGAAGCGCCACAGCAGATTGCGCGCGACCTTCAACCGGTAGGCACTCGACGCGCGCATGTCGGTCAACGGCTGGTAGTCGGCGGTGAGGGCATCCATCGCGCGGCGGGCCGTCGCTTCGTCCCAGGGCGCGCCGGTGAGCGCGGCTTCGGCCTGCGCGGCGCGCTGCGGCGTCGCCGCCATGCCGCCGAACGCGACGCGTGCTTCGGTAATCGTACCGTCGCCGCCGATCTTCAGTGCGAACGCTGCGCACACGGCCGAGATGTCCTGATCGTAACGCTTCGAGACCTTGTAGGTGCGAAAGCGCAGATCGCGCGCTGGACGCGGCACGCGGATCGCCACGACGAATTCGCCCGTTTGCAGCGCGCTCTTCTGATAGCCGAGGTAGAACGCGTCGAGCGGCAGCACACGCGTTTTTTTGCCCTGACGCAGCACGACTTCCGCGCCGAGTGTGATGAGCGCGGGCATCGAATCGCCGATCGGCGAGCCGTTCGCGACGTTGCCGCCCAACGTGCCCGCGTTGCGGATCGGCAGCGACGCGAAGCGCGTCCAGAGTTCAGCGAGTTCGGGATAGTCGACGGCGAGCGCGGCGTAGGCGTCTTCGAGCGAGGCCGCCGCGCCGATCGTCTGCGTCTGCGCATCGCGTTCGATGGTTTTCAGTTCGGCCACGTTGCCGATGAACAGCACGTCGCCGAGATCACGAAACTGCTTGGTCACCCACAGGCCGACATCCGTGCTCCCCGCGAGAATGCGCGCATGCGGATGCTGCGCGCACAACGCGGCGAACGCGTCGACGGTGACGGGTGCGTAGAACGTCGGCGTGCCGAAATCAGCGCCGCGTGCATCGGGCGCGCTGTATTCGAAGGTGTCGTCCCGCTGGATGGCGCGCAGCGCGTCGGCGACCGTCGCGCGGTCGAACGGCACGCGCGGGTACTGCTGATAGTCGAACATTTTCTGCGCGGCTTCGACGATCGGTCGATAACCCGTGCAGCGACACAGATTGCCTGACAGGGCGGTGTTGATTTCATCGCGCGTGGGCAGGCCGGCCGCGGCAGGCTGGTTCTCGTAGAGCGCCCACATCGACATCACGAAACCCGGCGTGCAGAAGCCGCATTGAGAACCGTGGCAGTCGACCATTGCCTGCTGCACGGGATGCAGTGCACCATCGGGGCCGCGCAGGTCTTCGACGGTGAACAGCGCGCGACCATCGAGCGTCGGCAGGAACTGGATGCACGCGTTGACCGCTTTCAGCTGCAGCGCGCCCTGCGCATCGCATTCGCCGACGACGACCGTGCACGCGCCGCAGTCGCCTTCCGCGCAGCCTTCCTTGGTGCCTGTGCAATGGAGATCCTCGCGCAGATGCTGAAGCACGGTGCGCGACGCAGGCACGTCGCGCACTTCACGGACGGACCCACGGTAGAAGAAACGGATGGTGTGCGTTGTCATGGCGAATCCAGAAGACATTGCGGACCGGGCGCGCGTTACGCATGGGGTCGTGCCGTAGCCGGCCTCGCGCACGTAGATCGCCATCCATGACCGAAGATAGCACCGTCGGACGCTGGAAAGTATTCCGGCCCGATGATGCGGGATATCAGCCTGCGGTCATGCCATGTGTACGACTCGCTGCAGGCGAACAGGTTGCGTCGCGCGGAAAATCCCGGAGAGCGAGGCGGGGCGGGGAAGAGCGGCCCATGGACGGAATCCGGGCACGCCGCCGGAGGCGGAAAGCGAAACGGCCAGGGAGGCCAGGTGTTTACGCGCAGGCGGCTCGCGATGAGCGCGGCCTGCACGGGTTTCTTCGTGTCCGCCTGGTTAGCTGCGTTAGCTACGACGACGGTTGCGCAGCAAACTCAGCGCGAGCGGCACAAACATGACCACAAAAGCGATCAGCGACCACGCAGGCAGCGACAGTCCGAGGATAGGCGGATACGGCGTTTCGCACAGTCCGGCGACCTTGAAGACGGACGGCAGCCAGCGCGCAGGCGGCAGACCGTCGACCACCGGCTGCAGCGCATCGAAACCGCAGCTGAAACCCGGGTGCGCCTGCACGTAAACATGCCGTGCTGCCGTGACGATGCCGCCCAGCGCCGACAGCACCGCCAGCACCTCGAGCAGCCGCACGCCGCGCCAGCGGTTGAAACGCGCACCGAGGAACGCGAAGATGGCGATCAGCAGAAAGAAGTAGCGCTGGATGATGCACAGCGGACACGGGTCTTCATGCTTGACGAACTGGAGATAGAGCGCGCCCGCAACCAGCGCGACGCAGATGAGACCGAGCAGGACGAGCCATGTGCGCTCGCGGCGCAGCACGGGGTCCCGGTGATGCATGAGGTGGTTTAGAGCCATTTTGATATAAATAGGGGCCGAAGTAGCGTGAGTGTGACCGCGATTCTAGCGCGAACGCCGCCCGTGTCGGGTTCGGTCTAACGGATAGTGTTAAGGACGGCTTCGGCGGCCCGTCCAATGGCGAGCAACGCGTCGTCGCCATGCGGCTGGCCGGCCAGCATCAGGCCCACCGGCGCGCTGCCGCGCGGATGGCATGGTAGCGACAGCGCGCACGTATCGAGGAAGTTGAACGCGCTCGGATTGCGCAGGATCAAGGCGTTCGTCCGGCCAAAGGCTTCGTCGTCGTGGATGAGATCGGCGAGGCGCGGCGGCACGACCGGCACCGTCGGCGCGACGATGGCGTCGAAGCGCTGCCAGAGCGTGCTGCGCGCGGCGTCGAGCATCGCGTTGCGTTCGGCGACAAGGTCGAGGTAGTCGGCGGCGCTGGCGGGCTGGCCTTTCAGGATACGCACGAGCACGCGCGGGTCATATTCGTCGCGATGTTTTTCGAGCAGCGGGCGGTGCCACGCATACGCCTCGATTGGCGCAAAGCCGAAGCGGTTGATCGCCGGTAACCGGTCGAGCGGTGCGAACCGCACTTCGCTGACGATCGCGCCGGCCGCTTCAAGGTGCTTCAGCGCCGTATCGATGGCTTCGGCGACGGCGGGTTCCACACCGTCGGTGACATAGTGAGTGAGCACGCCGAGCCTGACGCCTTCCAGCGGTCGCGCAGCCGGAATGCGCGGCTCGAGCCCCGCGAGCATCCGGTCGACCAGCGCGCAGCACGCTACCGAGACGCCGATCGGGCCGAACGAATCGAGCGTTGTCGAAAGCGGAACGGCGCCTTGCTTCGGGATGCGATCGGCGGTCGGTTTGAAGCCGGTCAGGCCGCACAGCGCGGCGGGGATGCGGATCGAGCCGCCCGTGTCGGTGCCGAGCGCGATGGCGGCCATGCCGTCCGCGACCGACACGCCCGCGCCCGACGATGAGCCGCCCGCAATCCGTTCGTCGCCCTTCACGTTGCGCTGGTAGGGTGACAGCGGATGGCCGTAGTGCGGATTGAGGCCAAGCCCGGAGAACGCGAACTCGCTCATATTGGTCCGCCCGACGATGACCGCACCCGCACGCCTGAGTCGCGCGACGGCGACCGCGTCGGCGGTTGCGGGCGCGGCGCTGGCCAGCGCGCGCGAACCGGCGCGCGTCACCTGGCCTTCGATGTCGAACAGGTCCTTCACCGAGACCGGAATACCGGCGAGCGGCGAGAGCACCGTGCCTGCGGCGCGCAGCCGGTCGTGGGCGTCGGCGGCGGCGCGGGCGCTGCCGGCGTCGACGTGCATGAAGGCGACCGCGCCCTGGCCGGCTGGATCGGCAATCCGTTCGAGCGCGGTCTCGACAAGTTGACGGCTCGTGGTGCGGCCGGCGGCGAGATCGGCGGCAAGCTGGGCGAGCGGCGGGAAAGGCGTAAATTCGGTGGCCATGGCAGTCCGTGTCCGGTGAATGATGCGATGCGCTGCTTCGCGGCGCGCGGTGCGTCCGTCTCCAGCGACTGCGGTGTCCTGCCGCTGGAAAACGCGTGGCGCGTGCCCGCAAAACCGTCAGGCGATATCGTCCGCATTGTAGATCGGAGCTGGACAGGCTTCCCGCCTGTCTGGGTTACCATGTGATTTTTACGTTTTGTAAGGATTCGTGCGCATGCACCACGGCATCGGCTTTATTCAGGATCTGGCGGTGGTGATGGCAATCGCGGGCGTCGTCACGGTGCTGTTTCATCGCCTGAAACAGCCGGTGGTGCTGGGTTATATCGTGGCGGGCGTGATCATCGGACCGTACACGCCGCCGTTCCAGCTGATCCACGACGAGCAGACCATCCAGACGCTCGGCGAACTCGGTGTCGTGTTCCTGATGTTCTCGCTCGGGCTCGAGTTCAGCCTGCGCAAGCTCTTTCGCGTCGGCGCGACGGCGATTGTCGCGGCGTTATCCGAGATCGTGCTGATGTTGTGGCTCGGTTACGAGATCGGTAGCGCGTTCGGCTGGAGCCGGATGGATTCGCTCTTTCTCGGTGCGATCCTCGCCATCTCGTCGACGACGATCATCGTCAAGGCGCTGTCCGAACTGAACCTGAAGCGCGAAAGCTTCGCGCAACTCGTGTTCGGCATTCTGATCGTCGAGGATATTCTCGCGATCGCGATGCTCGTGCTGCTCTCCGGCATTGCGCAGACGGGCGAACTGAGCGCGGGCATTGCGTTCGTCACGCTTGGCAAGTTGCTGCTGTTCATGACGGTGTCGCTCGTGGTCGGCATTCTCGTCGTGCCGCGCGCGCTCAACTATGTCGCGCGCGCGAGGAGCGACGAAATGCTGCTCGTGTCGGTGCTCGGCTTCTGCTTCGGCTTCTGTCTGCTGGTCGTGAAGCTCGACTACAGTATCGCGCTCGGCGCGTTCCTGATCGGCGCGATCATGGCCGAATCGCGCCATCTGCATCGCATCGAACATCTGATCGCGCCGCTGCGCGACGCGTTCTCGGCGATCTTCTTCGTGACGATCGGGCTGATGCTCAATCCCGCTGTGCTGGTCGACTACGCGTGGCCGATCGCCGTGATCACGATCGCAGTGATTGCCGGCAAGATCGTGTCGTGCGGGCTCGGCACCTTCCTCGCGGGCAAGGATGGACGCACCGCGATGCGTGTCGGCATGACGGTTTCGCAGATCGGCGAGTTCTCGTTCATCATCGCTTCGCTCGGACTCACGTTGAAAGTGACGAGCGCGTTTCTTTATCCGATCGCGGTTGCCGTGTCGGCGCTCACGACGCTTTTCACGCCGTATCTGATCCGGGCTGCCGATCCACTCACGCGCCGTCTCGGCAAGGCCATGCCGCCGACGATCGCCAATGTGTTCGGCCTCTACGCGCAGTGGCTCGGCAGCTTGCGGCCCGAGACCGGCGAGCCGACGGTGTTCAGCATTACGCGTCGGATCGTCGTGCAGATCGCGGTGAACCTGGCGCTCGTCGCGGCGATTTTCCTCGCGGCCTCGTACAGCGCGCCGTATGGCAGCCGGTGGATCGCGCGCTGGATTCCGTCGGAGCCCACCCAGCGCGTCGTGTTGTGGAGCGCGGCGCTGCTGGTCTCGATGCCGTTTCTCGTCGCCGTGTATCGCAAGACGAAGTCGCTCGCGCTGCTGCTCGCCGAGATCAGCGTGCAGCCCGCGAAGGCTGGGCGCTTCACCGCCGCGATCCGCTATGCGATCTCGGACCTTGTGCCGGTCGTATCGATGATCGGCGTGTTCCTGCTGGTCGCGGCGCTGTCGGGCGCGATCCTGCCGCCGACGGGCCTTCTCATTGCCGTGCTGATCTGCGCCGCGCTGTTGATGACCGTCCTGTGGCGCTGGTGCGTAAAGATTCACGCCGCGATGCAGATCGCGCTACGCGAAACCTTCGACGAGCAGCCCGATCCATGAGCGCCGCACTTGCGTAAAAAAGCCACAACAATGTGAGCAATTGTTTGCTGGTTTGCCGCTGATGGCGTGCTGGCGGATAATCAAAGTGTGTCCCATTCGTTCGCGTGCACGGCGCGCCTGCCCCACAGTCATGAGCGAAAACAAGCCAACCAATCCTGGAACACCCCCGGCTACACCGGCGGGCATACCCGGCGCTACCCCTTCTTCCACTGATCTTCCCGGCACACCGGCACCTGGCGCGCAGCCCGCGTCCCCGGGACTGCCGACGGCGCCCACCGAGGCGCCCGAGGCGGCGGTCCGCGCCTCGACGGACGATCCGCAGAGTGCATCGACTGTCACGCCAGCGCAACCGCCCAAGACCCGGCAGCAACTCGACGCCGCCGAGGCGCGCGCAGCCGCCGTCCAGGCGACCGCGAAGCAGGAAGCCGAAGTGCATGATCGCGACAAGTCTTCGCGACACGGCAAGCCGGCGTCTTCGTCGACTGGCACGGCGACCGGGTCGGCGGCGGCCGGAGCAGGAGCAGGCACCGCCGCCGGCACGACGGCTTCAACCGCGCGGCCTGAGGCTTCCACGGCTGGCGGGGCTGCCGCGCCGGGTTCACCGCCACCCGGCTTCACGTCACAACCGGACTTCGCCACTTTCAATCCGCCACCGGCCAGTTCGGTGCCGCCAACGGCGCCGCGCTATCTGAAGCAGAGCGATTCCGCGTGGTCTGTCTTTGGGCGGATCATGGCGGCGCGCGCCCGTCAGCTGTTCGACCGCGCCGGTCGGCGTATCACGCAACGCACGCTGCGCATCGGCGTGTCGGCGCGGATCTTCCACCCGGAACCGGGCGCGAAGGGGCTGCGTGGCAAGACCCTGCAATACCTTGAAGAATCGATCGCGCACTGGGTGATGTCGCGCGACGTGATCGTGTTCATGATCCCGACAGTGGGTCATCAGGGCATGCTGCATCCGAGCAACATCCGGCTGCGCGACTACGCGAAGCATCTCGACGGCCTGCTGCTGCAAGGCGGCGCCGACGTCTCCCCGCAATCCTACGAGGAAGTCGCGACGCGGCCCGAGTGGCCCGGCGACCGCGTCCGCGACATGTACGAGCTCGAGCTGCTGCACGAGTTCGTCGAGTCCGGCAAGCCCGTGCTCGGCGTGTGTCGCGGTTGCCAGCTGATCAACGTGGCATTCGGCGGCACGCTGTACCAGGACATCGCCACCGAAGTGCCGACGGCCGGCGTGCACGTCAGCGAGCATTACGACCAGCACCGGCACGCGGTGCATTTCCCGGATGGCTCGACGCTCGCGAACATGTTCCCCGGCCGGCGCGAAGCGATCGTCAACTCGATCCACCACCAGGCCGTGAAGACGCTCGGTCGCGATCTGAACATCGAAGCTGTTTCGGCTTCCGACGGCATCATCGAGGCCGTGCGATACCGTCGCGCGCCCTTTGTGATGGGCGTGCAGTGGCACCCGGAGTTTCATCGCGCGGGTGGTCCGGAACTGCTCGACTGCACGCCGTTGCTCGACACGTTCTTGCGGGTCGCGCGCGAGACGCGCTTCTAGCGTCTCGATATTGGACACGCACGGAAAGGCCGGCCGCTCGCCGGCTTTTTTACCGTTTACTGCGCTAATCCGTTTCGTTTTGCCGCGATTTGTATCGCGGATTCATCGGATCGTCGCGACGGCCATCTATCTTGATTTAAAGTCGGCGCGTGGTTGTTCAGAATGCTTCGCTTCGCTGTCAAACCGCGCGATAATTGCCGGCTATTCAGCATTTGCACGGAGCATGCACGATGAAGTACTCCTTATCTTTGCGGCGCGCGGTGCTGCTCGCGGTGGCGGGCGCGTCGCTGCACGGCGCGGCGGCGCGGGCACAGGAGAGCGCATCGTCGGCGCCTGTCGTCGGCACGCGGCCTGCAATGAACGCATTGACGTCGCAGCCGGATCCGTCCGCGCAGCAGGCGGCGTCGGGCGCCGCCGGCGCGGGCGACGTCTCTGAATTGATGCAGATGATTCACGATTCGAAGCTCGTCGAATTGCGCACCACGTATAACGGAAGCTACGGCGCGAGCCTCTTCTTCTATCCGCAGGAGATGACGTACTACGTCGCGCTGTTTCAGGACCGTCATTTCTGGCGCGTGATCAAGTCGCAGGACGACGTGCGTGCCGAAGCCATTTATGCGGGCTTCGTGAAGCAGACGGTGCAACTGGCCGACATCGAGATTCACCGTACCGAATTGCAGGCGCAGAAGGCGTTTCTCGATCGCGTGATTGCGCTGTCGGAAGACCGGGCGAAGCGGCTGCAGGCCGACCTCGATGTCGCGCGTACGCAGCAGGCGCAGGTCAACGACCATCAGCGTGCGGTGCAGGGCGAGGCGGTGACATTGCGTGCCGAGAAGGAGCGGGCGCAGGCGCAGCTGCGCGAATTGCAGCGGCAGGTGCAACAGTTGCAGCGTCAGACGGAAGCGGGCTTGCCTGGAACGCGGTAGGTCGTCGGTCAACGCATGTTTGAACGGAACAGCCTGGTTTTGCGCCAGGCTGTTTTCGTTTGTGACGACGATTACTTCGAAAAGCGCTCAGGCACTTCGGTCACGCGACGTTGCGTCATGCTGTCCATCCAGTCGGCGTTGCTGTTTGCGCTGGCGCTAGCTCGTGGCGATGTGGCGTCGCCGGTGTGCGTAGCCGCCCAGGTCTTGATGGACGCGTAGTCGTCGATGGCGGTTGTGGTCGCCGGGTGTGGTGAGAAGCGACCGGCTGCCGATAGCACCGCGTTCGAGCGACGTGTCGACGCGACGACCAGGCCGGAGGGCGTTGCCGGTTTCGACGTGGCAGACTGTCTGGCCGTTCTGGTGACGTGCGATGTCACGCGTTGATCCGCCTTCCGCAATTTCGCGATCGATGCGCTCGTGGCGTCGCGCATCGATGTGCGAGAGGGTTTCACCTTCGAGCGAGCGGTTTCCACCGGATGCTCGTGAGCGGAGATGCTTACTGCGGTGTTCGTCGCAGAAGCACGCGTGGCCGTCGTCGCCGGTGCGTTTCTCGCCGTTTTCGCAGCTGTCGATGTCGCAGCAGACGCAGCTATCGTTTCCGTTGCCGCCGCCTGCCTGCCAGTCGAAGCCGACGCCGCAGCGGCGGACGACCCGATATCGTCGCTGCGCATCGATGTCGGCCTCGATGGTGTGTTCGATGACGAAAGCATGTCGTCCTTCGCGCCGTCCTGCGTCCTGCGATCAGCCAGATGAGAATGCGAGGTCGACAACGCGATCCACGCGAGCACGGCAGCGCCACTCGCTGCACACGCGCCGCCGAGCAACATCCGTTTGCGCGACGAAGACTGTGGCGCATCGGGCGCGATCAGCAGATCAACAGGCGTCGCATGCACCGGCCCGGCTGACGCACCAGTCGGTACAGACACACCAGAAGTCAAACCCCCCTCAGCAGTCAAACCGCCGGCCACGGGCTTCACTTTCAGCGGCTCCCATCGACACGCCGTACGGATCGCCTCGACGCTTAAACAGAACGTGCGCAACATGGCCGCATACAGCGCCTTGAGTTCGACACGAAAGCTGACATTGGGCGGCAACAGTGCCCATTCGCGACCGAAGGAATGAGGGAGGCTCGCAAACGGGCGCACTCTGGGGAGCGCCATTGCGCCTTCGATCAAGGTGAGGGGAATAGTCGACATCGTTCTTCTCGCGATGCTCATGACAGAGTGGCGGCCACTCGACGTATGACTCGACGCCGATGCATAAGGCACATGCAGTGGCCGACCCCGACGTGGGCCGTCTCGGTAAAAGCCATAGCTGGAAGCGGCCGATGATGCCCTGGCGTCGAAACACCAACGATCAGAAACGTCCGAAAGTACCGGGTGAAACTTCCGGTCCCTGGCGTTGCGTCAAGGTTGTTTCAAATGAACGCGCCAACCCTCACTGTTCATTCGCGTCGAGACGATACACATACCGCAGCGCAGTGATGTCGACGCCGCCCATATAGTCAGGCTCCGCGCCAGCTGCCTGCCAGCCCTGACGTTCGTAGAACGCGATTGCATGCGCGTTGCCTTCGAGCACATAGAGATACAGCTGGGTTTCGCCCTGCGTGCGCGTCCAGTCGCACGCGGCGCGCATCAACAGCTTGCCGACGCCGATGCGTTGATGACCCGGCAACGTATGCAGGTTGTCGAGCAGTACGCCCCATTGCGAGTCGGCCTGCCGTTCGACGCATACGAAGCCGATCCCTTCGCCGGCGCGTTCCGCGATCACGACGAGTCGTCGATCCGCGCCTGGCGCCGCGAGCCGCGCCTCCCAGTGCGCGGCGCGATCCCGGGCGACGTCGTTGTCGAGAAACGCGTCGGGCAGCAGCCCGCGATAGGTCGCCTGCCAGCTGGCAGCATGGATCGATGCGATGAGCGCAGCGTCGTCGATTGTGGCGGGACGCAGGGATAGATCGGACATTGCAGAAAGCGCCGAAACGAGTCATGAGCCTGGTAGTGTACCGCTCAGATGCCGCGATTCCAGTAAGCCGTTTGTATGAAATGCAATGCGACGTCAGGAGCGGTAATATCCTGCCCGGGAAGGCGCCCGGCGCCTCCTCAAGTGATACCCGGATATCGCGCCGATGCGCTGTGCATCGACATAAGAATCGCCTGCGGTGCGTCCACCCCCCGATGTTGCTGCGCGCGTCTTTTGCCGACGCCGTGGTCGTTTCAACTGCTGTTTATCGTCGCCAGCGCGGTGAGCAGCCAATCAGAGAACGTCATGTCTACTGCGTCCCACGCATCTTCCTCAAGCGAGTCGAAGTTCAAGACAGTTTTCCGCGTGGTCAGCGGCAACTTTCTTGAGATGTACGACTTTATGGTCTATGGCTATTACGCGTCGGCCATTGCCAGGACCTACTTCCCGAGCGGCAACGAATTCGCCTCGCTCATGCTGTCGCTGTCGGTGTTCGGCGCGGGCTTCCTGATGCGTCCGCTCGGCGCGATTGTGCTCGGCGCGTACATCGATCACCACGGCCGGCGCAAAGGCCTGATCCTCACGCTGGGTTTGATGGCGCTCGGTACGCTCACGGTCGCGGCGATTCCTGGCTACGCGACGATCGGCGTGCTGGCGCCGATACTCGTGCTGTTCGGACGGCTGTTGCAGGGCTTCTCGGCGGGTGTCGAACTGGGTGGCGTGTCGGTCTATCTGTCGGAGATCGCGACGAAGGGCAACAAGGGCTTCTACTGCGCGTGGCAGTCGGGTAGCCAGCAGGTGGCCGTCGTGTTCGCCGCGCTGATCGGCGTGGTCCTGAACCAGATTCTGCCGGCCGACCAGATGACGGCCTGGGGCTGGCGCGTGCCGTTCCTGGTGGGCTGCCTGATCGTACCGTTCCTGTTCATCATCCGCCGCTCGCTGCAGGAAACCGACGAGTTTCTCGCGCGCAAGCATCGTCCGTCGATGGGCGAGATCATGAAGTCGATGGTGCAGAACTGGGGCGTCGTGCTGGCCGGCATGGGCATGGTCATCATGACGACCGTGTCGTTCTACATGATCACCGCCTACACGCCGACCTTCGGCAAGGAAGTGCTAAAGCTGTCGTCGGTCGATGTGCTGATGGTCACGGTGTGCGTCGGCGTGTCGAACCTGATCTGGCTGCCGCTGTCGGGCGCATTGTCGGATCGTATCGGCCGTCGCCCGGTGCTGCTGACGTTCACGATTCTGACGATTCTCACGTCGTATCCGGCGGTGCAGTGGCTCGTCAGCGATCCGTCGTTCCTGCGTCTCCTGATGGTCGAACTGTGGCTGTCGTTCCTGTACGGGTGCTATAACGGCGCGATGGTCGTCGGGCTGACCGAAGTGATGCCGGTCGAAGTGCGCACGGCAGGTTTTTCCCTCGCCTACAGTCTCGCGACGACGATCGGTGGCTTCACGCCGGCAATCTCGACGCTGCTGATTCACACGACGGGTAACAAGGCCGCGCCGGGTCTGTGGATGGGCGTGGCGGCGATCGTCGGTCTGATCGCGACGCTCGTGCTGTATCGCACGCCTGAGGCGCGCAACCAGTACCGGACGGCGTAGCGAACCACGCGCCTGCGTCGTGCGGATCGCGTGACGCAGGCCGTATAAGGTAGATGTGGTTGATTCGACAACCCCACGTTGGTGATGAACGTGGGGTTTTGTTTTATGCGTCGCGCAACGCGAGCGCGACGGTTCCCGCGACCTCGTCCCACGCACCCGGTTGCGGCTGGCGCACGAGCTCGACGCCCGGGTACCACGGGCTGCTTGTGTCGCCGGTGAACCAGCGCCAGTCGGCGGCGAACGGAAGCATCAGCCAGAGCGGCTTGCGCAATGCGCCGGCAAGGTGAGCGATCGACGTATCGATCGACACGACTGCATCGAGCCGCTCGATGATCGCGGCAGTGTCTGCAAAATCGGCGATGCGTTGCTCGAAGCGATGAATCGATGCAGCGCGCGGATGCGCATCGAGCGCTGCGCGCTCTTCGGCGCGCAGGTCCGGCTGCAGCACGATCCAGTCGATACCTTCGAGCGCGAACAGCGGGTCGAGTGCGGCAAGCGGCATCGTGCGGTTTTCGTGCTGCTGGATGCGGCCCGACCACGCGAGCCCGATCTTGCGTTTCGCGCGACCGCCGAGCGATCCGCGCCACTTGCGTCCGTACGCCGGCGGCACGCTGAGATACGGCGTGCGGGCCGGAATCGTATCGAAGGTGGTGCCGAGCGCGAGTGGCAGGCTCAACAGCGGGCAATGCAGATCGGCGCGCGGCCGCGGCGTGCCCTGCGCGATCAGCGTGACGCGCCATTCCTGCGCCACGGGCGCAAGAATCGGCAGCAACTGGGGCTGCACTTCGAGCACGACCCGCACGCCCTTGCGAGCAATGAGCGGCACGAAGCGCACGAACTGCAGCGTGTCGCCGAATCCCTGCTCGGCATAAACAAAGAGCGTTTTGCCTTCGATCGGCTCGCCGCGCCAGCGCGGCATCGGCAGATGAACGGGGTGAGCGGTCGTTTCAAGCCGCCACTCGTATTCCGGCAGTCCGCGCGCGAAGTCGCCCTGCGTCAGCCAGACCAGCGCGCGGTTCATATGCGCCGACGCCAGATCGTCCCGCAACCGCAACGCCTGATCGAACGCACGCACGGCCGCTTCGAGCGCACCAAGCGCGTGACGCGACGTGCCGAGCCCGAGCCACGCGAGACTGAACGCCGGATCGAGCCCGACCGCGCGCTCGAACTGCTGCGCGGCCTGCGCGTGGCTCCCGAGCGCCGCGAGCGCGTTGCCGAGTCCGAACAGCGCGGGCGCGAGATGCGGCTGCATCGCGAGCGTCGCTTCGAATGCTGCGACCGCTTCTTCATGCCTGCCGAGCGCGTCTAGTGTGTTTGCCAGATTGAATCTGGCGGCGACAAAGCGCGGCTCCGTGGCGAGCGCCGCCTGAAACTGCGTGATCGCGTCGTCGGGCTGGTTCAGCGCATTGAGCGCCATGCCGAGATTGTTGTGGGCGCCCGCGTGACCTGGGCGCAGTTCGAGCGCACGCTCGAACGAGACGACGGCGTCGCGATGCTGACCCAGCGCGTGCAGCGCGTTACCGAGGTTGTTATGCGACGACGCGTCCGCCGGCTGCAGCCGCAACGACCTGCGGAACGCATCGGCGGCGTCTTCGTGGCGTCCGGCCGCGGCGTACGCGTTGCCGAGGTTGTAGTGCGCCATCGGAAACGTCGGCGCGAGCGAGAGCGCGTTGCGAAAGCGCTCGATGGCGCCATCCAGGCGGCCGAGCGCCTTCAGCGCGTTGCCGAGATTCAGTTGCAGTGCGGCGTCGTCCGGGCGCAGATCGGCCGCGCGCTTCACGAGATCGGCGGCGGCGGCGTGCTGGCCCTGCTGGTGGCGCAGGACGCCAAGCAGATGCAGGGCGTCGACGTGGACGGGATCGGCGGCGAGGGTCGCGAGGTAATCGCGCTCAGCGTCGTCGAGTCGACCGTCACGATGCGCCGCCCAGGCGCGGTCAAAAACAGGTTGCATGACGGTGGGAAGGGCAGTTCGGTAAGACAGACGCCGCATTTTCCCACACTCGGCGAGGCATCCCCTGATTGACGCGGGCCACGTCAACGTATAACATGTGAACAACTGTTCATATGTACGTCTACGATGACTCCTTCAACACAAGATGACCGCGTCGTGCAGCTTGCCGATCTGTTCCGGCTGCTTGGCGATCCGACGCGTCTGCGGATCGTCCTTGCCTGCGCGGACGGCAAGCGCGCAGTGGGCGCGATCGCTGAACTGCTCGGGCTGTCGCCTTCGCTGGTGAGCCATCATTTGCGTCTGCTGCGCGCGGCCCGCATCGTGCGGGCAGAGCGTCAGGGCAAGCAGGTGTTTTATCTGGCCGCCGACCTGCACATCAGCGCGATGCTCGCGGGCATGCTCGAACACGTGGCCGAACCGGTCGCTGAATTTTCCATGGAACAAGAATCATGAATACGCCAAACCGGAACCATCCGGCCGGGGAGCGGGAAGAACACGCGCCGTCGTCGGTCGATAAGACCGATGCCGATGGGGAAACGGGCGGGCATACGGCTTCGGCTTCGGGTCATATGAAGTACACACGGGCGCAGTCGCATCGGCACGGTGCTGGATGCGATCACGCGGGTCATGATCACGGGGAGCACGATCACGCTGGGCATGAGCGCGATCATGACAACGCCGGTCACGCGGAACACGAGGACCACGCCGGTCACGCTCACAGCAGCCACGCCGGCCATAGTCACGGTCATGGGGGCCACGGCCACCACCATCACCACGCGCCCGTACCAGGACAGGGCCGGGTATTCGCGCTCGCCGTCGCGCTGAACGTGGCGATCGTCGTGATTCAGGGCGTCTACGGTGTGCTCGCGAACTCGACGGCGCTGCTCGCCGACGCCGGCCACAATCTCTCCGACGTGCTCGGTCTGCTGCTCGCATGGGGCGCGATCTGGCTCACGACACGCCGTCCGTCTGCGCGTTATACCTTCGGCCTCGGCAGTTCGTCGATTCTGGCGTCGCTTGCGAATGCCGGCCTGCTGCTGTTCGCGTGCGGCGTGATCATCGCCGAGGCGATCGGGCGTCTGTTTCATCCGGCGCCGGTCGCCGGGCTCGACGTGTTCATCGTCGCGACGCTCGGCATGATCGGCAACGGCTTTGCGGCGTGGCTTTTCATGCGCGGCCAGAAAGAAGATCTCAACGTTCGCGGCGCATTCCTGCACATGGCCGCCGACGCATTGATCTCCGCCGCGGTCGCCATCAGCGGGCTCGTGATTCTTTTCACGAACTGGACGTGGCTTGATCCGGTGATGAGCATCATGGTGGTTGCGGTGATTGTGTACGGCACGTGGGGCCTCGCGCGCGATTCGATGTGCCTCGCGCTCGACGCCGTGCCGCCTGGCGTCGACCTGCAGCGCATCCGCGATTACCTCGGTTCGCAGCCCGGCGTTATCGACGTGCATGATCTGCACGTGTGGGCACTGTCGACCACCGGCAATGCGCTGAGCGTGCACGTCGTGATGCCGGATGGCCACCCGGGCGACGAGTACGTCGACGGCATCGTGAAGACGTTGCGCGAGCGCTTCGCGATGCATCACGCGACGCTGCAGGTCGATCTCGGCACGACCGATCACCGCTGCGTGCTCGATCACCCCGCGCCGAAGCGTTGAAACGCATTTGATGCGCTGCATCGTCGGACAAAAATATGGCGGCGTACACTAGACACACGTCAGTGTCTGGAGCCCTGCATGGCCGCTGTTCCTCTCGACGCGCCGCCGGTGCTGATCGTCGGCGCGGGTCCGACCGGGCTTGCTGCCGCGATGAGCCTTGCCCGGGCGCGCATACCAGTGCGTCTCATCGACCGCGCATCGCAGCCTGCACCTGACTCGCGCGCGATCGGCATCCAGGCGCGCACGCTCGAACTGCTCGAACAGCATCGCATCGTCGAGCCGTTTCTTGAACTCGGGCATCGGGCGCGCGCCGCCAATCTCTATTCGAATGGACAACGTCGCGCGCGGCTCGATTTCGATCCGTTGCAGACGCGTTATCCGTATCTGCTGTTCATCGATCAATCCATTACCGAACGGCTTCTGACCGGGCATCTCGAGACGCTCGGCGTCACGATCGAGCGCGGCGTCGAGCTGACTGCGTTCTCGCAGGGCTCGGCGGGCCTCAACGCGACGCTGCAACGCGCTGACGGTCACATCGAGACGCTGCATCCTTCGTATCTGATCGCCGCCGACGGCGCGCATAGCGCGGTGCGTCACCGGCTCGGCGTGAGCTTTTCGGGCAAGACGTTCGAGCAGACCTTTCTGCTTGCCGACATACAGGCCGACGTCGACTGGCCCGACGACGAGTTCCATATCTTCGCGTCAGGCGAAGGGCTTGCCGGGCTGTTCCCGATGGGCGAGGAGCGCTACCGGTTGATCGCCGATCATCCGCTTCAACCGTTCGAGGCGATGGCGATGAACGGCGAGGCGGCGCCCACGTCGTCGATTCCGGCCACGCCGCCTTCGCTCGATGAATGCAAGGCGATCGTCGGACGACGCGTGCAGCATCCCATTACGTTGTCGGCGCTGAACTGGTCGTCGTATTTTCATCTGAACAGCCGCATGGTCGGGCAGCTGCGCGCCGAGCGCGTCTTCCTTGCCGGCGACGCCGCGCATGTGCACAGCCCGGCCGGTGCGCAGGGTATGAACACCGGGATTCAGGAAGCATTCAACCTTGGCTGGAAACTCGCGCGCGTGCTCTCGGGCGATGCGCCCGACCGGCTGCTCGACACGTACCACATCGAACGTCATCCGATCGAGCGCGACGTCTTGCGACAGACGAGCTTCGTCACGCATCTTGCCGAAGCCGATCATGGTCCGCTGAAATTGCTGCGCGAACGCGTCATGCCCGTGCTGTCCGCGCTCGGGCCGTTGCGCGACGCAGCGCGGCGCACGGTCAGCGAGCTGTCGATCCAGTACCGGCGCAGTCCGTTGACGCTCGAACGCGTGCTCGATGGCGGCCCGCGCGCCGGTGAGCGCGCGCCCGATGCGTATGTGCATGTGCTCGACGGCCCGCTCGGACGCGCGCCCGGCGTCGGCTGCCTGTACGATCTGCACGACCCGGCGTACTTCTCGTTGCTGCTGCTGGTCGCGCCCGACACGGACGAAGAAGCCACGCACGATCCGGTCACCGCCCGCGAAGCCGCGCGCGATGCGGACCTGAAGCGCTTTGTCGAAGAAGTAGGGCAACTGATGCCAGACGCGATGCGCATCTGGCGTCTGACCGATGTGCAGGGCGAAGGTGGCCCGACGCTGACCGATTCCTATGGACGCACGCGCCCGGCGTTCTATCTGCTGCGCCCGGACGGTTATATCGCCGCGCGTGGCCGCCCGGCCTCCGATCTGAACGGCTTGTTACGTCACTGCGAAGCGTGGTTCACCAAAAGCACGCAGGCGGAGCGGGACATCGAATGAAAACGCCGAACGCAACAGGCGTCCGGCGTCTTGTACTACCACTGCGAGATTCAGGCGGCGACCGGTGTCAGCTTGTCGCGATACTTCAATAGCGCTTCCCTGACGATGTCCGACATCACGACTTCGGTTGCGCCGGGCGTATCGAGCGTCGCCAGAATCGCGCGACGCATCCGCGGTTCCCAGAAGCGGCGGATGTGATCGGCGATGCTGGTCAGCGCTTCCTCGTGATCCGGCAGCGAACCGAAGAAGTCGCCGATCCGGTTCGCCATGTCGATCAGATTGTTGTCATCCATGGTGTGCCCTCACTTGCCTGCCGTCGCGTTCGACAGCTCGCGCTGCTCATGCAGATCGAGCTGCTCGGCATTGAAGCGCGAATAGTGCTGCTGCCATTCCGACGGCTGTTCGACCGGCATCACCTGCACCGCTGTCACCTTGTACTCGGGGCAGTTGGTGGCCCAGTCGGAACTGTCGGTGGTGATCACATTCGCGCCGGACTCGGGGAAGTGGAACGTCGTGTACACGACGCCCGGCTGCATCCGCTCCGTCACCTTCGCGCGCAGCACGGTCTGTCCCGCACGCGATTCGATCCCGACCCAGTCGCCAGTCTTGACGCCGCGTTCCTCGGCGTCGTGCGGATGCAGTTCGAGCCGGTCTTCGTCATGCCAGCGCGAATTCTCCGTACGACGTGTCTGCGCGCCGACGTTGTACTGCGACAGGATGCGGCCCGTCGTCAGCAGCAGCGGGAACCTGCGCGTGACCTTTTCTGGCGAAGCGATGAACTTCGTGATCACAAACTTGCCTTTGCCGCGCACGAACGTATCGATGTGCATCGTCGGCGTGCCGTCCGGGGCGTTCTCGTTACACGGCCACTGGATGCTGCCCAGCTGGTCGAGCTTCTTGTACGAGACACCATGGAACGTCGGCGTCAGACGCGCAATTTCGTCCATGATTTCCGACGGATGCGTGTAGTCCATTTCGTAGCCGAGCGCGCGCGACAGCAGCAGCGTCACTTCCCAGTCGGCGTAGCCGGCGAGCGGCGGCATCACCTTGCGAACGCGGGAGATACGACGTTCCGCATTCGTGAACGTGCCGTCCTTTTCGAGGAACGTCGCGCCCGGCAGCAGCACGTGGGCGTATTTCGCGGTTTCGTTCAGGAAAATGTCCTGCACGACGATGCATTCCATCGCCGACAGTGCGGCCGCCACGTGGTGCGTGTTCGGATCCGACTGGACGATGTCCTCGCCCTGGCAATAGAGGCCCATGAACGTGCCGTGCGTGGCGGCATCGAACATGTTCGGAATGCGCAGGCCCGGTTCGGGTTGCAGCGTGCAGTTCCACGCATCTTCGAAGAGCGCGCGCGTCGTCGTATCGCTGATATGGCGATAGCCCGGCAGTTCGTGCGGGAACGAGCCCATGTCGCACGAACCCTGCACGTTGTTCTGGCCGCGCAGCGGGTTCACGCCAACGCCTTCGCGGCCGATGTTGCCCGTCGCCATCGCGAGGTTCGCGATGCCCATCACGGCGGTCGAGCCTTGTGCGTGCTCCGTGACGCCGAGGCCGTAATAGATCGCCGCGTTGCCGCCCGTTGCGTAGATGCGGGCCGCTGAACGAACCATTTCTGCCGGCACACCGGTCACTTCGGCGGTCGCTTCCGGCGCGTTTTCCGGCAGCGCGACGAAGTCACGCCATTGCTGGAACGCGCGGTCTTCGCACCGTTCCGCGATGAACTGTTCTGCGAGCAGGCCTTCGGTAACGATCACGTGCGCGAGTGCATTGACGATCGCGACGTTCGTGCCCGGCCGCAGTTGCAGGTGATGCACGGCCTTCACGTGCGGCGTATCGACGATATCGATCACACGCGGATCGACGACGATCAGCTTCGCGCCTTCGCGCACCCGACGCTTCAGACGCGAGGCGAATACCGGGTGGCCGTCGGTCGGATTCGCGCCGATCACAACGATCACATCGGCCTTGTCGACCGATGCGAATGTCTGCGTGCCGGCTGATTCGCCGAGCGTCGTCTTCAGGCCGTAGCCGGTCGGCGAGTGGCAGACGCGTGCGCAGGTGTCGACGTTGTTGTTGCCGAACGCGGCGCGCACGAGCTTCTGCACGAGATAGGTTTCTTCGTTCGTGCAGCGCGACGAAGTGATGCCGCCAATTGAATCGCGGCCATGCTTCGCCTGGATACGGCGGAATTCCGATGCCGCATAGCTGATCGCTTCTTCCCAGCTGACCTCGCGCCACGGATCGGTGATCTTCGCGCGGATCATCGGCTTCTTGATGCGGTCCTTGTGCGTCGCGTAGCCCCATGCGAAGCGGCCCTTCACGCACGCGTGCCCTTCGTTTGCGCCACCGTTCTTGTACGGCACCATGCGCACGACCTGGCTGCCCTTCATCTCCGCCTTGAACGAGCAGCCGACGCCGCAGTACGCGCACGTCGTCACCACGGAGTGTTCGGGCTGGCCGAGCATCACGACGGTCTTTTCCTGCAGCGTCGCAGTCGGGCATGCGGCGACACACGCGCCGCACGATACGCATTCCGATTCCATGAACGGCACGTTTTCGCTCGCGGCGACGCGCGATTCGAAGCCGCGTCCGGCAATCGTCAGTGCGAACGTGCCCTGCGTTTCTTCGCACGCGCGCACGCAGCGGTTACAGACGATGCACTTCGACGGGTCGTACGTGAAGTACGGATTGGACTCGTCCTTTTTATCCTTCAGATGGTTCGCGCCATCGAAGCCGTAACGCACCTCGCGCAGGCCCGTCACGCCAGCCATGTCCTGCAGTTCGCAGTCGCCATTGGCGGGGCAGGTCAGGCAGTCGAGCGGGTGATCGGAGATGTACAGCTCCATCACGTTGCGGCGCAGCGACTGCAGACGGTCGGTCTGCGTGCTCACCTTCATGCCGGCTTCGACCGGCGTCGTGCACGACGCCGGATAGCCGCGCCGCCCTTCGATTTCAACCAGACACAGACGGCACGAGCCGAACGGTTCGAGCGAATCGGTGGCGCAGAGCTTCGGCACGTTCACGCCGGCTTCGGCGGCGGCGCGCATCACTGACGTACCAGCTGGCACCGTGACCGATTCGCCATCGATTTCGAGCGTCACGCTCACATCGGCGTGACGAAGTGGCGTGCCGTAATCGGTGTCGTCGAACGGGTCGCGCGCCGCGGATTTGCACGCACAATTGCCGGAGCCGCAGCCACCAGCTTTCGGGTTGAGCAGGTCGGACATGTTGGGCTCCATCGTCAGGCCGCCGCCGCTTTCGGCGCGGTGTCGAGACCGAAGTCTTCGGGGAAATGGTCGAGTGCGGACAGCACCGGGAAGGGCGTCATGCCGCCCATTGCGCACAGCGAACCTGCGACCATCGTGTCGCACAGATCGCGCAGCAGTTGCACCTGCTGCGTCGACGTATCGCCGTTGCGAATGCGTCCAATGACTTCGACGCCGCGCGTCGAGCCGATCCGGCACGGCGTGCATTTGCCGCACGATTCGAGCGCGCAGAAGTGCATCGCATATTGCGCGAGTTCGGCGAGATTGGACGTGTCGTCATGCACGACGAGTCCGCCGTGACCGACCACCGCGCCGACCGCCGCGTACGCCTCGTAATCCATCGGGATATCCCACTGACTTTCGGGCAGATACGTGCCGAGCGGGCCGCCGACTTGCACGGCACGCGCCGGCCGGCCGCTTGCCGTGCCGCCGCCGTAGTCGTAGAGCAGTTCGCGCAGCGTCACGCCGAACGCGATTTCGACGAGGCCGCCCTGCTTCACGTTGCCTGCCAGCTGGAACGGCAGCGTGCCGCGCGAGCGGCCCATGCCGAAGTCCTTATAGAACGCCGCGCCTTTTGCGAAGATGATCGGCACCGTCGCGAGCGTGATCACATTGTTGATCACGGTCGGCTTGCCGAACAGGCCGGCAAGCGCGGGCAGCGGCGGCTTCGCGCGCACGATGCCGCGTTTGCCTTCGAGCGATTCGAGCAGCGCCGTTTCTTCGCCGCACACGTAAGCGCCCGCGCCTTTCGCGACGAACAGTTCGAAGCGATGTGCCGAGCCGAGCACGCTGTCGCCGAGCCAGCCGGCGGCGCGCGCTTTCTGGATTGCGGCCTCGAGCGTCGCGATCGAATGCGGATACTCGCTGCGCACGTAGATATGGCCGACCGTGGCGCCCGTCACGATGCCCGCGATGATCATCCCTTCGATCAGCACGTACGGGTCGCTTTCCATCACGAGACGATCGGAGAACGTGCCGGAATCGCCTTCGTCCGCGTTGCAGACGATGTACTTTTGATCGGCGAGCGCCGCGCGGACCGTCCGCCATTTGATGCCGGCCGGGAACGCTGCGCCGCCGCGTCCACGCAGGCCCGATTCGATCAGCGCATCGCAGGCGGCGGCGCCGTCCATTGCGAGCGCCTGCTTCAGGCCTTCGATGCCACCGTGCGCGACGTAGTCTTCGGTCGACAGCGGATCGGTGATGCCGATACGCGCGAACGTCAGGCGCTGCTGCTTCTTCAGATACGGAATGTCGTCGACTATGCCGACGTGGCGTGCGTGCGCTTTGCCTTCGATAAAGCCCGCATCGAACAGCGACGCAACGTCGGTTTCTTCGACGTTCGCGTAACCGACGCGACCCGCCGATGTTGCCACTTCGACCAGCGGTTCGAGATACAGCAGACCGCGCGAACCATTGCGAATCACGTCGACAGCAATGCCACGACGGGCGGCTTCGGCTGCAATGGCTTCAGCGAGCGCATCCGCGCCGAGCGCGAGAGCGGACGAATCGCGGGGAATATAGACGCGCGTCATACCGTTTCCTCCACACGTCGGGTAGCAGCGGCGAGGAGCGCATCGAACTTCTGTGGCGTGACTTTCGCGTGCAATGTGTCGTTGATCATCATCGCCGGGGAGAGCGCGCACTGACCGAGGCAATACACCGATTCGAGCCCAACTGCATCGGTGTGGCTGTGCTCAGCATCGAAGCGGCAACCGGTACGCGCCTCGATGTGCTGTGCGAGCGCTTCGGTGCCCATGCTGCGACACGCTTCCGCGCGGCAGAGCTGCACGGTGATCCGCGCAGCGGGCTGCGTACGGAAGTGATGGTAGTAGGTGATGACGCCGTGCACTTCGGCACGCGACAGATTCGTCGCCTGCGCAAGCGGTGCGATGACCTCGGGCGGCACGAACCCGGCTTCGTCCTGGATTGCGTGCAGGATCGCCAGCAGTGACATACCCGGGCGCGCGTGACGTTGCACGAGCGCGTCCGGCGCGATGGTATTTGTAGTGTTCAATTGCGGGGTTCCTCCAGAGTCTAATATGCACTTGTTATTCATAATGTGTGCATCTATGCTTTGGTGTATCTGGTATATCTGAGTAGAAAGATAGGTGGACAACCCGTCTCCCGCAATAGGAAATATCGTTGCATATATGAACCGATGATCAGAATCGAATGTCAGGCGCAACTCGTCGTGCGCGACCTGGACGGCCGGGAGGCCAGTCTGACGGACGTTGTGCCGCTTCTGGCGCTCGTCGACGAGTCCGGTAGCATTTCGCAGGCCGCTACGCTTAAGGGTTTGTCCTACCGTCACGCGTGGGGTTTGCTGCGCGCAATCGAGGAGCGGCTGGGCGGCGCGTTGATCGCCAAAGAACGCGGCCGCGGCTCCGTGCTGTCCGAACTGGGGCAGGCGGTGCTGCGTGCGCAGCGTCTGTGTGGCGAGCGGCTCGACGGCAACATGCAGGCGCTCGCCAGTGAAGTCGCGAGCGATCTCAACCGCTGGCTCGCGCCGCCCACCGACAACGTCCGGATTCACGCGTCTCACGGTTATGCGGTGGCGGCGCTCGTCACCGAGCTCGTGAGGCGCGATATCGGCGTCGACATCAAGTACCGCGACAGTGCCGAGTCGGTCACGGCGCTCGCGCGCGGCGAATGCGATCTCGCGGGCTTCCATCTGCCGCGCGGTGAATTTCGCGAGATATGTGCCGACGTCTACCGGCGTTGGCTCGATCCGCAACGTCATGTGCTCGTGCATCTCACGCGACGCAAGCAGGGGCTCTTTCTCGCCAAGGGCAATCCGAAGGGCATCGCCGGCCTCATCGACCTGAAGCGCGACGATATCCGCTTCGTGAACCGTCAACCTGGCTCGGGCACGCGGATGCTGCTCGATCTGGCGTTGCGGCGCATCGATATCGATCCGGACCGTGTGAACGGCTATGCGTCGACGGAACTGACGCATTCGGCGATCGCCGCTTTTGTCGCGAGCGGGATGGCGGACGTGGGTTTCGGCGTCGAGCCGGCCGCGCATCACTTCGGGCTCGACTTCGTCCCGGTGGTCGACGAAGACTATTACTTCGCATGCGAGCGCCAGGCGCTGGAGCGGGCGCCACTTGCCGCGGTGGCCGCGCTATTGCGGAGCAACGGGTTCCGCAGCGGCGTCGCGCGGCTGGAAGGCTACGATCCGCTCCATTGCGGCGAAGTCGTCGATCTCGATGAGGGCTTGAGCGGCACGGCCGGGTAAGCGCGCGTAACAAATGGCGCTCCTGCGCCCGCTGCATCGCGGCGCGGTTTGCGATACCCTCTACGCTTCGCATCCCGCTTCACGCGCGGGTCACGCCGCGCCGAATCCCTATGAAATTCCTGATCAACGTGTGCGCCGCCGCTATCTCGGCGGGCGCACTTTTCGGTACCGTCTCGATCGCGTTTGCGCAGAACTCACCGGGCATGCCCGGCGGCATCCTGCAGGACGAATTCCGTCTGAACGAGCATCCGCAGATGCCGTTCGCCGCATCGGCGCCCTCGAAGAAATACCAGAAGGGCGACCCGTCGGCGCGTCGCCGCAAGGGTGACAACGGCGATCCGAACGGCTGCAACCTGCAGTGCCCCGAAGACCAGTAATGTTCTGCGACGCCGCATGTTTCGCGGCGTCGGGTTCGATCAGAGCGCTTCAGATCGGTTCAGACCGGTTCAGGTCGTGTCACGGCTTCGCCGTGTGCCACATATCCTTGAAGCCATCGCCATTCATTTCACCTGCCTTGGTGTCCTTCGCGAAGCGATACACCGGTTTGCCCTTGTACGCCCACTGCTTTTTGCCATCGGCTGACGGAATCACGGTCCAGTCGCCCGTCGGCTTGTCGTAGGAATCCGCCATCGCGGCGGGCCAGGCTGTCGCGCATCCGCCGGTGCAGGCGCTTTTGCCGGGCGTCGTGTCCTTGTCGAACGTGTAAAGGGTCATGCCGTTTTCATCGACCAAGCGACCATCGACGGTTTTGGGCATCTCGGCAAAAGCGGTCTGCTGGATCGCGAGAATGGCGAGGAAAAGCATCGTCTTGCGCATGATGTGATCTCCTGTTGTGGACGTTCTGTGATGGAGTTTAGGCGTTCGGAACGAAAAACACGTGACGAAAACGTTCGCGTGTTCCGGATAAACGACGGGCGGTGGGGGATTATTCCGTTTGCAGGTTGAGTTTCCGTGTCGGGGTTTTCCTGTCTGTCTGTAGGTATGGGTGTCGTGTCGGTGTAATCCGTTGCCTTGTTATCCCGTTGATAATCTCCGGGTTGTTTTTTATTTTCCGGCGCTTTAATTTAATTCTGGATGCGCTGGTGGATTTTCGGATGAATGACGCGTCAATCTACCCATCGCCACTCGCGCCAGCATGGCCGGGCGCGGCGGATGCCAGGCGCAGGTCGCGAGACAGATGCCTTCGCCTGTCTAGATGCGCGTATCAGGCGTCTGGGCGTGTTTGGGTGTGACGCCCATTCCAGGATAAATGTCAAAGTAAAATAAGGTAAAGGGATTTCATACCAAAAAATCCCGGTGCTATTATTCGCCTCGCTCGAATTTGAGGCGTTAATCATTTCGGGTGAAATGAAATAATCAATAATCAACGAGGTAATTAAAATGCAGAAGATCGAACGTACTGAACTGGCTAAGGCAGCTGTCGCAGGCGGTTGCTGCAAGTGCTGCTGCTCGGCGCCGGCTCCGGCAAAGACGAGCAGCGCCAAGCCGTCGAAGCCGGTTGCAACGGCTTAAGCGAGCGTCGCTGGTAAGACGGCCCCGCAAGGGGCCGTCTTCACGTTGGCATGCTCCGCACATCCATGAACATCAGGTTGTATAGCGCGCTGGTTGAACGGCTGGCTTCGCTGCGCAGCAGGATCGCGCGCTGGCCGCGCTGGCGGCGCGGCGCGTTCATGGCGCGTATTCCGCCGATTGCGATCGAGCGTCTCGCGCTCGCGGGCTGGGGCGTCCGCAGTCTTGTCGATGCGCGCGTTCGCTGGCACGGCGTCATGCGTTGCGAGATCGGTCGCGATGTACTCGGGGCCGTCATCTTCGACAGGCGGCGTGTGGCCGCGAGCGGCGCGCGGGAAAGCCTGATCGATCAGCGCATCTATTACGGCAGGCTGTCGCGCGGCGTGGAAGTGTGGCCCGATCTTCAGTCTGTCGCTGCCCGGCTCGCGAGCGAGATCCGCAGGCTGAAGGCCATCGATCCGAAACGTCCGGTCATCGTGTCGCCGTTTCACTACGTGTCGCAGTACGCGAATATCTATGTCATCGATGCCTTGCGCGCTGCGCTCGGTCTCGAGTCGATTGCTGTCGTCTCGGGCGTGCCGCGCGACATGTACGGCGACGACCACGCGCTTATCCCCGGTGTGAACGTGCTCTACACGTACGGCGACGATGACCGTAACGGCCTTGGCCTGCGTGTCGCGCGATCGCTCAGGCGCAATGGCGTCGCGGTGCTGTTCGCCGATGTTCCGCCGTTCGCGTTGCACCGCTATCCGATGGAAACCGTCGGCGTCTCGATGTTCGGGCGCCATGCGCGCATTCATAACGGCGTGTTTCGCCTCGGTACGCAGTTCGACGCGCTCCTGCTGCCGTTCTATCTGCGCTTCGAGCAGGGGCGCTTCAGTGCGGAGCTGTTCGAGCCGCTGCCGCTCGCCGGGCGCGGCGCGCCGCAGCAACTCGCCGGATACATCGAGACTGCGCTGACCGATAACTACCCTCACTCGCTCGTCGCGGTTCATCCGTCGATGTACGCCTTCGCGCCGACGCGTTAAGCCGGTCAGCGCGTTTCCGTGCGCGGGCGCGATCAGGTCGCGCGTTTTCTCAGACAGAGTGTCAACGCCGGTTCGACGCCGGCAGTAACAGGCTATGGAACCCATCGATCTTCCGCAATTCAAGGATGTCTCGTGGCGCTGGATCGCCTACGCGACGTCAGCGCTCGTGACCGTCGCGACGGCGTTCGCGTTTTTCCACGAAGTCGAACTCAAACAGGACGTGCGCGCCGAGATCGTGTCGCCGTCTGAGATGAAGATTCAGGGCCTCGAAGGACTGGTGTCGGATATCTACGTTCATCAGTCTGAACGTGTGGCGACGGGCGCGCCGCTATTCCGGCTCGAGCGGGATCTTTCGCTGGCAAGCGACGGCCGCCAGCGTCCGGCGTTCGACGAACACATGCGCGACGAACAGATCCGTTCGACCGAAGCGCAATACAGTCAGCGCAAGGCGGAACTGTCCGCGCAGCTGGAGACGTCACACCTGACCGAACAGAGCCGGCGCGCGGAAATGTCGGCGCTCGATGAGCAGCTGGTGCAGAACAGGCAGCTTGTCGACGAGTCGGGGCAGAAGCTGTCGCGGCTGGAATCGGTTTCCGACTACGTCACCGCTGACCGCATCGAACAGGCGAAGGCGGACACGCACCAGGCGAAAGTCGTGGTCGCGCAGAGCACCGCACGGCGGCAACAACTGGTGGCGGAACTGGGTACGGCCAGAAGTTTGCAGGCCGAGATTGCGGCACAACTGAAGGAACTCGACGCGCGGCACGCACGCGATCTTCAGGACATCCGCGTACGGTTCGAGCAGAACCGGCAGAACATGACGATCTCGGCACCGCGAGCCGGCGTCGTCACGTTTTCCGGGCTGGTGATGGGTCGTACGCTGGCCGCGTCCGATGTCGCGGTGGTCATCGCGACCGGCGAGGGCGGGGCGTTGCGCGCCGCGTTGCGCATTCCATCGCGACGCCGTGGCTTCGTGCGCGAAGGGCAGATCGTGCGACTCAAGTTCGACGCGTTTCCGTATGCGAAATTCGGCAGCTACGAAGCGCACATCGATTCGATCTCGCGCACGACGGTGCGCTCGCCGATGTCGCCCTCAGGCGCATCCGAGCCGCGCGCGCCCGAAGGTGACTACATGGCGTGGGCCACGCTGCGCGGCCACACTTTCGACTTCGAGCGCCAGCACTTCGAAATCCTGCCCGGTATGAGCGCGACGGCGAGCATCGTCATCGAACGCCGGACGATTGCCGAATGGGTGCTGGCGCCATTCTTCCGCATGCTGAGGGGATAACCGTGCGCGCGATCTATCAAAATGAAGTGGCCGAATGCGGCTACGCGTGTCTTGCGATGGTGCTCTCGCACTTCGGCCGCGCGACCGAAGTGCGCGAGCTTCAGGCATTCAGCCCGATCTCGTCGAACGGTCTGACGCTGATGGACCTGTATGACGTCGCGGTCGAATTCGGTCTTGCCGTGCAGGCATATCGTTTCGACGCCGGCGATCTGTCCGCCGTCAAGCGCGGCTCGATTCTCCACTTTGGCGGCGCGCATTTCGTCGTCTTCGAAAAATGCGGGCGCGGTTATGTGCAGGTGATCGATCCGGCAAGCGGGCGGCGACGCATATCGATGGAGACGTTTATCGCGAGTGTCTCGGGCTATCTGCTCGAATGCGCGCCGACGCCGTCGATGCCGCGCGTGCGCAACCGCTCGCGCGTGCCGGCGGCGCTCGCCCGCGTGCGTGCGCTCAATCCACAGATCAAGGCGCAGATCGCGAAGGTGATGTTCGTCGCGCTCGGCAGCCAGTTCGCGATTCTCGCGATGCCGTATCTCGGCAATCTCGTGCTCGATGACGTTGTCGCCGCCGACAACCTGAATCTGCTGAACGTCCTCATTCTGACGTTCAGCGCGATTTTCATCACGGGGGCGTTGAGTCATTACGTGCAGACGTATCTGGTCGAACTGCTGCACGGCTTCGTGCAGATCAACATGACCGAAGGGCTGCTCGCGCATCTGCTGCGCAATCCGGTTTCGTACTTCGAGAAGCGTCATGTGGGCGACCTGTTCGCGCGGGTCAAGGCGCAGGACGAAATCAGCATCTATGCAACGCGTACGATGATTTCGCTTGGCATCGATCTGGTGGTCGGTCTTCTCGCGCTGGGGTTGATGCTTGTGCAGAGCCGGCAACTGACAGCGGTCGCGTTGCTGATCTTTGCGCTGTATGTGGCCGTTTCGTACGCGCTGTTCGCACGCATGCGCGACACGCACGCGCTCGTGCTTGAAGAATCGGCGCGTTGCGACGACACGTTGATCGAGACGATCCGCGCCGCTTCGTTGATCAAGTTGTCGCAGGGCGAAACGCGGCGCACGGCGATGTTCATGGCGAAATACCGCGCCTATATCGCGGCGCTCGTGCACGGCAGCCGGCTCGCCAGCGCGCGCGACGCGATCCTCAAGCTCGTGAACTACGCGGACATGATCGCGATTACCTGGTTCGCGGCGCAACTGATGCTCGGCGGCAAGATTTCAGTGGGTGTGTTCTATTCGTTCCTGATCTACAAGTCGTTGCTGTCGGAGCGTTTTGCGCGATCGATCAACGCGGCGTTCGAGTACTTCATGCTGAGCGTACCGGTGGCACGTGTGGGCGATATCGTCGATTGCGAAAGCGAGCGATACACACCAGCCAGCGACGCGCATCGGACCGTCGAAGTCCGCACGTTCGAGCAGATCGATGTGCGCGACGTGACGTTTCGCTACGGCGTCTCCGATCAACCTGTGCTGATGGGCGCGAGTCTCACCATTCGCAAGGGCGACAAGATCGTGATTATCGGATCGTCCGGCAGCGGCAAGTCGACGCTGTTCAAGCTGCTCGCCGCAGCCGAACCGCTGCAGGAAGGACAGATCACGCTGAATGGCATCGCGTGGCCCAATCTGACGGTCGATGAAATCCGCCGTCACGCAGTGCACATGCGCCAGGGCGACCTGATCCTGCACGGCTCGATTGCCGAGAACATTTCGCTCTTCGCCGGCAACGCGGACGAAGCGCGTATTCACGCGCTGCTCGACGACGTCGGGTTGCTCGCTGACGTAATGCGTCTGCCGATGCGCACGCGTACGGTGATCAGCGACACGATCGCCAATATTTCCGCAGGTCAGCGACAGCGTCTGCTGCTGGCGCGCGCGCTTTATCAACCACGTGAACTGTTGTTACTCGATGAACCAACGTCGAATCTGGATCCCGTGTCGGTCCGGCATATCGTCGCGTTGTTGCAGCGTCTCGAACGTACGGTCGTGGTGATTACGCATGACATGTCGCTCGCGTCGGCGTTCGATGTGCGTTACCGGCTCGTCGACGGCGTGCTGGTGCGCGACCGGGATGATGCGCTCGTCGAGGCGGGCGCTCATGAATAAGCACCTGGTGTTGATCGCGCTTGCCGTTGTTGCAAGCATGAAAAGTGCGCAGGCGGTCGATCTGATGACCGTCGTCGAGCAGACCACCGATCATGACGCGGATCTCGCCGCGTTTCGCGCGGGCGCACGCGCTGCACATCAAGCCATACCGAAAGCGCGCGCGGGGCTGCTGCCGCGCCTGGAAGGCGGGTGGGGGCGCGCGTACAACCGCACCGCCACCGAGGGTTTCCCGACCACCAGCTACTGGCAGAACGGCTGGACGGTGAACCTGACGCAGCCGGTGTTCGACTGGAGCCGCTGGACGACTTACCGGCAGGCCGACTTCATCGAAGCGCGCGGCGCCACTGAAGTCGCCCGGGCGCAGCAGGAGTCGATTTTGAAGGCCGCACGGGCCTACTTCGACGAACTCGCTGCCGAAGACGAACGGGCGCGAGCCAACGACTATGCCGCGGCGCTCGATTCGCATCTCGACCAGCTTCGTCGCAAGCAGGCGGCTGGCGAAGCGACGGTGATCGATCTTCGCGAGGCGGAGGCCGGCGTGCTTCAGGCGCAGTTGCAGCAGCAGGACGCCGGCAACGAGCTGCGGCTCAGGCGACTCGCGCTGGAACAGGCAACAGGGCAACCGTTTTCTGCGCTGTCGCGACTGGCCGACACGGCGACGATGCCGCGCGTCGAACCGGACGACATGGACGCCTGGGCGACCCAGGCCGAGGGCCACGACTACCAGGTGCAGTTGAAGCAGATCGACTGGCGGATCGCAAAGCTCGACGTCGAAAAGGCGCGCGCCGGCTATCTGCCGACGGTCAGCATTACGGCGAGCCATACGCCGGCCGGCGCTGCGTCCGGTTACGTGCGCCCGACCACCACCAACACAGCGATGCTCTCGGTGAGCATTCCCTTTTTCGAGGGCGGCGAAACGGAAGCACGCGTGGACGAGACAGTCGCGCTGGAGGACAAGGCGCAGAACGACTTGACCTCGGCAACCCGGCAGGCCGGCGCGTCCGCACGCGAAAACTGGTCGCGCTTTCGCGCAGGCATCGCGCGCATCGACGCGCTGACGCGCCTCGCGCAGACGTCGCGTGCCGCGCTGACGGCGACTCAGGTCGGCTACAAGGTGGGCAGTCGCGGTAGCGCGGACGTGCTGCGTGCCGCCGATACGTTCTACGCGAACCGTCGTGATCTGATCCGCGCGCGATACGAGACGATCATGGCGCTGCTGCAGCTGAAGGCCGCGACCGCAGGCCTCACGTTCGACGAGGTGGCGCGCGTGAATGCGCTGCTGGTTTCCACGACGAACGATGCACCACGAGGGGGCGCATTTCAGGAGCCGCCGGTGCGACAGCCGTCGGCGGGGTCAAAATGACGTACCCCATCTGACGCCAACAACAAAAAGCCCCGCGCAGCGTCAGCTGGGCGGGGCATTCTGTTGATCTGCTGCTACTGCATGCTGCCAGGGTGTGTTCTGGTGGAGCCGGCGGGAATCGAACCCGCGTCCGTAAGCACTCCACAACCAGTTCTACATACTTAGTCCTGTCATTTGATTTAACCGCACCGACGCGGACGAACACGCTTCGTTACGGCGAGTCACCAGATTTTCGGCCCCAGCGTCGTGACACCACTGAGGATTAACTGACGTGAATGACCTTGCCGGGTCTTGCGACCCCTAACCCGTCAGTGAGTTAGTGCAAGGCTGGCGGGGTTAAGCCGCCAGTGCGTACGTTTCGTCGTTCGCAGTTACTAAAGTCCCATTGATTTACGAGGTGACGGGTCCTCGGTATGCCCTGAGTTGCTTTGCTACCCACGTCGAAACCAGGTCGGCCCCAGTGGAAAGATGATTATCCCATAGAACCCGATACGAGGCTAACGCCGCGCGGGATCAAGGCCTGGGCGTTGTGAATGGTGGCGGATCAGGTGATATCGCGCAGCAGGCGTTGCAGTTCGGCTGTCGACTGAACGACGTGCTTCGCGTGCCATTTGGCGGGCGGCAAGTCGGTGCCGCAATAGCCGTAGGCCACAGCGACGGTCACCATGCCGGCCGCAAAACCCGCCTGCACGTCGCGCAGGTCGTCGCCCACGTAAATGATGCGCTCCGGCGGGATTGCCATTTCCTGCGCTGCGTGCAGGAGCGGCGCGGGATGGGGCTTCGAATGCGGCGTCGTGTCACCGCTGACGACGCAGACGGCGCGTGCGTCCAGACCCAGCAACACGACGAGCGGATCGGTCAGGCGAGCGGCCTTGTTGGTCACGATGCCCCAGCGGATGCCGCGTGCGTCCAGTTCGTCGAGCACCGCGTCGATGCCCTGGAATAGCGTTGTCTCGATGCACAGATCCGCTTCGTAGTTGGCAAGAAACTCCTCGCGCATGGACGCAAATTCATGGTCGTCGGGGCCAATGCCGAAGGCGCCGCCGATCAGGCCTCGCGCGCCCGCCGATGCGAGCGGTCGGAGATCGTCGAGTGGCACCATCTCCAGTCCGCGCTCGTGACGCATCTTGTTGACGGCGGCGGCCAGGTCCGGCGCCGTGTCGGCCAGCGTGCCGTCGAGGTCGAACAGGACGGCCTGACACAGGCCAGTTGCTGCTTCGTCGTCTTCGCGTTGGGGCAGGGGCGTGGGGTCGCTCATGTAGGTGTGTTCGGAGGTTCAGGTCGATCAGGCGGGGCGGCGGCAGGCGAGCATGTAGTTCACGCTTGTGTCATCGGCGAGCGTGAAATGCTTGCTGAGCGGGTTGTACACGATGCCCTTGATATCGTCGGTGACGAGGCTGGCCGCGCGGACGAAGCCCGCCAGCTCGGACGGACGGATAAAGCGCGCGTAGTCGTGCGTGCCCTTCGGCAGCATGCGCGCGATATATTCGGCGCCGATTACCGCGAACAGATACGCCTTGACGTTGCGGTTGAGCGTCGAGAAAAACACCCAGCCGCCCGGTTTGACGAGCGTCGCGCACGCAGCGACGACGGCCGACGGCTCGGGCACGTGTTCCAGCATTTCCATGCAGGTAATGACGTCGTATATGCCGGGTTCGCGGGCGGCGAGCGCCTCCGCGGCGATTTCTTCGTAATCGACGGTTACACCACTTTCAAGGCTGTGAAGATCAGCGACGCCCAGCGCCTCGCGCGACAGGTCGATGCCCTTCACGTGTGCGCCGAGCCCGGCCATCGATTCCGACAGGATGCCGCCGCCGCACCCAATATCCAGCACGCGCTTTCCTGCCAGCGATGCATGGGCGTCGATCCATTTGAGCCGGACCGGATTCAGCTCATGCAGCGGCTTGAATTCGGCGTTCGGGTCCCACCAGCGATGGGCAAGATCGCTGAATTTCTGAAGTTCGTGGGGATCGGCGTTGGTCATGTCGGGTGCGGGCCTTGATGAAAGCGGGTGAGCGGGCAGGCGAGGATAAACCCTGAGTATATAGGCCGTCGGAGATCGCGGCAAAATGCCGCGTAAACGCGGCGTGGTTTAGCCAGAAACCGGCTGCGAAACGGGGATTTCCCATTCCGTCGGCGGTACATAATCGGCGCCCGGAATAAAAAAAGCCCCGCCGAAGCGGGGCCTTGATACTGCGGTAACGCTCTAACCTTACTGCTTCGAAGTACCGACAACTTCGACTTCCACGCGGCGATCCGGTGCGAGGCAGGCGATGAGTTGCTTGTGGTTCTTCTGGTTGCAGCCGGTCGTGACCGGGTTGCGCTTGCCCTTGCCTTCCGTGTAGACGCGGTTGGCTTCGATGCCCTTGCTGACCAGGTATGCCTTGACAGCTTGTGCACGACGCAGCGACAGACGGTCGTTGTACTTGTCCGAACCGATACGGTCCGTGTAACCCGTTGCGACCACGACTTCCAGGTTCAGACCCTGGATCTTCGAGGCGAGGTCATCAAGCTTTTCCTTACCAGCCGGCTTCAGGACAGCCTTGTCGAAGTCGAACAGGGCATCAGCTTGATACGTGATCTTCTGGCTGGTGATAGCCGGCGCGACAGGCGCAGGCGGAGCCGGCGGGGTCGGAGCCTGGGCTACCAGGGCGCCATCGCACTTCGCGTTAGCCGTTGCCGGCGTCCAGAACGCATCGCGCCAGCAAAGCTCGTTCGTGCCGTTCATCCACACGTATTCGCCGGTGCCGTTCACCCAGTTGTCGTTCGTGGCTTGTCGCGACGCCGGCACCGACTGTGCCGAAGCGGATGCAGCCATTACTGCGGTAGCTGCAATGAACGCGAGCTTTGAAAGTTTATTCATATTTCTCCTCTCGAAATTGAGATTACCGCAGGTTTACTGCGAGCTTGTTGACGAAGACAAGTCATACATTGCTCGAAGTATAACATTGGTGCGGAACAAAAGACGCGCTGTGTAGACTTCGAGCAGTGTCTAACTCTTTGTGCGTTGGCATTTTGCCATATCGTTCCCTTCCGACGATAAAAAAATCCTCCCCTGTTTATTGCCCCCAACCAATTGTGGTGCATGCGCAACAAAGGACCTGCCCGACTTTTGCGCACGCCCGTTTTGTTCCGACGCGCAGTCCGATCCAGGAAAAATCTACCGTCGGGCAGGCCGTCGTACCGGCACGCAGGAGCCGTTCCCTGCCCTCTCCCTAATAGGTATACGTACCCCCGTCGGGCGCGGATGCCGGCCATGTTAGAATCGCGTGATGCGTTGCGCCTGCAGCGTCTACGCGAAGCTGGCTTCCGGCAGGTTTGGAGAGACGGTTTCGCATGTAAAAGACACGGATAATGGATCAATTCGCTAAAGAGACTCTGCCAATCTCCCTAGAGGAGGAAATGCGCCGTTCGTATCTCGATTACGCGATGAGCGTAATCGTGGGGCGTGCGCTCCCCGATGTCCGCGATGGCCTGAAGCCGGTGCACCGGCGCGTGCTGTACGCGATGCACGAACTCAATAACGACTGGAACCGCGCCTACAAGAAGTCCGCGCGTATTGTCGGCGACGTGATCGGTAAATATCACCCGCACGGCGACACGGCTGTATACGACACCATCGTCCGGATGGCGCAGGACTTCTCGCTACGATACATGCTGGTCGATGGCCAGGGTAACTTCGGGTCCGTCGACGGCGACAACGCCGCGGCGATGCGGTACACCGAAATCCGCATGGCGAAGATCGGCCATGAGCTGCTCGCTGATATCGATAAGGAAACGGTCGACTTCCAGCCGAACTACGACGGCAGCGAAAACGAACCGGCCATTCTGCCGGCGCGTATCCCCAATCTTCTGATCAATGGCTCGTCCGGTATCGCGGTCGGGATGGCAACGAACATCCCGCCGCACAACCTGAACGAAGTTGTCGACGCCTGCCATCACCTGCTGAAGAACCCGGAAGCGACGATCGACGAACTGATCGAGATCGTCCCGGCGCCGGACTTCCCGACGGCCGGCATTATCTACGGTGTCGCTGGCGTGCGAGATGGCTACCGCACCGGCCGCGGCCGCGTTGTGATGCGCGCGCTGACGCACTTCGAGGAGATCGATCGCGGCCAGCGCATGGCGATCATCGTGGATGAGTTGCCGTATCAGGTGAACAAGCGCTCGCTGCTGGAGCGCATCGCCGAACTGGTCAACGAGAAAAAGCTGGAAGGCATTTCCGATATCCGCGACGAGTCCGACAAGAGCGGCATGCGCGTCGTGATCGAACTGAAGCGCGGCGAAGTGCCCGAGGTGATCCTCAACAATCTGTACAAGGCCACGCAACTGCAGGACACGTTCGGCATGAACATGGTCGCGCTGGTCGACGGCCAGCCGAAGCTGCTGAACCTGAAGGAAATGCTCACCTGCTTCCTGTCGCACCGACGGGAAGTGCTGACGCGGCGCACTGTATACGAACTGCGCAAGGCTCGTGAACGCGGCCACGTGCTCGAAGGCCTCGCCGTCGCGCTCGCGAACATCGACGACTTCATCGCGATCATCAAGGCCGCGCCGACGCCGCCGATCGCGAAGCAGGAGTTGATGGCGCGTCCGTGGGATTCGTCGCTCGTGCGCGAGATGCTGGCGCGCGCGGAGACGGAGAACGCGTCGGCCGGCGGCCGTGAGGCGTATCGTCCGGACGGCCTGAACCCCGCGTTCGGGATGCAGTCGGATGGCCTGTACCGTCTGTCGGACGTCCAGGCGCAGGAAATCCTGCAGATGCGTCTGCAACGCCTGACCGGTCTCGAGCAGGACAAGATCATCGGCGAGTACCGCGAAGTGATGGCCCAGATCGCTGATCTGCTGGACATCCTCGCGCGTCCGGAGCGCATTACGGCGATCATCGTCGACGAACTGACGTCCATCCGCGCCGAATTCGGCGATGCGCGCCGCTCGAAGATCGAGCTGAACGCAACCGAACTGAACACTGAAGATCTGATCACGCCGCAGGATATGGTCGTCACCATGTCGCACGCGGGTTACGTGAAATCGCAGCCGTTGTCCGAATATCGCGCACAGAAGCGCGGAGGTCGCGGCAAACAGGCAACTTCCATGAAGGAAGACGACTGGATCGACACGCTCTTCATCGCGAACACGCACGATCACATCCTGTGCTTCTCGAACCGCGGCCGCGTGTACTGGGTCAAGGTTTACGAAGTGCCGCAGGGTTCGCGGAACTCGCGCGGGCGCCCGATCGTCAATATGTTCCCGCTGCAGGACGGCGAGAAGATCACGGTCGTGCTGCCGGTCAAGGAATTCTCGGCCGACAAGTTCGTGTTCATGGCGACCGCGCTCGGCACGGTCAAGAAGACGCCGCTGGAAGCCTTCAGCCGGCCGCTGCGCAAGGGTATTATCGCGGTCGGTCTCGATGACGGTGATTACCTGATCGGCGCCGCGATCACCGATGGCCAGCATGACGTGATGCTGTTCTCGGATTCAGGCAAGGCAGTGCGCTTCGACGAAAACGACGTGCGTCCGATGGGCCGTGAGGCGCGCGGCGTGCGCGGCATGCAGCTGGACGACGGGCAGCAGGTCATCGCACTCCTCGTTGCCGGCGACGAACAGCAGTCGGTGCTTACGGCAACAGAGAACGGCTTTGGCAAGCGCACGCCGATCACCGAGTACACGCGTCATGGCCGCGGCACAAAGGGCATGATCGCGATCCAGACCTCGGAGCGTAATGGCAAGGTCGTCGCCGCGACGCTGGTGGATCCGGAAGCCCAGATCATGCTGATCACCAATACGGGCGTGCTGATTCGTACGCGCGTGTCGGAAATCCGCGAGATGGGACGCGCAACGCAAGGTGTTACACTCATCAGTCTTGATGAGGGCACGAAGCTTTCAGGCCTGCAACAGGTGGCCGAGGCGGAAGCTGATGTCGAAATCGAAGGCGACGCCGAAGGTCCCGCCGATGCCGATTCAAACGGCGAAGAGGGCGGCGCAGTCTGATCCGCGCCGGCGCCTCGCGGCTGGTTCGCGGGTAACGAGTGAACAAGCCGCATGAATCTGCGTCGACCTTGTGAGGTTGCGGCGCGGTTCGTGCGGCGGGTAGTTCGATCAATTTCTCTTAGGGAGTAATGATGCAAAAACGATTCAAACAGTTGATGTTGCTGGCCGCTTTCGTACCGACCCTCGCGATGGCGCAAGCACTTCAAACCCAGCAGGCAGCTCCGGCTGCAGCAGCCCCCGCAGCAGCGCCGGCAGATCCGGCCAAGCAGGCTGCGATCAAGGATCTGCTGGACGCGATCGACGCGCAGAAGCTCGTCGGCGCAATCGGTAACAGCGCACAAATGCAGGCCAAGCAGCTGGTTCCGGCGATCCTGTCGGACGCGCTGTCGGAAAACAAGTCGCTGACGGACAAGCAGAAGCAGGCTTCCGTCCCGACGCTGCAAAAGAACACGGTGCCGAAGCTGGTTGACTCGGCGGGTCAGGTGTTCGCAACGGATTCGTTCCGCCAGGACGCGATGCAGGCTCAGTACGACGCGTACGCGAAGTACTACAGCACGCAGGAAATCAAGGATCTGACGGCGTTCTACAAGAGCCCGACGGGCCGCAAGTTCATCCAGGTGCAAGACCAGGTGGGCCGCGATGTGGTGAACGGTCTGATGCAGAAGTACATGCCGCAATCGATCAAGGCAACGCGCGACCAGGCTGACAAGGAAGTCGCTTCGGTCAAGCCGGCTGCCGCCACGAAGTAAGCGGGTCAGCAGGCTAAGCCGACGCTGCTGCAGCCGGCCACACAAGGACGTCTTCGGGCGCCCGGGTTTGGCGGGTTGGCAGTGTCAGTGCGATAATGGCCGTTTGCGCGCACGCGCAAACGGCCATTATCTTTTCAGGCGCGCACTATTCGCAGTTTTTGTGCCGCGCCTGCTTCCGGGGTTCTCACGATGCGCGTCTTTAATTTCTCCGCCGGACCGGCGGCCATGCCCGAAGAAGTGTTGCGCGAGGCCGCGGCTGAAATGCTCGACTGGAACGGCAGCGGCATGGGCGTGATGGAAATGAGCCATCGCGGGAAAGAATTCATGTCGATCCATGAAGAGGCGCTGACTGATCTGCGTGAACTTCTCGCGGTGCCGGCCAGTCACCGCATCCTGTTCCTGCAGGGTGGCGGTCTCGGAGAAAACGCAATCGTGCCGATGAACATGCTCGGCGCGAGAAAGAACATCGATTTCGTCGTGACCGGCTCGTGGTCGCAGAAGTCGTTCAAGGAAGCGCAGAAGTACGGCGCCGCGCACGTTGCTGCGTCGGGCCAGACCGCGGACGGTTTTACGCGCGCGCCGTCGTTTGCCGAATGGAAACTGTCGGACGATCCGGCCTACGTGCATTTGTGCACGAACGAGACGATCCACGGCGTCGAAACCTTTGATATTCCCGATCTCGGCGATATCCCGCTTGTCGCGGACGCGTCGTCGCACATTCTGTCGCGCCCGATGGACATCGCCAAATACGGCGTGCTCTTCGGCGGCGCACAGAAAAACATCGGCATGGCGGGCGTCACGGTTGTGGTCGTGCGCGAGGATATGCTTGATCGCGCGCTCGCGATCTGTCCGTCGGCATTCGAATGGAAGACGGTCGCCGAGAACAATTCGATGTACAACACGCCGCCCACGTACGCGATCTACATCGCCGGGCTCGTGTTCAAGTGGTTGAAAAAGCAGGGCGGTCTGGCAGCCATGGAAGCGCGCAACCTCGAAAAGTCGAAGCTGCTTTATGACACGATCGATGCCAGCCGCTTCTATCTGAACAAGGTCGAGCGCAACGCGCGGTCGCGGATGAACGTACCGTTTTTCCTCGCCGACGAGTCGCGTAACGAAGATTTCCTGGCAGGCGCGAAAGCGCGCGGGCTGGTGCAGCTGAAGGGCCACAAGTCCGTCGGCGGCATGCGGGCGTCGATTTACAACGCGGTGCCGCTCGAAGGCGTCAAGGCGCTCGTCGAGTACATGAAGGAATTCGAACAACGCAGCACCTGATTTTCGGCGCGCATCCTTTTCCGTATTCTCCGGCAGGGCCGTTTTCACGCATGGACGACGAACTTAATTTACGACTCAAACCGCTGCGCGACCGCATCGACGCGCTCGACGCGCAACTCATTTCGCTCCTCAACCAGCGGGCCGCCGTCGCGCTCGAAGTGGGCGAGGTCAAGAAGCATTTCAACGCGCCGGTGTTTCGCCCGGAACGCGAACAACAGGTCATCGCGCGCCTGCAGGGCATGAGCGACGGCCCGCTCGCCGACGATCACATCAGCGCGATCTGGCGGGAAATCATGGCCGCGAGCCGCGCGTTGGAAAAGACGATCTGCGCGGCGTATCTCGGGCCGGTCGGCACGTACAGCGAGCAGGCGATGCACGAATACTTCGGTCAGTCGATCGAAGGGCTGCCGTGTCCGTCGATCGACGAAGTGTTCCGCTCGGTCGAAGCCGGTGCGGCCGAATTCGGCGTCGTGCCGGTCGAGAATTCGACCGAGGGCGCGGTGTCGCGCACGCTCGATCTGCTGTTGCAAACGCAGCTTGTGATTGGCGGCGAACTTGCCTTGCCGATCCACCACAACCTTCTTTCGCTGAACGGCGGCCTGACCGGCGTCACGCGCGTCTGTGCGCATGCGCAGGCGCTCGCGCAATGTCAGGGCTGGCTCACGGCCAACGCGCCGCATCTCGAACGGCAGGCCGTCGCGAGCAATGCCGAAGCGGCGCGTATGGCCGCTGAAGATCCGACGATCGCGGCCATTGCCGGCGATCGCGCGGCGACGCACTACGGCCTGCAGGTTGCATATGCGCTGATCCAGGACGATCCGCACAACCGCACCCGTTTCGTGATGATCGGCAAGGAGCCGGCGGGCCCCACCGGCAACGATCAGACGTCGCTGATCCTGTCGGTGAAGAACGAGCCGGGCGCGCTCGTCAAACTGCTTGAACCGCTCGCACGGCACGGCGTGTCGATGACGCGCTTCGAGTCGCGGCCGGCACGGGTCGGCACGTGGGAGTACTACTTCTATATCGACTTCGAAGGCCACCGCGACGATGCAACCGTCGCGGAAGCGCTCGCCGACCTCGAAAAGAAGGCCGCGTTTGTGAAGATTCTCGGCTCGTATCCGCGTTCGCGCTGATATCACGCCGTTCTGGTACACCGTCCAAAAGCCAACTGGCACAGTCGATCTGGAGTCACTCATGACATCGCAATTCGGTCCTTCCTATGTGCGCGAAATCGCGCCTTACGTCGCTGGCAAACCGATTTCGGAAGTCGCCCGCGAGTTCGGCCTCGATGAAGCACGCATCGTGAAGCTCGCGTCGAACGAAAACCCGCTCGGCATGCCCGACTCGGCAAAGCAGGCGATGGTGAAAGCGGCGGGCGAACTGGGCCGTTATCCGGATGCGAACGCGTTCGAACTGAAGGCTGCGCTGGCCGCGCGCTACGACGTGCCCGCCGAATGGATCACGCTGGGCAACGGCAGCAACGATATCCTCGAAATCGCGGCGCACGCGATCGTCGAAAAAGGCCAGTCGATTGTCTACGCGCAGTATTCGTTTGCTGTCTACGCGCTGGCTACGCAAGGTCTGGGTGCGCGCGCGATCGTCGTGCCGGCTGTGAAGTACGGCCATGACCTCGACGCGATGCTCGCTGCAATGACGGCCGACACGCGCCTGATCTTCGTCGCGAACCCGAACAATCCAACCGGCACATATATTGAAGGCCCCACGCTCGAGGCTTTTCTCAATAAGGTCCCGCGCGATGTCGTCGTCGTACTCGACGAAGCGTACACGGAATATCTCGCGCCGGAAAAGCGCTATGACTCGATCGCGTGGGTGCGCCGCTATCCGAATCTGCTCGTGTCGCGTACGTTCTCGAAGGCGTATGGCCTGGCCGGGCTGCGCGTCGGCTTCGCGATCGCGCAGCCAGAACTGACCGATCTGCTGAACCGTCTGCGCCAGCCGTTCAATGTGAACACACTCGCCCAGGCGGCGGCGATCGCAGCGCTCAACGACAACGCGTTTCTCGAAGAGAGCGCCTCGCTCAACGCGCGGGGTTACCGCGTGCTGACTGAAGCGTTCGACCGGCTCGGTCTCGAGTATGTGCCGTCGGATGGCAATTTCGTGCTGGTGCGTGTCGGCGACGACGACAACGCCGGCAACCGCATGAATATCGGTTTGCTGAAGCAGGGTGTGATTGTGCGTCCGGTCGGCAACTACGGTTTGCCGCAGTGGCTGCGCATCACGATCGGCCTGCCGGCTGAAAACGAAGCGTTCATCGCGGCGCTCGAAAAGACTCTCGCCGCCGCTTCTAATTGAGCGGCTCGACCTGCTACCGCGCGCCGTTTCACGCGCGCTTTTTCTGTGACCGCTGTGGCCGCATTTTCTTTTGACAAGCTGGTGATTTTGGGAGTCGGTCTGATCGGCGGCTCGCTTGCGCGCGCATTGCGTGAGCGTGGCGCCGTTGCGGGCGCGCGGACCGTGATCGGGGTAGGCCGTTCGGCTGCATCGATGGCGCGCGCGCTGGAACTTGGCGTAGTCGACGGCACCGCTCTGCTGGCCGACGATGCGGCGTTGCGTGCGGCGCTCGCCGGTGCCGATGTCGTGCTGCTCGCGGCGCCCGTCGCGCAGACGCAGCCGCTCCTCGAACGCATCGCGCCTTTCCTCGACGACACAACGATCGTCACCGACGCGGGCAGCACCAAGTCCGACGTGGTCGCGGCTGCGCGTGCGGCGCTGGGCGCGCGCATCGGCCAGTTCGTACCGGGTCATCCGATTGCCGGCCGCGAATCGAGCGGTGTGGATGCCGCATTGCCGGAGCTGTATGCCGGTCGCAACGTCGTGTTGTGCCCGTTGCCGGAAAACGGGCAGCAGGCCGTGGAGCACGTCACCGCGATGTGGCGTGCGACCGGCGCGAGCGTGTCCAGCATGTCGCCCGAGCAGCATGATCGGGTGCTGGCTTCGGTGAGCCATCTGCCGCATGTGCTGTCGTACGCGCTTGTCGAGCAGATTCTGAATTCGCCGGACGCCGCGCTGAAGTTTTCGTTTGCCGCTGGCGGCTTCCGCGATTTCACGCGGATCGCGGCGTCGAGTCCGGAAATGTGGCGCGACATCTGCGTTGCGAACCGCGCGGCACTCCTCGATGAACTCGACGACTACATGGCTGTGCTGACGCGTCTGCGTGCCGCAATCGATGCCGCCGACGGCGCCGCGCTCGAAGCCGTTTTCGCCCGGTCGCGCGTTGCCCGCACCGAATGGCAGGAGCGCGGCGGCACGAAAGTTTCTGTCGGCGACGCCTCGAAATAACAGGACACATTCATGGAACATCTCGATCTCGGACCTTATTCCCGTGCGTCCGGCACGATCCGCCTGCCTGGCTCGAAGAGCATTTCGAACCGCGTGCTGCTGCTGGCCGCGCTCGCCGAAGGCGAAACGACGATCACGAACCTGCTCGACTCCGACGACACGCGCGTGATGCTCGCCGCGCTCGAACAACTCGGCGTGAAGCTGAAGCGCGACGGCGACACGTGTGTCGTTTCGGGCACGCGCGGCGCGTTTACCGCGTTGCGCGCCGACCTGTTCCTCGGCAATGCCGGCACGGCAGTGCGTCCGTTGACGGCGGCGCTGGCCGTCAACGGCGGCGACTATCGCATACACGGCGTGCCGCGGATGCACGAGCGGCCGATCGGCGACCTCGTCGACGGCTTGCGGCAGATCGGCGCGAAGATCGACTACGAGGAAAACGAAGGCTATCCGCCGCTGCGCATCCGCGCCGGCGAGATTGCCGCCGAAGCGCCGATCCGCGTTCGCGGTGACGTGTCGAGCCAGTTCCTGACCGCCTTGCTGATGACGCTGCCGCTCCTGAAAACGGAAAGCGGCGTGACGATCGTCGACGTCGAAGGTGAGCTGATCTCGAAGCCTTACATCGACATCACGATCAAGCTGATGGCGCGTTTCGGCATCGAAGTCGAGCGACTCGGCTGGCAGCGCTTCACGGTGCCGTCGGGCAAACGCTATCAGTCGCCGGGACAGATCATGGTGGAAGGCGACGCCTCGTCGGCGTCGTATTTCCTCGCTGCGGGCGCGCTCGGCGGCGGACCGCTGCGTGTGGAAGGCGTCGGGCGGGCGAGCATCCAGGGCGACGTCGGCTTCGCGAATGCGCTGATGCGGATGGGCGCGAACGTGTCGATGGGCGATGACTGGATCGAAGTGCGCGGCATCGGCCACGATCACGGCAAGCTCGATCCGATCGACATGGACTTCAACCTGATTCCGGACGCTGCGATGACGATCGCCGTCGCCGCGCTGTTCGCCGACGGCACGACCACGCTGCGCAATATCGCAAGCTGGCGCGTGAAGGAAACCGACCGGATCGCCGCGATGGCGACCGAACTGCGCAAGGTCGGCGCGAAGGTGGAAGAGGGTGAGGACTACCTCGTCGTCACGCCGCCCGAGAAACTGACGCCGAACGCCGCCATCGACACCTACGACGACCACCGCATGGCCATGTGCTTCTCGCTCGTCAGCCTCGGTGGCGTGCCGGTGCGCATCAACGATCCGAAGTGCGTCGGCAAGACTTTCCCCGACTATTTCGAGCGTTTCACGGCGCTCGCCCAACCCTGACGCTGAAAGCTGAATTGAGCTCACCCGACCTGACGCGCGACTTTAGATGAAACCGACCCGTCCCTTTCACCAGACGCCCGTCATTACGATCGACGGCCCGACCGCCTCCGGCAAAGGCACCGTGGCCGCGCTAGTCGCCGCGCACCTCGGCTTCCACTTGCTGGACAGCGGCGCGCTATACCGGCTGGCCGCACTGGCGAGCCTGCGCTACAACATCGCCGCCGACGACGCCGACGCGCTTGCAAACCTGATCAACGATCTGCATATCACCTTCCGCGAGGGCCTGGCCCAGCTCGATGGCGTGGATGTTTCAGCCGAGATTCGCAAGGAAGAGATCGGCAACCGCGCATCGACGATCGCCGTCCACGCGTCTGTTCGAGCCGCGCTGGTGGCGCGTCAGCGCGCGTTTCGCAAGGAACCGGGGCTGGTCGCTGACGGCCGCGACATGGGCACCGTGATCTTTCAGGACGCGACGCTCAAGGTGTTCTTGACGGCCAGCGCCGAGGCCCGCGCCGCGCGGCGGTATAAGCAATTGATCCAAAAAGGAATTTCTGCTAATATAGATGACTTGCTCCGGGATTTGCGTGCGCGCGACGAGCGCGATAGTCAACGCGCGGCCGCGCCACTTAAGCCCGCAGCGGATGCAAAGCTTCTGGATACCTCGTCGCTTTCGGTCGACCAGGCGGTCGATCAGGTGGTGCAGTGGTACCAGAGCGCGGTAGTAAAAAGCTGATGCAACATGTAGCTGTAGTCCCGTAGGTGCTTCGCGAATCGTCGTGGAGCGTGTATTAACCCCTTAACCCCGCGTGGCATTCGTTTCATTGCCGAATTCGCTGACCATTCCGGCTGGCTGGCAGAACGAAACCCTCGCAAATTCTGATTTTTATGTCCGACCTGCAAACCTCTACCCCGAATACCGAATCTTTTGCGGCTCTGTTCGAAGAGTCGCTGACCAAGCAGGACATGCGCGCTGGCGAAGTGATCTCCGCCGAAGTCGTGCGTGTCGACCACAACTTCGTGGTCGTGAATGCTGGTCTCAAGTCCGAAGCCTACATCCCGCTCGAAGAGTTCCTGAATGACGCGGGCGAGGTAGAAGTGCAGGCGGGCGACTTCGTTTCCGTCGCGATCGACGCGCTGGAAAACGGCTATGGCGACACGATCCTGTCGCGCGACAAGGCGAAGCGTCTGGCTTCGTGGCTGTCGCTGGAAAAGGCCCTCGACAACAACGAACTCGTGACCGGCACGATCACGGGCAAGGTCAAGGGCGGCATGACCGTCATGGTCAACGGCATCCGCGCATTCCTGCCGGGCTCCCTCGTCGACACGCGTCCGGTCAAGGACACGACCCCGTACGAAGGCAAGACCCTCGAATTCCGCGTGATCAAGCTCGACCGCAAGCGTAACAACGTCGTGCTGTCGCGCCGCGCTGTGATCGAAGCCACGCAAGGCGAAGAGCGCGCAAAGCTGCTCGAGACGCTGAAGGAAGGCGCGATCGTGGAAGGCGTGGTGAAGAACATCACCGATTACGGCGCGTTCGTGGACCTCGGCGGTATCGACGGCCTGCTGCACATCACGGATATCGCATGGCGTCGCGTGCGTCACCCGAGCGAAGTGCTGTCGGTTGGCCAGGAAGTCACCGCGAAGATCCTCAAGTTCGATCAAGAGAAGAACCGCGTTTCGCTCGGCATCAAGCAACTTGGTGACGATCCGTGGGAAGGCATCTCGCGCCGTTACCCGTCGGGCACGCGCCTGTTTGGTAAGGTCACCAACATCACCGACTACGGCGCATTCGTCGAAGTGGAATCGGGCATCGAAGGCCTCGTCCACGTGTCGGAAATGGACTGGACGAACAAGAACGTTGCACCGTCGAAGGTTGTGCAGCTGGGCGACGAAGTCGAAGTCATGGTTCTCGAAATCGACGAAGACCGCCGCCGTATCAGCCTCGGCATGAAGCAATGCAAGCCGAACCCGTGGGACGACTTCAGCCGCAACTTCAAGAAGGGCGACAAGCTGCAAGGCGCAATCAAGTCGATCACCGACTTCGGCGTCTTCATCGGTCTGCCGGGCGGCATCGACGGTCTGGTTCACCTGTCGGACCTGTCGTGGAGCGAAACGGGCGAAGAAGCAGTTCGCAAGTACAAGAAGGGCGACGAAGTCGAAGCCATCGTTCTCGGTATCGACGTCGAGAAGGAACGCATTTCGCTGGGTATCAAGCAGCTTGAAGGCGACCCGTTCAGCAACTTCGTTGCAATGAACGACAAGGGTTCGATCGTCGACGGCGTGGTCAAGACGGTAGATGCGAAGGGTGCAGTGGTTCAGCTGTCGGCGGAAGTCGAAGGCTACCTGCGCGCTTCGGAGCTGTCGCAAGACCGCGTGGAAGATGCACGCAATGTCCTGAAGGAAGGCGACAAGGTCAATGCGATGATCATCAACATCGACCGCAAGTCGCGTGGTATCAACCTGTCGATCAAGGCCAAGGATTCGGCTGAGCAACAGGAAGCGATCCGCGGTCTGGCTTCGTCGGATTCGAGCTCGGCTGCAACTGGCACGACGAACCTCGGCGCGCTGCTGAAGGCCAAGCTCGACGGCCAGAACCAGTAAGCCTTAAGAAGGGGTCTGCTGCAGTATGACCAAATCGGAATTGGTCGCCCAGCTGGCTACGCGATTTCCGCAGCTTGTACTTAAAGATGCGGACTTCGCGGTGAAGACGATGCTTGATGCGATGTCGGAGGCACTTGCCAACGGTCATCGCATCGAAATTCGTGGCTTCGGCAGCTTCGGCTTGAACCGCCGTCCTTCCCGCGTTGGGCGTAACCCGAAGTCGGGCGAAAAGGTGCTGGTACCTGAGAAGTACGTACCGCACTTCAAGCCTGGCAAGGAATTGCGCGAACGTGTGGACGGTCGCGCGGGTGAGCCGTTGAAGGCCGAGTCGCCAGACGACGATCTGTGAGATCCAGCAGCGTCGTCAGCGTCCAGTGCAGACGGCAAAGACCAGAAAAAGCGCCTTCGGGCGCTTTTTTTTCGTCTGTCTCGTCTGTCGTTTCCCGGCGGTTCGCGCCTCACCGGGAACGCTTCATTTACAATACGGGTCACTTCGGCGCGGGCAACATCGTGGCGCGACGCGTCATCAAGCCGGCGTCATCCGCAATTGCCGTCTAGAGACCCATTCATGAAATTTATCGTCTGGTTGATCCGCGTTCTGGTGTTCGTGCTGCTGCTGGTACTCGCGTTCGCCAATGTGCAACCCGCCACGCTGAATTTCCTTGCCGGTTATTCGTGGCAGGCGCCGCTCATCCTCATCGGGCTGGCCTTCTTCGTCGTGGGTCTGCTGGCTGGCCTGCTTTCATCGATGCCGGCCATGTTCCGCCTGCGGCTCGAAAACGGTCGTCTGAAACGTGAACTGCGCGTCGCGCGCGAGACACCGGTGGCTGTCGAAGAGCCGCCGCTGCCGCCGCTGATCTAGCTTTCTTCCTGCCGCGTGCCCGGTTTGCGCACGTCGGCGTTCGATTCCCACTTCCGAACACTTCCGAACAACTCGCATGGATCTGGATTTCTGGTGGCTGCTCGCCGTTCCCGTCGCGTTCGCGCTCGGCTGGATGGCGGCGCGCTACGACCTCAAGACGCTGCTGTCTGAAAGCGCCAATCTGCCGCGTTCGTATTTTCGCGGCCTGAATTTCCTCCTGAACGAGCAACCGGATCAGGCCATCGATGCGTTCATCGAGGTCGTCAAGCTCGACCCTGAAACCATCGAACTGCATTTCGCGTTGGGTAATCTGTTTAGGCGTCGCGGCGAGACAGATCGCGCGATTCGCGTGCATCAGAATCTGTTGAGTCGCGCGGATCTGCCTGTCACCGAACGTGACCACGCGCTCTTCGAGTTGGGACAGGATTTCCTCAAAGCGGGACTGCTCGATCGCGCCGAAGAAACATTTCGCTCACTGAAGGTGGGTGATTATGCGATCGGCGCACAGCGCGCGCTTCTCACGATCTACGAGATCGAAAAGGACTGGAACAAGTCGATCGATACGGCGCGTCAGCTTGAAACGATGGGTTCGGAGTCGCTCGAAAAGGAAGTCGCGCAGTTTCACTGCGAGCTGGCCCAGGAAGCGCTGCAGCAGAAGAATCCGGACGAGGCGCGTCGTCAGCTTGGCCTCGCGCTGAAGGCGAATCCGCAGAGCGTGCGGGCGACGATCCTCTTTGGCGACGTCGATGCCGCGGGCGGCGCGCAGGAGGCGGCGATCGCGCAGTGGCTGCGCGTCGAAGAGCAGAATCCGGCGTATCTGCCGCTCGTCGCCGAAAAGCTGCTGAAGGCGTATCAGGCGCTGGGTCGGGGGGAAGAAGGCGCGGATCTTCTGACCACGTGGATTGATCGCTATCCGTCGAATGATCTGCTCGACGTTGCGTATCAGCACGTCGCAGCGTTGCGTGGACCCGAGGCTGCGCATGCGCTCGCGCGCGCGCAGATGCAGAAGTCGCCGAATCTGGCGGGCATGACGCGTCTGCTCGAGGCACAGCAGGCAGCCGCCGAGGAGCCGCGCCGTAGTGAACTGGAGTTGATGCGCACGTTGATCAGGCAGCGCACGAAAAACCTTCCGCGCTACACATGCCAGAATTGCGGGTTCCGGGCGCGCCTTTTCTACTGGCAGTGCCCTGGCTGCAGCGGTTGGGAAACCTACGCGCCGCGCCGGGTCGAGCCGATCGCCGCATCGAACTGAGAAACTGGCGCGGGTATTTCGACGGGGCGATTGCCATCGGGCGCAGGCGCGAAGCGCCGTGCGCACATGTCACGTTGGCATCGTCTTCGCTGCGTGATTGCCTGAACGGCGTTCCGCGCCAACCGTAACAACCGGATTCGCAAGCCGGATCCATCACCGGAAACCATTACCGGAGCGCGTATGAAAATTACCATTATCGGCACAGGCTACGTTGGCCTTGTCACGGGCGCGTGCCTCGCCGAAATCGGCAACGATGTCTTTTGTCTCGATGTCGATCAACGCAAGATCGACATCCTCAATGGCGGCGGTGTGCCGATTCACGAGCCGGGCCTGCAGGAAATCATCGCACGCACGCGCGCGGCTGGCCGCATCCAGTTTTCGACGGACGTCGAGGCGAGCGTCGCGCACGGCGAAGTGCAGTTCATCGCGGTCGGTACGCCGCCTGACGAAGACGGTTCAGCGGATCTGCAATACGTGCTTGAAGCAGCGCGCAATATCGGCCGTTACATGACCAGCTACAAGGTGATCGTCGATAAATCGACGGTGCCGGTCGGCACGGCGCAGCGCGTGCAGGAAGTGATCAACGAAGAACTCACGAAACGCGGCCTTGCAGGCACCCCGCAGCATCAATTCTCGGTGGTCTCGAATCCCGAATTCCTGAAGGAAGGCGCGGCCGTCGACGACTTCATGCGGCCCGACCGCATCGTGCTCGGCAGCGACGACGATGAAGCCGGCATGCGTGCGCGCGAAAAGATGAAGCGTCTGTACGCGCCGTTCAACCGTAATCACGAACGCACGCTGTACATGGATGTCCGTTCGGCCGAGTTTACGAAGTACGCAGCCAATGCGATGCTGGCGACACGCATCTCGTTCATGAACGAAATGGCGAACCTGGCTGACCGCGTCGGTGCGGATATTGAAGCGGTGCGTCGCGGGATCGGTTCGGACCCGCGCATCGGCTATCACTTCCTCTACGCCGGTTGCGGATACGGCGGTTCGTGCTTCCCGAAGGACGTGCAGGCGCTGATTCGCACAGCGGCCGAGACGGGCCCTGGGTTGCGCATTCTCGAAGCGGTCGAGGAAGTGAATCACGAGCAGAAGGAAGTGCTCGTGCGCAAGGTCACGAAGATGCTCGGCGACGATCTGACGGGCCGCACGTTCGCCGTCTGGGGTCTGGCCTTCAAGCCGAACACCGACGACATGCGCGAGGCGCCGAGCCGTCGCGTGATCGCCGATCTGCTCGCACGCGGCGCGAACGTGCGCGCGTACGATCCGGTCGCGGTCGACGAAGCACGTCGCGTCTTCAACCTCGATCTCGGTCATGAACCGGCGCAACTGGCGCGCCTGCACTTCGCGGCGACGCAGGACGAGACGCTTACCGGCGCGGACGCGCTCCTGATCGTCACCGAGTGGAAGGAGTTCAAGAGCCCGGATTTTGTCCATCTGAAAGCGGTGCTCAAGTCGCCGTTGATTTTCGATGGCCGCAACCTGTATGAACCCGAAGCGATGACCGAACTCGGTATCGACTATCACTCGATTGGACGTCCGCATGCCGAACTTACCGAATCTCCGGTCAACGCCTCAGCCGATGCCTGAGCACGCCATGCCCATTCCCGACGTCGGCGTCGTGCCGCGCGCCCGGCTGGCGGGTGCGCGCGTGCTCGTCGTCGGCGATGTGATGCTGGACCGTTACTGGTTCGGCGACGTCAATCGCATTTCGCCCGAAGCGCCGGTTCCTGTTGTGCATGTGCAGAAGCAGGAAGACCGTCTGGGCGGCGCGGCGAACGTCGCGCGCAACGCGGTCGCTCTGGGTGCGCAGACAGGCCTGCTGTGTGTGGTCGGTCACGACGAGCCAGGCGAGCGCGTGGTGCAGATGCTGCACGATAGCGGCGTGGTCGCTCATCTGGAACGCGATCCTGCGTTGCTGACCACGATCAAGTTGCGCGTGCTGTCACGCCAGCAGCAGTTGCTGCGCGTCGACTTCGAGAACACGCCGGCGCATGAGATCCTGCTTGCCGGCCTCGCGCGTTTCGACGAACTGCTGCCATCGCACGACGTGATCCTGATGTCGGATTACGCGAAGGGCGGTCTCACGCACGTGACGCAAATGATCGCGCACGCGCACGCGGCCGGCAAACCCGTGCTGGTCGATCCGAAGGGCGACGACTGGGAGCGCTATCGCGGCGCTACGCTGATCACGCCGAATCGCGCGGAGTTGCGCGAGGTGGTCGGGCAGTGGAAATCGGAAGAAGACCTGCATGCCCGCGTGGCAAACCTGCGTGCGTCGCTGGACTTCAAGGCGTTGTTGCTGACGCGCTCGGAGGAGGGCATGACGCTCTTCTCGGACGAGGGCGTGCTGCACGCTTCGGCCGTTGCACGCGAAGTGTATGATGTCTCGGGTGCGGGCGACACCGTGATCGCCACGCTCGCCGTGATGCTCGGCGCCGGCCTGTCGCTCGTCGAAGCCGTCGGGCTTGCGAACCGCGCAGCCGGCATCGTGGTCGGCAAACTCGGCACCGCTACCGTCGACTACGACGAACTCTTTCAATAATGTCGCGTACTGCCGTCCCGTCGTGTTTTCTCCCGATACGGGCGGCAGTTTGCGCAGGCTGAACCTCATTACCGCAGGACGACCATGACCCTCATCGTCACCGGCGCGGCCGGTTTTATCGGCAGCAATCTCGTCAAGGCGCTCAACGATCGCGGCGAACAACGCATCATCGCCGTCGATAACCTCACGCGCGCCGACAAGTTCAAGAACCTCGTGGATTGCGAAATCGACGACTACCTGGACAAGACCGAATTCGTCGAACGCTTTACACGCGGCGACTTCGGCAAGGTGCGCGCGGTGTTCCACGAAGGCGCCTGTTCGGACACGATGGAAACCGATGGCCGCTACATGATGGACAACAATTTCCGCTATAGCCGCGCGGTGCTCGACGCCTGCCAGGCACAGGGCGCGCAGTTTCTGTACGCGTCGTCGGCGGCCACTTATGGTGGATCGAACCGCTTCGTCGAAGAGCGCGAAGTGGAGAAGCCGCTGAACGTCTACGGCTATTCAAAATTCCTGTTCGATCAGTTGATCCGTCGCGTGTTGCCGACGGCGAAAAGCCAGATCGCCGGCTTCCGTTACTTCAACGTGTATGGCCAGCGCGAGACGCACAAGGCGCGGATGGCGTCGGTCGCGTTCCACAATTTCAACCAGTTCCGCTCGGAAGGCAAGGTCAAGCTGTTCGGCGAGTACAACGGGTATAACCCGGGCGAGCAGACGCGCGATTTTGTCTCGGTTGAAGACGTTGTGAAGGTCAACCTGTTCTTCTTCGATCACCCTGAGAAGTCGGGCATCTTCAATCTCGGCAGCGGCCGGGCGCAGCCGTTCAACGATATTGCTTCGACGGTCGTCAACACGTTGCGCGCGTTGAATAACGAACCGGCGCTTTCGCTCGCGGAGCAGGTGCAGCGCGGGCTGATCGAATACATTCCGTTCCCCGATGCGCTGCGCGGCAAGTACCAGTGCTTCACGCAGGCCGATCTCACGAAGCTGCGTACGGCTGGTTACGACGCGCCGTTCCTGAGCGTGCAGGAAGGTGTCGATCGCTACGTACGTTGGCTGTTCGGCCAGCTTTAAAGCCTTCGCACGCGTCAATACACTGGAGTCTCCTGGTCGGCGGCAGTCGCCGGCCGGTTGTTCAAGGGAGATTCCATATGTTCAAAAAATTGCTGGTTCTGGCGGCACTGCTCGCCTCGTGGTCACGCATTCGCATCGGTCGACGTCAACACTGCGAATGAAGATGCGTTGCGCGGTATCAAGGGCATCGGTCCGGCACGCGCGAAAGCCATTCTCGACGAACGTACCGCGCATGGCCCATTCAAGGACGCCGCCGATCTCGGCAAGCGTGTGAAGGGCATGGGTGGTCATACGGTCGAACGGCTTCAGGGTGAAGGCCTGGCAGTCGGCCCGGCCGGTGCGCAGACTACCGCTTCCGCGAATGGCAAATCCGCGCCGGCCGCTGCTGGCGCGGGTGGCACTGCGAACGGGAAGAAGGACAGCACGACTACCGTGGCGGTGAAGAAATAGCCTGATGCAGGCGGCCATGTGCATGCGCACGCGGCCGCCCTCTGTTTTAAGCGTCCTGTTCTGGTGTGAAGCACGGAGTAACACTCCTTCAGCCGTCACTCAGATGACTGGCTCCCGCGGTTCACTCCGCGGGGCTTTTTCAGCGCACCGCACGCCGCACACCGGCCATGGTTGAAACGCACGCGTCCACACGGCCAGCAGGGCCGCACGGCAGGCGAGGGCTTGGTGGTTTAGAATCGATAGATTCTGCACATCGCTTCCCGGGCATTCGATATGGCTTACAAAACAATTGAAGACACGATCGGCAACACGCCGCTCGTTCAGCTTGTCCGCCTTCCGGACGACGAAATCCGTAGCCGCAACAACGTGATTCTCGGCAAGCTCGAAGGCAATAATCCGGCTGGTTCGGTGAAGGACCGTCCGGCGCTGTCGATGATCAAGAAAGCGGAAGAGCGCGGCCGCATCAAGCCGGGCGATACGCTGATCGAGGCGACGAGCGGCAATACCGGCATCGCGCTGGCGATGGCGGCAGCGATCCGTGGCTACAGGATGGTGCTGATCATGCCGGAAGACCTGTCGGTCGAACGGCGTCAGAGCATGGCGGCTTATGGCGCGGAAATCGTGCTGACACCCGTCACGGGCGGCATGGAATACGCGCGTGACCTAGCTGAGCAGATGCAGCGCGAAGGCAAAGGTACGATCCTTGACCAGTTCGCCAATCCTGACAATCCGCTCGCTCACTACGAAACGACCGGTCCGGAAATCTGGAACGATACCGAAGGTCGCATCACGCACTTCGTCTCGGCGATGGGCACGACCGGCACGATCATGGGCGTGTCGCAGTATCTGAAGGAAAAGAATCAGGCGATCGAGATCATCGGTGCGCAGCCAGAAGAAGGGTCGCGCATTCCGGGCATCCGCAAATGGCCAGAAGCCTATCTGCCGAAAATCTTTGATCGCAGCCGCGTGGATCGTGTCGAGAACGTGAGCCAGGCGGCGTCGGAAGCGATGGCGCGGCGCATGGCAGCCGTGGAAGGCATCTTCTGCGGCATCTCGTCGGCGGGCGCTTGCGAAGTCGCATTACGTGTCGCACGCCAGGTTGAAAACGCGACGATCGTGTTCGTTGTGTGCGATCGTGGTGACCGTTACCTGTCGACGGGTGTGTTTCCGGCGTGATCGTAGACGCTCTCCGGTGAGCATCAACAGAAAAGCGCCGGGCTAGCCGGCGCTTTTTCATTCCGCTGCGTGAGGTATGGCGCTCGGCATATTCACTGCGCGTCGGTATCGGAAGCTGCGGCCGGAGCGCCCGGAATGCCATTCGGGTTCGCACCCGCAGTCGTCTCACTCGCCAACTGCGACTTGACCCGCTGGCCAAGTTGATACACCGCCAGCGCGTAGAAGAAGCTGCGGTTGTAACGCGTGAGCACGTAGAAGTTCTTCAGACCCAGCATGTATTCGGTCGGGCGACCCGGCGTCGGCAGGTCGACCATGGCGACTGGCGTGCCTGCTTCAGACGCGATATCGAGGCCCGGCTCGTTCATCAGCATGCCCGCGCGCAGCAGCTGTTGAAGCGGCCAGTGCGGCTCGGGTCGACCGTCCGCGGCAGCCTGTGCGACGCCGAGGCTGCCTGTGTCCGACGCAATCTTCCACACGACCGGACGGCCCGTTTCCCAGCCATTCTGCTTCAGGTAATTTGCGACGCTGCCGATCGCATCCGCCTGGCTCGTACGCAGATCGATCTGCTTGTTGCCCTCGAAGTCAACGGCGTATTGCACGATGCTGCTCGGCAGAAACTGCGGAATGCCGATCGCGCCTGTGTACGAGCCGAGGACTGAGTTCGGATCGATCTGCGCGCCGCGCGTCCAGACCAGGTAGTCTTCGAGATTCTTGCGGAACGTCGCCTGACGGTCCGCGCGATTCGGCGTGTTCGGATAATCGAAGGTCAGCGTGGTGAGCGCGTCGAGCACACGGAAGTTGCCCATGTAGCGCCCGTAAATCGTCTCGACGCCAATGATGCCGACGATCACTTCCGGCGGCACGCCGAACTGCTCATACGCGCGTTGCAGCGTGGCCTGGTTCGCGCGCCAGAAGCGCACGCCTGCGTTGATGCGCACCGTATCGAGGAAGCGCGACTGATACACGCGCCAGTTTTTCACCGACGGCGTAGGCGACGGCGTCACGAGTTTCACGGCAGTTGCCGAATAGCTCGTATGGGCGAATAGCGTGTGCAGGGTGGCCGGATCGAAATCGTAACGGGCGACCATGTCGTTGATGAACGCATCGACGTTTGGATTGTTCGCGTAGCGTTGCGGAATGATCTCTTCTTCGAAAGTTTGCCCCTGCGGCACCGGCTGTTGCGGTGAATCCTGCGCCACCAGCATCGGTGCTTTTGCCCGCGTGGTCTGCGCGAGCGCCGCGGGCATCGCGATGAACGCGCATGCGACGGACAGCGCGGTGGCAACGGTCGTTACGCGAAGCCGGTTTCGTGCAGACAGGGCAAGCTTGACGGTCATAGGGCAGGGATTGTTTCGGTGCGAAGGGGTTCGGCGCAGTATACCCGACGGCATTCGCAAAACCATGGCCAGAGCGCGTTGCGGCGACCCGTTGTGGTAACTTGATACCTGTACGCGCGCCATCTGTGGCGCGCGCAAACGGAAGGAGACATGCCGTGCACGCGTCGGACGCGGTGCGGCAGAAGAACCCACTCATGGCAACAGGCTTCTATTCTCACAACGACTGTCTGCTGCACGAAATGGGGCAATGGCATCCCGAATGTCCGGCGCGCCTGCAGGCAATCGAAGATCAACTGATCGCAAGCCGTATCGACACGGCGATCGAGCGCGAATCGCCGCCGCTCGCCGACGATGCCGCGTTGTTGCGCGTGCATACGCAGGCGCATATCGACTACATCCGCGGCCGCTCGCCCGCTTCGGGTTACGCGGAGATCGATCCGGACACATCGATGAATCCGCATACGTTGCAGGCCGCGTTACGCGCGGCCGGTGCAGCGGTCGCCGCCACGGATGCCGTTATCGAAGGCCGCTACGACAACGCGTTCTGCAGCGTGCGCCCGCCGGGCCATCATGCGGAGCCCGCGCGTGCGATGGGCTTCTGCTTCTTCAACAACGTCGCGATTGCCGCGCGGCATGCGCTCGAAGTGCATGGCCTTGAGCGCGTCGCGATCATCGACTTCGACGTGCATCACGGCAACGGCACCGAAGCCGCGTTCGCCGGCGACTCGCGCGTGTTGATGTGCAGCTTCTTCCAGCACCCGTTCTATCCGTTCACAGGCGCCGACAATCAGGCGTCGAATATGGTCAACGTGCCGCTTTCTGCGCGCACGAACGGCATGGTCATGCGTGAAGCCGTCGACCTGATGTGGCTGCCGCGCCTGCATGCGTTCAAACCGGAGATGCTGTTCGTGTCGGCCGGGTTCGATGCGCATCGCGAGGACGACCTCGGCAACATGGGCCTCGTCGAGGACGACTACGCGTGGCTGACCCAGCAGATCCGGGATATCGCCGGGCGTTACGCGAAAGGGCGCATCGTGAGCACGCTGGAAGGTGGGTACAACCTGTCGGCGCTGGGTCGCAGCGTGGTGGCGCACGTGCGCGCGCTGGCTGATATCTGAGACGGGCGTCAGGCGCTAACCCGCGCGCGCCAGAATCCACTCGATCAACGCGCCGATCACCCGCTCGCGGTCGAGATCGTTCATCGTCTCGTGATAGCTGTCGTCATAGAAAGTGAGCGTTTTGTCGGGCGAGCCGGCATGTGTGCCGAAATCGCGGCTGCCGTGCGGTTCGGTGAGTTTGTCAGCGGTACCGTGCCAGACGAGTAGCGGCAGACGCAACGACGCGCGGCCGCGTTCGATTCGCGCCATCGCATCCAGAATCTCCGCGCCCGTGCGCGCCGGCACCGCAGCGTGATGCACGAGTGGATCGTTCCGGTTTGCCTCGACGATCGCCGGATCGCGCGACAGCAGCGATGCATCGATCTTCATCGCTGGAAAGCGCGGCCAGACGCGACTGATGACGTGACTCAGCGTGATCATCCAGCGCGGCACGTCGCGGCCGGCGGCAAGCGCCGGGCTCGACAGGATCAAACCGCGCAGTTTCGGGCCGTTACCCGCCGCGCGTTCGATCGTGTGAAGCGCGGCGATTGCACCGCCCATGCTGTGGCCCATCAGAAAGAGCGGCGTGCCATTTCTGGATGCGGCGTGAAGCAGCGCATCGGTGTCATCCAGATAGTCGTCGAAGCGGTTGACCCAGACGCGTGCGCCCGGTGCGATACCGTGTCCGCGCAGATCGATTGCGACCAGTTCGATGTTCGCGGCGTTCAGCGCCCGGGCAAGCGCGGCGTACCGTCCGGCATGTTCGGCGAGCCCGTGGACCAGCGCCACGGTGGCACGCGGCGCGCCGTCGGACGCCCACCATCGATAAACCGGAAGTTCAACGCCACTACCTGTCTTCAGACGCGACAGGGCGGCTGCCGGCGCCGCTTGCGGGATGTCGGCCTGAGCGCCGAAAGAGGGCTTCGCGTGCGTCCTGGTCTCTGTCGCCATTGTCTCCGCCGTCATTATTTTGATCCGACCGATCATAGTCGCACGCGTCTGGTGCACGCGAGCATCGTACGCGGGGTGGCCCTCTAATGCTCTCAGGTTATGAAAAGATCGGAATTGATTATTAAAGGGAATGTCGTCGATGCGGTAAAATTGCGGTCCAAATCCCAATAAAAGCAACGGCGGCCCGGTGTCGGAGCGCAAAACGCTCGTCGGACAGAACCGCCGTTTCGTTTTTCTACATGATCGAACTACGCAATATTTCGCAGCGTTTCGCGGGGCCCAGAGGCTGGGTCGAAGCACTGCACAACGTCAATCTGATGATTCCGCCAGGCGAAGTGTTCGGCATTATCGGCCGCAGCGGTGCCGGTAAGAGCACGCTGGTGCGCACCATCAACCTGCTGACACGCCCGACCGAAGGCAATATCGTCGTCAACGGCCGTGACCTCACGACGCTGCCCGCCGCGCAACTGCGCGAGGCGCGTCGCGAGATCGGCATGATCTTCCAGCATTTCAACCTGCTGTCGTCGCGCACGGTCTACGAGAACGTCGCGCTGCCGCTCGAACTCGCCGGCATGAAGCGCGCGGAGATCGAGCTGACCGTGTTGCCGCTGCTGGAGCTCGTCGGGCTGTCGGCGCAGAAGGACCGTTATCCGGCACAGATCAGCGGCGGACAGAAGCAGCGCGTCGGCATTGCGCGCGCACTCGCGAGCAAGCCGAAGGTGCTGCTCTCCGACGAAGCCACGTCTGCGCTCGATCCCGAAACCACGCGCGCGATTCTCGATCTGCTGAAGCGCATCAACCGCGAACTTGGCCTCACCGTCGTGCTGATCACGCACCAGATGGACGTGATCAAGCAGGTCTGCGATCGCGTCGCCGTGCTGGATGCGGGGCGCGTCGTCGAACAGGGCAAGGTCATCGATGTCTTCCTGCAGCCGCATCACGAGGTCACGCGCGCGTTGATCGGGGATGTGATCGCGCAGGAACTGCCGCCCGCGATGAAGGCGCGCGTCGCCGAGCGTCTGAAGACGGGCAGCGGTCATCTGCTGCGCCTCGCGTTCACGGGCTCGGGCGTCGATCAACCGATCCTGTCGGAGACGATTCGTCGCTACGAACTGGACTTCAACATCCTGCATGGCCAGATCGACGAGATCCAGGGGCAGGCGTTCGGCTCGCTCGCGGTGCTCGCGGGTGGCGAACCGGTGAAGGTGGCAGAGGCAATCGCGTTTCTGCGCGAACAGAGTGTGGTGGTCGAGGAGCTGTCGTATGTTGAGTGAAATGTTCGATATGTTCGTGCAGTCGTTCTGGGAAACGCTCGTGATGGTGGGCATTTCCGGACTCGTCGGCGCACTGGCCGGTTTGCCGCTCGGCGTGCTGCTCTATCTGACGGACCGCAACGGCGTGCTGCAGAATATCGGCTTCAATCGCGTGATGGGCGTCGTCGTCAACGCCGTGCGTTCGACGCCGTTCATCATCCTGCTGGTCGCGGTGATTCCGTTCACGCGGCTGATTGTCGGTTCGTCGATCGGGACGGCCGCGGCTGTGGTGCCGCTGACGATCGCCGCGGCGCCGTTCATCGCGCGACTCGTCGAAACCGCGCTGCGCGAAGTGGACCGCGGCTTGATCGAAGCCGCTCAGGCGATGGGCGCGACGACCAGCCAGATCGTCTTCAAGGTGCTGTTGCCGGAATCGCTGCCGGGCGTCGTCGCCGGGTTGACGATCACGTTCGTGTCGCTGGTCGGCTATTCGGCGATGGCCGGTGCGATCGGCGGCGGCGGCCTCGGCGATCTGGGCATCCGTTATGGGTATCAACGCTTTTTGCCGGAAGTCATGGTGACGGTCGTCGTGATCCTCATCGTCTTCGTGCAACTGGTGCAGTCGTTCGGGGATTGGCTCGTGCGTCGGTTGAGCCATAAATAACAAAGGCTTCCCCATCACGGGAGGCCGCTCATACAGATAAGAGAAAGGTCAGTCATGCAACGTCGTTTTGTTCTCAGGCTCGCGGCCGTCCTCGGCGCCGCATCGCTGTTTGCTTCTTTGGCTTCCGTCGCGCAGGCCGACGAAACCATCAAGGTCGGTGTGACCGGTGGTCCGCACGCACAGATCATGGAAGTCGTGAAAACCGTTGCTGCGAAGAACGGCCTGAACATCAAGATCGTCGAGTTCTCGGATTACGTGCAGCCGAACGCGGCGCTCGCCGGTGGCGACCTCGACGCGAACAGCTACCAGCACGACCCGTATCTGCAGGCGCAGGTGAAGGACCGCGGCTACAAGCTGATCCGCGTCGCCGACACGGTCACGTACCCGATGGGAATTTACTCCACGAAGATCAAGGCGCTGGCTGAACTGCAACCGGGCGCGAAGATCGCGGTGCCGAACGATCCGACCAACGGCGGCCGTGCATTGCTGCTGCTGCAGAAGCAGGGTCTGCTGAAGCTGCGCGCCGACGCGGGCCTGAAGGCGACACCGCTCGACATCGTCGAGAATCCGAAGAAGCTGAAGATCGTCGAACTCGACGCCGCGCAGATCCCGCGTTCGCTTGGCGACGTCGACGCAGCCGCGATCAACACGAACTTCGCGATGGAAGCCGGCCTGAAGCCGAAGCAGGACGCGATCGCGATCGAAGACTCGAAGGGTCCGTACGTGAACATCATCGCGATCCGCGAAGCCGACAAAAACAAGCCGTGGGTCGCGAAGCTGGTCGCCGCGTACCACTCGGCGGAAGTGAAGCAGTTCGTCGACAGCAGGTTCGGCGGCGCGGTCATCACCGCCTGGTAAGGCGTGGTGAGGGGTGGCGCGTTGCTGGCGTGGTGGGCGCTACAAACCCGGCAAGCGGTTAAGGCAAGTGCCGATCCTGTGCAACCTCGGAATTAGAGACATAGGTCATAACCCGGGCTTGTCGCCCGGGTTTTTTCGGGATTAAAATAGAACGATCGTTCGCTATTCCTGTCGTGCCGTGAAGGAGCGATATTCTCGATGCAAGCAGCCCGCGGGCGGGTGCCGCGAAGGCAGTCGCTATAATGACCGTTGGGTTGACGTATTCGTAACTTTGGAGCGTGTGCATGAAAATCCTGGTGCCAGTCAAGAGAGTGGTCGATTACAACGTGAAGGTCCGTGTGAAGTCGGATGGCACGGGCGTCGACATTGCCAACGTCAAGATGTCGATGAATCCGTTCGACGAGATCGCGGTGGAAGAAGCGGTGCGTCTGCGCGAAGCAGGCGTGGCGACGGAAGTGATCGCGGTGTCGTGCGGCGTGACGCAATGTCAGGAAACGCTGCGCACGGCGCTCGCGATCGGCGCGGATCGCGCGATCCTGATCGAGTCGAACGAAGACCTGCAGCCGCTGGCGGTGGCCAAGCTGTTGAAGGCACTGGTCGACAAGGAACAGCCTTCGCTGGTGATCCTCGGCAAGCAGGCGATCGACGACGACTCGAACCAGACCGGCCAGATGCTCGCCGCGCTGGCGGGTCTGCCGCAGGCCACGTTCGCGTCGAAGGTGACGGTGGCCGACGGCAAGGCGACGGTGTCGCGCGAAGTGGATGGCGGTGCGGAAACGCTGTCGCTCACGCTGCCCGCTGTTGTGACCACCGACCTGCGCCTGAACGAGCCGCGTTACGTGACGCTGCCGAACATCATGAAGGCGAAGAAGAAGCCGCTGGAGACGCTCAAGCCCGAGGACCTCGGTGTCGACGTCACACCGCGCCTGAAGACGCTGAAAGTGGTCGAGCCGCCCAAGCGCAGCGCCGGCGTGAAGGTCGCCGACGTGAAGACGCTGGTCGAGAAGCTGAAGACCGAAGCCAAGGTGCTTTGAAGAATACGCGGAGACGGACGAAATGACGAATCTGGTTAATCTGGTAATAGCAGAACACGACAGTGCATCGATCAAGGCGGCGACGCTGAACACGATCGCAGCCGCACAGAAGATTGGCGGTGACATTCACGTGCTGGTCGCGGGCCACAACGCGCAGGCTGCTGCTGAAGCCGCAGCGAAGATCGCCGGCGTGAACAAGGTCTTGCTGGCCGATGCTGCACAACTCGAAGCGGGTCTGGCAGAAAACGTCGAAGCGACGGTGCTGAACATCGCGAAGGACTATACGCACATCCTCGCGCCGGCCACCGCCTACGGCAAGAACATCGCACCGCGTATCGCCGCGAAGCTGGACGTCGCGCAGATCAGCGACATCACCGCAGTGGACAGCGCCGACACGTTCGAACGCCCGATCTACGCAGGCAACGCCATCGCCACCGTCCAGTCACAAGATGCGATCAAGGTGATCACGGTGCGCACGACCGGCTTCGACCCGGTGGCGGCAGAAGGCGGCAGCGCAACGGTCGAGAAGATCGAAGCGGCGGCAGACAGCGGCCTGTCGCAATTCGTGAGCCGTGAAGTGACGAAGCTGGACCGTCCGGAACTGACCTCGGCGAAGATCATCGTCTCGGGTGGCCGCGGTCTCGGCAACGGCGAGAACTACACGAAGGTGCTGGAGCCGCTCGCGGACAAGCTGAACGCCGCACTGGGCGCCTCGCGCGCGGCGGTCGATGCGGGCTTCGTGCCGAACGACTACCAGGTCGGCCAGACCGGCAAGATCGTCGCGCCGCAACTGTACGTCGCGGTGGGCATCTCGGGCGCGATCCAGCATCTGGCCGGGATGAAGGACTCGAAGGTGATCGTGGCGATCAACAAGGATCCGGAAGCGCCGATTTTTAGCGTCGCTGATTACGGTCTGGTGGGTGACCTGTTCACGGTCGTGCCGGAACTCGTGAGCGAGCTTGGCTGACGACGTATGAACAGCGTCTTTTAACAAGGCGTCTGGCAGTACACGAAAGGGGCGAGGACCTGTGGTCCGGCGCCCCTTTTTCACACAGCAGACAGGAGGAGACAGACATGTATAACGCGCCTATCAAAGACATGCTGTTCGTGATGAAGGAACTGGCCGGTCTCGACGACATCACCGCGTTGCCCGGCTTCGAAGACGCCAATCTGGAAACAGCACAGGCCATCCTCGAAGAATCGGCGAAGCTGTGCGGCGAAGTGCTCGCGCCGCTGAACGTCGAAGGCGATCGCAACCCGAGCGCCTGGAAGGACGGCAATGTCACCGCGACGCCTGGCTTCAGGGACGCCTTCCGCCAGTTCAGCGAAGGCGGCTGGCAGGGCGTGCAGCATCCGCTCGACTACGAAGGCCAGGGCTTGCCCAAGCTGATCGCGACGCCGTGCGTCGAGATGCTCAACGCGTCGAACCTGTCGTTTGCGCTGTGTCCGCTGCTGACCGACGGCGCAATCGAGGCATTGCTCACCGCCGGCACCGAAGCGCAGAAACAGACCTACGTGCCGAAGCTGATCTCCGGCGAGTGGACGGGCACGATGAACCTCACCGAGCCGCAGGCGGGCTCCGATCTGGCGCTGGTGCGCACGCGCGCCGAACCGCAGGGCGACGGCTCGTTCAAGCTGTTCGGCACGAAGATCTTCATCACGTGGGGCGAACATGACATGGCGAAGAACATCGCCCATCTCGTGCTGGCGCGCACGCCGGACGCGCCCGAAGGCGTGAAGGGCATTTCACTCTTCATCGTGCCGAAGTTCCTCGTCAATGAAGACGGCTCACTGGGCGAGCGCAACGACGTGCATTGCGTGTCGATCGAGCACAAGCTCGGCATCAAGGCGAGCCCGACGGCGGTGCTGCAGTTCGGCGATCACGGCGGCGCGACCGGTCACCTGATCGGCGAGGAGAATCGCGGCCTCGAGTACATGTTCATCATGATGAACGCGGCGCGCTTTGCGGTCGGCATGCAGGGCGTGGGCGTGTCGGATCGCGCGTACCAGAAGGCGGTCGCGTATGCGAAGGATCGCGTGCAGAGCCGCCCGGTGGACGGCAGCGCGAAGCAGCCGGTGTCGATCATCCATCATCCGGACGTGCGCCGGATGCTCTCGACGATGCGCGCGCTCACCGAAGGCGCGCGCGCACTCGCCTATGTGGCGGCCGCGCATTGCGACATCGCGCATCGTCATCCGGATGCCGCGCAGCGTGCGGAGCATCAGGCGATCTACGAATACCTCGTGCCGGTCGTGAAGGGCTGGAGCACGGAGCTCTCGATCGAGGTGACGAGCCTCGGCGTGCAGGTGCACGGCGGCATGGGCTTCATCGAGGAAACGGGCGCCGCGCAGTATTACCGCGACGCGCGCATCCTGCCGATCTACGAAGGCACGACGGCAATCCAGGCGAATGACCTGATCGGCCGCAAGACGGTGCGCGATGGCGGCGCGGTGGCAAAGGCGCTGCTCGCGGGCGTGGCGCAGACGATCGAAGCGCTGGGTCAGCACGACGCGCCTGCGTTCCGTTCGATGAAGCGGTATCTGGAGCAGGGTCATCGCTCGCTGGCGGCGGTGGTCGGGTTTGTCGTCGCGAACACGAAGACCGATCCGAATGCGGTGTTTGCCGGCAGCGTGCCGTATCTGAAGCTTGCGGGCATTGTGCTGGGCGGCTGGCAGATGGCGCGTGCGCTGCTCGTCGCCGCGGAAAAACGCGGCGAAGATCCGGCGTTCTATGGCGCGAAGATCGCGACCGCGCAGTTCTTTGCCGAGCATGTGCTGCCGCTGGCATCGGCGCTGGAAGCGTCGATCGTGACGGCGAAGGGCGGTGAGGGTGTGCTGGGGCTGTCGGAGGATCAGTTCTGATTGCGCCTGGCGATTCTGCCGCGGTGATAGCGACGCGACTCTGCCCGCGTGACCTGGGTTGAACGTCCGCAAAAGCAAAACGGCGCCTCATCTGAGGCGCCGTTTTGCTGTCGACGCTTCGAACCGCGTCAATCGTTGCCGGCGGGCCGCCGGCAATCACGCGAAACCGTTATGCGTAGGCCGGACGAGGCGTGCCGCCCGTCTCGCCGAGATAGCGATGCACGGACAGATCGCCCGACTGGATCGCCGGCTGCTTGCCGGAGATCAGGTCGGCGAGCAGTTGACCCGAGCCGCATGACATCGTCCAGCCGAGCGTGCCGTGTCCCGTGTTCAGAAACAGGTTCGGCACCGGCGTGCGGCCAACAATCGGCGTGCCGTCCGGTGTCATCGGGCGCAGGCCGGTCCAGAAGGTCGCCTTCGACGTATCGCCGCCGCCGGGGAACAGATCGTTCACACACGTTTCGAGCGTTTCGCGACGCGCCTGACGCAGTGATCTGTCGAAGCCCGCGATTTCGGCCATGCCACCGACACGGATGCGGTCGTCAAAGCGCGTAATCGCGATCTTGTAGGTTTCGTCGAGCACAGTCGACACGGGTGCAGCCGCCGCATCGACGATCGGTGCGGTGATCGAATAACCCTTGAGCGGATAGACCGGAATCTTCACGACCTCGGCGAGGAAGCGCGTTGAGTACGAGCCGAGCGCAACGACGTAGCTGTCAGCGAGCACCAGTTCGTCGCCACATTTCACGCCGGCGATGCGGCCGCTGGCCATCGCGAGCGCATCGATGGGCGTGTTGTAGCGGAATTTGACGCCGAGTTCTTCGGCCATCGCGGCGAGACGCGTGGTGAACAACTGGCAGTCGCCGGTTTCGTCGCCAGGCAGACGCAGACCGCCGGTCAGCTTGTGCGATGTAGCGGCCAGAGCCGGTTCGACGCGTGCCAGTTCGGCCGGCGTCAGCAGTTCGTACGGCACGTTCGCATCCTTCAGCACGGCGATGTCTTTCGCGGCGCCGTCGAGTTGCTGTTGCGTGCGGAATAGTTGCAGCGTGCCGCCGGTACGGCCTTCGTACTGGATGCCGGTGTCGGCGCGAAGCGCCTGCAGACAGTCGCGGCTGTATTCGGCGAGGCGAACCATACGCCCCTTGTTGGCGGCGTAGCGCTCAGTCGTGCAGTTCTGCAGCATTTGCCACATCCACTTCAACTGGAACTGCGTGCCGTCGAGACGGATAGCGAGCGGCGCGTGCTTCTGGAACATCCATTTGACAGCCTTCAGCGGCACGCCAGGCGCCGCCCACGGCGCAGCGTAACCGGGAGAAATCTGCCCCGCATTCGCGAAACTCGTCTCGAGCGCAGGACCGGGCTCACGATCGATCACGGTCACTTCGTGACCCGCGCGCGCAAGGTAATACGCGCTCGTGACGCCAACGACACCACTGCCCAGAACGACGACTCGCATAACTACTCCAGTAAGGTCGAGAGGCTGACGGCATCGAAATGTTCGATTAATGACGGATTACGCAGTCAACCCAGTGTTAACCGCTATACTATTGGGCATCTAGTAGGTTTTGTTATTGTATTTTTCGGATTTTCAGTAGAAAAACCATGCGAACACAACGTCAACCGATCCGCGCCCTCGACAAGCTCGATCACCGCATCCTGAAACTGCTTCAACAGGACGGGCGGATGGCGATGAAAGACCTGGCGGAGCAGGTCGGGCTGTCGGTGACGCCGTGCATCGAACGCGTCAAGCGCATGGAGCGTGATCGCGTCATCATGGGTTACTACGCGCGCGTGAACCCGGCCGAACTGGGCGCGGCGCTGCTGGTGTTCGTCGAGATCACACTCGATCACAAGAGCGGCAACATGTTCGACCAGTTCCGCCGCGAAGTGCAGAAGATTCCGGAGGTGCTCGAATGCCATCTGGTGTCGGGCGACTTCGACTATCTGATCAAGGCGCGGATCGGCGAAATGGCCGACTACCGGAAGCTGCTCGGCGACATCCTGCTGCAACTGCCGGGTGCGGTTCAGTCGAAGAGCTATGTCGTCATGGAAGAAATCAAGGAAACGCTGACGATCCCCGTCGGCGAATAGGTTTTACCTGGCCGTTCGGTCAGCCTCGACAAACGTCGCAGATACTGTATATTTATACAGTATCTGCGACGTTTTGCTTTCTGTGCCGTGACCGATTCCGCCGACGAATATCCGATCGCCCCACCGGCACCCCGCAAGGGGCGCGGCGCGGTGTCGAACCTGCAGGGCCGCTATGAAGTCGACCAGCGCGAAGCGTTCGATGACGGCTGGGTGCTGTCCCCCGCAGATGAGGAAAGCGGCACGCCCGCATTGCGCACGCAGGTCTTCGAGGAGCGGGCGAAATCGATCCTGACGCGCAATGCTTCGCCGGACATTCCATTCAGCGTGTCGCTCAATCCCTATCGGGGCTGTGAACACGGATGCATTTATTGCTTCGCGCGCCCCACGCATAGCTATCTGGGGCTTTCGCCCGGGCTGGATTTCGAGAGCCGCATCTACGCCAAGATCAACGCGCCGGAACTGCTTGAGCGGGAGATATCGAAAAAGTCGTACGTTCCGGAGCCGATCGCATTGGGCGTGAATACCGATGCGTGGCAACCGGTGGAGCGTGACCTGCGCTTGACCCGTGGTGTCATCCAGGTGCTACACGATCGTGGACATCCGTTTGCGGCGATCACGAAGTCGTCGCTGATCGAGCGCGATCTCGACCTGCTCGCGCCAATGGCCGCGCGTGGTCAGGTGATGGCCGCCATTACGATCACGACGCTCGATGCCGACATCGCCCGCACGCTGGAGCCGCGCGCCGCGACGCCCGCGCGACGGTTACGCACAGTCAAAACGTTGAGCGAGGCGGGGGTGCCGGTGGGCGTCAGCATCGCGCCGGTGATTCCGTTCATCACCGAGCCGGATATGGAGCGCGTGCTGGAAGCGTGCGCGGAGGCGGGCGCGTCGTCCGCCAGCTTCATTGTGCTGCGGTTGCCATGGGAAGTCGCGCCGCTATTTAAAGACTGGCTCGCCGCGCATTTTCCGGATCGCGCCGATCGCGTGATGAGTCGTGTGCGCGACATGCGCGGCGGCAAGGATTACGACGCGTCGTTCGCGACGCGGATGAAAGGCGAAGGGCTGTGGGCGGATCTGCTCAAGCAGCGCTTTCACAAGGCTGCCCGGAAGCTGGGTCTGAACGAGCGGCAACGCGGCATTCTGGATATGTCGCTGTTTCGTCCCGCTGGGTCTCGTTCTGCTGAGCCGCTCGCGCGGCCGGCCGCCCCGGAAAATCCCCAGCTCGATCTGTTTTAGGTCGTTTGGAAGGGGCCAGACGCGTCATTGCGAAAGCGTTTTCGCCGCCTGGACCTGCGACTCGAAGTATGTCTGGAACGAAAGCGCGAGTCCCGTCATCAGCAGAAACGCGCCGATCAGCAGCGAGAAGATGACGATGAAGATCACGGTCCAGCCCGAGCGGCTTTGTTTCCCGGTCTGTGCATTGAACTGCGCGTCCCATTTTTCATCGGGGCGCAATCCGTAGACGATCGCCGCGAGGAACGCTGCGAGAAGGGAGATTGCGCCGGGAAACACGAGGATCCAGCCGAGGGTCGACGCGCGTTCGGTGGCGGCGAGCAGCATGTAGCCCGGAATGCCGATCAGCGTGCCGAGCAGATGCGCCCAGCCGTACACGTCGCGCATGCCATACAGATAGAAGCGATGCGCGCCCAGACTGCCGAAAAAGAAGGCGAGCGCTGCGGTAATCGTCTTGGATCTGAAGCGTGGGGAAAGCGAGGCGACAGTGGACATAGGCGAAGGCTGGGTTTCACAAACAACAGGATGGACGCGTCAGGCGCGCATGCCGCGGCGGGTGCGCGGGCCGACGCGCATTCTACGCCCCACGCGCGTCGCAGGTCACGTTGGCCTTATCGCCCCTGGCGCCCCTGGCGCCGGCGGGTGTCTGCGCGTTCGGCTCAAGGCGTCGACCAGGTCACGCGATAGATCGCGCCGGCGTAGTCGTCGCTGATCAGGAGCGAGCCGTCGGGGAGCGGCAGCACGTCGGCGGGGCGGCCCCAGACGCTTTCGTCCGGCATCAGCCAGCCCTGGGCGAACACTTCCTGGCGCGGGTTGCTGCCGTCCGCGTTCACAATCACGCGCACGACGCGGTAGCCGATCTTCCTGCTGCGATTCCACGAGCCGTGTTCGGCGATGAAGATGTTGTTTCGGTAGTCGGCGGGGAACATCGCGCCTGTATAGAAGCGCATACCGAGCGCCGCGACGTGCGCGCCGAGCTTCGCGACCGGCGGCGTGAAGCCGCTGCACGGATGATCCTTGCCGAATTCCGGGTCGGCGATATCGCCTGCGTGACAGAAGGGGTAGCCGAAGTCCATCCCGGCGCGCGGGGCGCGATTGAGCTCGTCGTCGGGGCGATCGTCACCGAGCATGTCGCGGCCGTTATCGGTGAACCACAATTCGTGCGTTGCTGGATGCCAGGCGAATCCGACCGTGTTGCGGACGCCGCGTGCGATCGTTTCATAGTGGCTGCCATCCGCATCCATGCGGCCGAGCATGGCGTAGTGGTCGCGGTCGGGAAGGCAGATGTTGCAGGGCGCGCCCTGCGGCACATACAGTTTGCCGTCCGGGCCGAACGCGATGAATTTCCAGCCGTGGTGGTGCTCGGTGGGCAACTTGTCCGTGACGACGACTGGCTTCGGCGGATCGGCCAGATGGTCGTCGATCGCATCGAAACGCAGGATTTTCGACACCGCTGATACGTAGAGCACGCCGTCGCGCCACGCAACGCCCGCCGGCGTGTCCAGTCCGGACGCGATCACGTGACGGGCGGCGACTCGCCCATCATGCAGTTCGAGGGCATAAACGTAGCCGTCGAAGCTGCCCGCGTACAGAATGCCTTTTGGTGAAAAAGCCATTTCGCGCGCGGAAGGCACGTTGTCGGCCAGAATCTCGATGTGAAATCCCGGTGGCAACCTGATCCGGTCGACTGGCGGAGGCGCGGCGATCGCATCCATAACGGCCATGCTGCCTAGCAGAAATGAAACTGCCAGCAGCAGGCCATATCGCCCGCAGGCGTGCATCGACCGGGTCGCGAACATCGGACGAAAAGCAGTTTTCATGCGCCTCCCGCATGGATAATCGGGCGATTTCCCTGCCACTGCGTTGCAGACGATGTCCGCCCGTCGCAACCGCGCTTTGCAGTTTATCCTCGTAAGTGTTTGTTATGGCGTTGCTTTCCGGCTATAATCTCGCGTTTCAGTGGTTCCGAACCCCGGATTTCAAGGATTCCAGTATGGTCATCATCCGCTTGGCTCGTGGCGGCTCCAAGAAGCGCCCGTTCTACAACATCGTCGCAACCGATTCGCGTAACCGTCGTGACGGCCGCTTCATCGAACGCGTTGGCTTCTACAACCCGGTCGCAACGAAGGGTGAGTCGCTGCGTATCGCTCAAGACCGCCTGACGTACTGGCAAGGTGTTGGCGCGCAACTGTCGCCGACCGTCCAGCGTCTCGTGAAGGAAGCGCAAAAGGCGCAGCCGGCTGCTTAATGGTAGCTAGCATGCGCATCGCGGGCGTGTCGCGCGAACTGTGCGGCGTGCCGGATGCGCACGTATTTTCTGAAGTTGGCTTGAAGCTGGCTGTGAGGTTTGCTGATGTCCGCGCGTGATTCCGACGGCTCAGGCCGTACTAAAGCCGCGAACCGTGGCGAGGCTTCATTTGGCGCCTTCGTTCGCAAGCCGGTAGAGCGGGCTGCGCCGGCAGCGGCGGGTTCGGGTGCGGCAGAAATGCGCGCTGAATCGGCGGAGAGCTGGCCCGACGACGCTGTTGAAGTTGGCGCGATCGTCGACGCATACGGCCTCAAGGGTTGGGTGAAGGTGGCCGCGCATGCGGACGCCGGACGAGGCGGCGACGCCTTGCTGAGCGCAAAACGCTGGTGGCTGATGAAAGGCCGCGAACGTCGCTCGGCACCTGTGCTGCAGTCGAAGATACATAGTGACAGCATCGTTGCCCATCTGGGCGGCACGACTGACCGTGACGTGGCGTTGTCGCTGCGCGGTCACAGCGTGTACGTGCGTCGCAGCGACTTCCCGGCGCTCGAAGCCGACGAATTCTACTGGGTCGACCTGCTCGGCCTGGATGTCGTCAACGAAGCCGGCGTCGCGCTCGGCAAAGTAGCCGACATGATCGACAACGGTGCGCATTCGGTACTGCGCATCGAGTACCCGACTACCGGGAAAGACAGCCAGCCGGTTACCGGCGAGCGTCTGATTCCGTTTGTCGGCGTCTACGTCAAAACGGTGGATCAGGCGGCGAAGAAGATTGTCGTCGACTGGGAAGCTGATTATTAAACGCGGTACCGGCAATCATGGTGCCGGGCACGATTCGCTGAATGGGGGGAGCGGTGCAGTTCGATGTCGTCACGCTCTTTCCTGACATGTTTCGCGCATTGACCGAATGGGGTATCACCAGTCGGGCAGCGAAGCAGCAGCGATACGGTTTGCGTACGTGGAATCCGCGCGATTTCACGACCGACAACTACCGTACCATCGACGATCGGCCCTATGGTGGCGGTCCCGGGATGGTCATGCTCGCAAAGCCGCTCGAAGATGCGATTGGCGCAGCGAAAGCCGCGCAGGCGGAGCAGGGTGTGACCCGTGCGCGCGTCGTGATGATGTCGCCGCAGGGTGCAACGCTCAATCACGATCGCGTGATGCAGTTCGCGCAGCAACCAGGTTTGATCCTGCTGTGCGGTCGCTATGAAGCGATCGACCAGCGTTTGATTGATCGGGTTGTCGATGAAGAAGTGAGTCTTGGCGATTTCGTACTGTCCGGCGGTGAATTGCCGGCGATGGCGTTGATGGATGCCGTCGTGCGTCAGTTGCCGGGCGTGCTGAACGACTCGCAATCGGCTGTGCAGGACAGTTTCGTCGATGTACTGCTGGATTGCCCGCACTACACGCGTCCCGAAGAATACGACGGCGTGCGTGTTCCCGATGTGCTGCTCGGCGGCCATCATGCGGAAATCGAACTGTGGCGTCGGCGTGAAGCGTTGCGCAATACGATGCACAAGCGTCCCGATCTGATCGATCGCGCCAGAAAGAACAAGATGTTGAGCCGTGCCGATGAGGCATGGCTTGCAAGTCTCGCGAAAGAAGCCTCGAAGGCGTAAGCCTTCGTGATTCCGAGTGAGCACCAGGCGGTGTCGCGCATGCGTGTGCGGCACCAGATGTGAACCCATCCTCTATCGGGGCCGTAGCCGCGCGCACAAGGCAACCCCTACGCAAGGCAGGTACGAACGCCGACAAGATGGACTTAGGAGTCAGTGATGAATCTGATTGCAAAACTCGAGCAGGAAGAAATCGAGCGCGCGCTCGCAGGCAAGACCATCCCCGAATTCGCCCCTGGCGATACGGTGATCGTGAGCGTGAACGTGGTTGAAGGCACGCGTAAGCGTGTGCAGGCTTACGAAGGCGTCGTGATTGCCAAGCGCAATCGTGGCCTCAATTCGGCGTTCATCGTCCGCAAGATTTCGTCGGGCGAAGGCGTTGAGCGTACGTTCCAGACGTACTCGCCGCTTTTGGCAAGCATCGTCGTGAAGCGGCGTGGCGATGTCCGTCGCGCGAAGCTGTACTACCTGCGCGATCGTTCGGGCAAGTCGGCCCGGATCAAGGAAAAGCTGGTCTCGAAAGACCGTGCTGCTTCCCAGGCCTAAAACCTGTAAGAGCTGTAAGAAAAAGCACCCTTCGCGGGTGCTTTTTTCTTTGGTACGTCAGAATAGCGATATGTCCAATCCATTCGCCCGTTTTCGGGAATCCCGTTGACCCGCCCCGTATTTGAACCCGAAGCCCTGCCTGTCGAATCGACCGGTGTCCATCTGCCTGCGGTTGCGCCTGAACGTCTGACGCCCGATGGTCTGCGCATGCGTTTTGAGGAAAGCCTGGAGTGGGCGCCGGAGCCGGTAGTGGAAACGCGTCTGCGAGAAGGCGATCCGCGGCTCGCTGCGGTACTGGTGCCGCTCGTCGTGCGCGACCAGGGGCTCACTGTGCTGTTGACGCAGCGCGCTGACCATCTCAACGATCACGCTGGCCAGGTCAGTTTTCCGGGCGGCCGACAGGAAACATACGACGCGAACGCGACGGCCACTGCATTGCGCGAAGCTCAGGAAGAGGTCGCGCTCGACCCGAAGCGCGTCGAGGTGCTCGGTTCGCTGCCGGACTACCTGACGGGCACGGGTTTTCGCGTGACACCGGTGGTCGGTCTCGTGCATCCGCCATTCACGGTCGAAGCAGATACGCTCGAAGTTGCAGAAATCTTCGAAGTGCCGCTCGCCTTTCTGATGGACCCGGCGCGTCACGAGGTCCGCGTGTTTCGTTGGGAGGGCGGTGAGCGTCGTTTTTTTGCGATGCCTTATCCGCGCAGCGAATCGGACGGTCATCACTTCATCTGGGGTGCAACGGCGGGCATGTTGCGCAATTTCTATCGCTTCCTCGCGGCCTGACCCAATAGACCGGCTCACGCGGCAAGCGTTTGCGCCCTTTGCACGCTCAGGCTCATCCGACCCTGTGCTATCGTTACAAAACAACCGCATAAACCCGAATAGCACGGCGCACCGCATGACATTTTTCTCCGTATTGCTGGCTCTCATCATCGAACAGTTACGCGCGCTGTCGCCCAACAATCCGGTGTCGGCGCTGCTTCAGTACCATGCGGAGTCTGCCGCGCATGGTTTCGATGCCGGCAAGCAGAAGCACGGAATCCTCGCCTGGCTTGTCGTCGTGCTGCCCTGGACGCTCTTCGTTGGCGTTGTCTACTACGTGCTGTACGAGATCAACTTCGTGCTCGCGTTCCTGTGGAACGTCGTGATCGTGTACTTCACGCTCGGTTTCCGGCAGTTCAGCCACTATTTCACCGACATTCATCTCGCGCTCAATAACGACGACGTGCCGCGCGCCCGCGAAATTCTCAATGAATGGACGGGCCTGGAGACGGTCGATATGCCGGTCAGCGAAATTGTGCGTCACACGCTGATTTACGCGGTGATCGCATCGCACCGGCATGTGTTCGGCGTGTTCTTCTGGTTCCTCGTGCCGGTCGGGCCTGCAGGCGCGGTGCTGTACCGCATCGCCGAGTATCTGGCGCGGACGTGGTCGAAGCCGGCCGACGACCGCACACCGGCGTTTTCCACCTTCGCGCAGCGCGCGTTCTTCGTGATCGACTGGGTACCGGCGCGGCTGACGTCACTGGGCTTTGCGATCGTCGGCAACTTCGAGGATGCGATTTATGCGTGGCGCAATCATGCGCGTCAGTGGCCCGATGCCAACGATGGCGTGCTGCTCGCAGCCGGTAGCGGGGCGCTCGGTGCACGTCTGAGCGGACCGCTTGCCGAACCGTCGAGCCTCGACGCACTTTCCACCGGCGACGGCGGCCCGATGCAGGTCGGTGACGACTGCACGCCCCGCACGCTGCAATCGGCGGTTGGGCTTGTGTGGCGGGCGGTCATCCTGTGGATGATCATTCTGCTCATGCTGACAATCGCGGTCTGGCTTGCCTGAGTTTCGCGGCGTACCCACCATTTTGCAAAGCAAAAGAGGCCGGAATCTGAACTGATCCCGCGGCGCAGCGCAGCGAGGATCAGCCGTTCAGCGGATCCCGAGCCGTCCCGCATTGCCAGCACACCGTGAACTGCGCCTCGAGTGTCTCGCCGCACTGGCCGCAACGCCATGTCGGTGCGCCGTCAGCGGGTCCGCGGGACGCCGCTTCGATCAATCTACGTGCAAGCGCTTCGTCGCGTTCATCGACAAGCCACAACTCCGGCGCGCACTGGTCCGCCGGAATTTCGCCGAGCGCGCCATTCAGATAGCGGTTATGCAGCTGGCATGTAATGCCCGCCGCCGACAGCACGTTGATCCAGTGCTGTCCGATCAACACGTTCGGTGCGCGCATCAGTTTCATCATGGCGGGTCGGGCGTCGGCTGTCAGCGAACGATCTGACTGGCTTCGTGGACGAGTTGCGCGTAAAGCGCATGACGTTCACGCGCGATGCGGTCATCGGCGACGGCTTCGAGGATCGCGCAGCCGGGTTCGTGCAGATGGTGACAGTTGTAGAAGCGGCAATCCGCGAGCAGCGGACGGAATTCCGGAAACGCGCGCTCGAGACGCCCCTCGGTCAGATGATGCAGACCAAATTCCTGGAAGCCCGGCGAGTCGGTGAGCGACCCGCCGTCGGGCAGCGGATAGAGGCGAGTGTACGTCGTCGTATGGCGGCCGCTGTTGAGTGCCGTCGAAATTTCACGCGTCGCGACTTCGGCGTTCGGTACGAGCAGATTCACGAGCGTCGATTTGCCCATGCCGGACTGGCCGAGCAGCAGCGTCGAATGGCCGTTCAGATGCTTACCGAGCGCCGCACGGGCTTGATCGGGTTGCGTCCTGATCGACACTTCCACCACCGGATAGCCAAGTTCGCGATAGCGCGCGAGCCGCGCACGGGCGCCGGGCAACGCCGCCTCGACATCGGTCTTGTTCAGCATGATCAGGGGCTTCAGTTCGTTCGCCTCGGCGGCAACCAGCGCGCGGCCAAGCAGGTCCTCGCTGAAATGCGGCTCGGTCGCCAGCACGATCAGCAGCTGATCGAGGTTTGCGGCGAAGAGCTTCGACTTGTACTGATCCGACCGGTAGAGCAGGTTGCGCCGCTCGTCGATGGCGACGATCACGCCCTGGTCTGCTGATGCGGCTTCGTAAGTCACGCGATCGCCAACGGCGACCTCGCTTTTCTTGCCGCGCGGGAAGCATTGCAGCGGCGCGCCGCCGTCGTCCGGCACGACGAGGTAGTGGCGGCCATGCGCCGCGACGACGAGTCCGTGTACTTGCTTCTGCGCGCTGGCCGCGGCGCGGGCCGCTTTCGGCGAACGGTCGCTCATGCGTGTCGCAGCAGGCGGTCGATCCGCTGCGACGCCGGCGGATGCGAGTAGTAGAAAGCGGTGTAGAGCGGGTCGGGCGTGAGCGTGGACGCGTTATCCTCGTACAGCTTGACGAGCGCGTTGACGAGGTCTTTGGCATCCGTCTGCGTGGCGGCAAATGCGTCGGCCTCGAACTCATGCTTGCGCGAACTGAGGCTGCCAAGCGGCGTCACGAAGAACAGGAACACGGGCACGGCGAGGAAGAACAGCACGAGCGCAAGGCCGCTATTGCCGCCCGTCAGCGAAGGCCGCACGCCGAGCCCTTCGTAGAACCACACACGTTGCGACAGCCAGCCGAGGAGCGCGAGCATCACGAGGCTGATCGCGAACGTGACCACCATCCGCTTGATCACGTGGCGACGCTTGAAGTGGCCCAGTTCATGCGCGAGCACGGCTTCGATCTCGTTACCCGAGAGGCGCGCAAGCAGCGTGTCGAAGAATACGATGCGCTTGGCTGCGCCGAAGCCCGTGAAATACGCGTTCCCGTGTGCCGAACGACGGCTGCCGTCCATGACGAAGAGACCCTTGGCGGCGAAGCCACAACGCTTCATCAGGGCCTCGATGCGGCTTTTCAGCGCTTCGTCCTTCAGCGGTTCGAACTTGTTGAAGAGCGGCGCGATGAACGTCGGATACAGGATCAGCACGAGCATCTGGAACGCGACCCACACGATCCACGTCCACAGCCACCACAGGCTGCCCGCCTGGTTCATCAGCCACAGCACGACGAACAGCAATGGCAGACCGAACGCGACGCCCAGCAGTGCGCTCTTGATACGATCGGCGAAGAAGATGCGCCGGCTCATCCGGTTGAAGCCGAAACGGTCTTCGATGACGAACTGACGGTAATAGTCGAACGGTAGATCGATCACGCCCGTGATCGCGACCACCGCCGCGACCAGCGCAATCTGCCCGCCGTAGCCACGACCGAGCCAGTCGGTCATACCAAGATCCAGCGCCTGGACGCCGCCAAGCAGCGTCAGCCCGATCAGCACCGCGGCGCTAACGACGACTTCGACCATCGTCAGGCGCGTGCGCTCGACGGTGTAATCGGCGGCACGCTGGTGCGCCGGCAGTGGAATGGTCGTGGAAAACTGCGGCGGCACCTGATTGCGGTGCGCCGCCACGAAGCGGGTTTGCCGCGACGCGAGCCAGAGTTTGGTTCCGACCATCGCCACAACGGCGATCACGAACAGAACGGTGAAGTACAGGGTAGGCATCCGGGGATCCGTGGTATCTATGCGAGAATTATATGTTTCTTCCCGCCGGCTGGCGGGTTGTGCTTATACGAACTGTTTCAACGGCGTTCGGGCGTGCCGGGCGAAGTGCACGCAGCAACGTCAACTCACCTCCACCCGCGTCCAACGCCTGACAACCAAGGTTGCCTTCATGACTGACACCCTCGACGCCGCTGGCCAGACTCCGCTCGTTCGCAGCGACATGAATCTCATCTGGCTCGACATGGAAATGACAGGCCTCGAGCCGGACACCGACCGCATCATCGAGATCGCCGTCGTGGTGACCAATTCCACGCTCGACAAGTTGATCGAAGGCCCGGTGATCGCCATCCATCAGAGCGACGAAACGCTCGCAAAAATGGACCAGTGGAACCAGAACACGCACGGCCGCTCGGGCCTGATCGACCGTGTGCGCGCGTCGACGGTCAGCGAAGCCGAAGCGACCGAACAGATCCGCGCGTTCCTCGGCGAGTTCGCACCGCCGGGCAAATCGCCGATGTGCGGCAACTCGATCTGCCAGGACCGCCGTTTCATGGCGCGCTGGATGCCCGACCTCGAGCGCTTTTTCCACTACCGCAACCTTGACGTCAGCACGCTGAAGGAACTGTGCCGCCGCTGGCAGCCTACGATCTACAAAGGCTTCCAGAAGCGCGCGATGCACACGGCGCTCGCCGACATCCATGAATCGATCGACGAGCTGAAGTATTACCGCGAGCACTTCCTGATTCCAGAGGCCAGCGCGCCCGGCGCTGCCGCCGTCGCGATCTGACTTTCCGTCCCGCGGTCTAAAAGCCTACCGGGGAGCGCGCTGTGCGCTCTTCGGGCGGAACGCCTTCACCACGTCCGGGTTCGTCTCCACATACGGGCCGCCGATCAGATCGATGCAGTAGGGCACCGCAGCAAAAATGCCCGGCACGGTCACGGCACCCGCCTCGTCGCGCAGACCTTCCAGCGTTTCCCTGATCGATTTCGGCTGACCGGGCAGATTGACGATCAGCGCGGCGTGCTCCGCTGTTTCGCGGACCACCGCGACCTGCCGCGACAGGATCGCGGTCGGCACGAAATTCAGGCTGATCTGCCGCATCTGCTCGCCGAATCCCGGCATTTCCTTCGTTCCCACCGCCAGCGTCGCTTCCGGCGTGACGTCGCGCCGCGACGGGCCGGTGCCGCCCGTTGTCAGCACCAGATCGCAGCCCGTTTCATCGACCAGCGCAACGAGCGTTGCCGAAATGGTGGCGGCGTCGTCCTGAATCAGCCGGGTTTCGACGCGCCACGGTGAGGCGAGCGCAGTGCCCAGCCACGCCTGTAACGCCGGAATGCCCTTGTCTTCGTAGACGCCCGTGCTCGCGCGGTCGCTGATCGACACGAGGCCGATCAGGATTTCGTCAGGGTGGTTACGCTTCGGTGTCGTCATCGTCGTCGTCCTCGCGGGCGCCGTCGGCTTCATCGTCGTCGTCGCCGGTTTTGCTCGCATCCTTGATCCACTGGAACAGTTCGCGGAAATAGCGCGGCGGCCTCGCCTGCTGCTGCTCTTTACGTGCGTTGCGGATCAGCGTGCGGCCTTCCTGCGGGTCGGCGGCCGGGTGCTGGCGGATGAATTCGGTCAGCGCCGCGTCGTCGGCAAGCAGCTTTTCGCGCGTGCGTTCGATCCAGTGCAGGCGGGCCGTTTCAGCCTTGTTGACACCACGGTAGCTATCCAGTGCGGTGCGCAGCGCGGCGGTTTCGGTATCCAGCAGCCCGCGCATCACGCGGCCGACGTACTGCACCTGCCGGCGCTTGCCTTCGTGATCGGTAATGCGGCGAGCTTCGCGGACTGCGTCGTTCAGCGCTTCTGGCATCGGCATGCGCTTGAGCGCGTCTTTCGGCAGCGCGATCAGTGCTTCGCCCAGTTCCTGCAGCGCGTGCATGTCACGCTTGAGCTGCGATTTGCTGGGACGGTCATACCCGTTCTCGTCGACTTCCGGAGCGGGTTGCATGGGTTGAGTGCGGGTTTTGCGTGTCATGCCCATATTGTAACGTGCCGTGCCGCGCAAACCCCTATGCCGGATGGCTGACGCCTGGGCGCAAAGGCATCTGAAGGTCAGGTGCAGCGGCGCGGACCTTGCTATGATCGCGGGATGCAGAATTTCACCGATGCGATCAACCTGTGGGCCGGTTTCCGGCCCCGAACCGGACGGTAACGACGATGGCAGCAGACACCGACATGGACGTCAAACAGCGCTTTTTCCCGCACACGCAAGATGAACTGAAGCAGATCGCCGAAGACATCCTGCGCCACGCCAGGGCAATCGGCGGCAGCGACGCGGCCACCGAAATCTCCGAGGGCGACGGCCTGTCGGTCTCTGTGCGGCGCGGCGAAGTCGAAACGATCGAGCACAACCGCGACAAGATGGTCGGCGTGACGGTTTTTATCGGCAACAAGCGCGGCAACGCGAGCACGTCGGATTTTTCATCCCAGGCACTGAAGGATACCGTCGCGGCGGCGTACAACATCGCGCGCTTCACTGCGGAAGACGACTGCGCCGGCCTCGCCGAGCAGGAACTGCTGGAATCGAATCCGCGCGATCTCGATCTCTACCATCCGTGGAATCTCTCCGCCGACGAAGCGGTCGAAATCGCCCGTCGCGCTGAAGACGCCGCGTTCGCCGTCAGCCCGCAGATCCGCAACTCGGAAGGCGCGAGCGTCTCGGCGCAGCATTCGCAGTTCGTGCTGGCAACCTCACGCGGCTTCCTTGGCGGCTATCCGTATTCGCGGCATTACGTTGCGTGCGCACCGATCGCGGGCAGCGGCCGCAACATGCAGCGCGACGACTGGTACACGTCGAAGCGCAGCGCCGGCGAACTGGCCGATCCGGAAGCCGTCGGCCGCTATGCCGCCCAGCGCGCGCTGGCGCGCACCGGTGCGCGCGGTCTCGACACGCGCAAGGTGCCGGTGCTGTTCGAAGCCCCGCTCGCCGCCGGTCTCCTTGGCGCGTTCGTGCAGGCAACGAGCGGCGGCGCGCTGTACCGCAAGACAACGTTCCTCGTCGACAGTCTGGGCAAGCCGGTGTTTGCGCCGCACGTTCAGGTGGTTGAAGATCCGCACACGCCGCGCGCCATGGGCAGCGCGCCGTTCGACGAAGAAGGCGTGCGCACGCAGCGTCGTTCGGTGGTGAAAGATGGCGTCGTCGAGGGCTATTTCCTGTCGACGTATTCGGCGCGCAAGCTCGGCATGAAGACGACGGGCAACGCGGGCGGCTCGCACAATCTGTCGCTGCTGAGTTCGAAGACACGTCCGGAAGACGACTTCGAGGCCATGTTGAAGAAGCTCGGCACAGGTCTGTTGCTGACCGAACTGATGGGGCAGGGCGTCAATTACGTGACGGGCGACTATTCGCGCGGCGCGTCGGGCTTCTGGGTCGAGAACGGCAAGATCCAGTATCCGGTCGAGGAAATCACCGTGGCGGGCACGCTGCAGGAGATGTTCCACCACATCGTCGCGATCGGCGCGGATACGATCGTGCGCGGCACCAAGCAGACCGGCTCGGTGCTGATCGAACGGATGACGATCGCGGGGCAGTAAGCGTTCGTCAGCGCGGCCTTGTGCGCGCAAAGCGCACGGGGCGCAAGGCGCACAAGGTAAAACGCCACGGGCGGCCAGGCAGCCCGTGGCGTTTTTTCATGCATTCATTCACACGTGGCGTTCAGCCACGGCGTTCATCAAACCCTGCGCCGATACGTCACAAACGCATAGTCGAACTCATTCGGCGCGTGCGCGCGATGCGTCTCGCGCGTGAGTTCTTCCCAGTGTTCCGGATCAGGCGCGGGAAACGTCGCGTCGCCTTCGAAATCGGCGGAAATCTCGGTCATCACCAGTTTGTCGGCGTGACGGAAGCCTTCGTCGTAAAGTTGCGCGCCGCCGATCAGAAACGCCTCGGGCGCCTGATCCTGTTGAGCCAGTGTGAGCGCCTCGTCCAGATTCGTCACGGTGTCGCAGCCGTTGAAGCGGCGTGTGGCATCGCGGGTGACGACGATATTGCGCCGTCCGGGCAGCGCGCGGCCGATCGACTCGTGGGTCTTGCGGCCCATGATGATGGGCGCGCCCATCGTCGTGCGCTTGAAGAAGGCGAGGTCTTCGGGTAGCCGCCAGGGCAGTTGGTTGTCTCGGCCGATCACGCCGTTGCGGGCGCGAGCGACGATCAGGGTGAGCGTCGTCATCGAGGGGTCAGTGAACGTAATCGTGCTGATTCTACCTGACGCCCGCGCAGCCTCCCTTCGCGGAATCCACAGAAAGGAGGCGCGCTACTCGTGATGCTCGCTGTCGCCGTGCAGGGCGGCCTTGTCCTCGGGCGCGATGCCTTCGCGCAGGCCGTGCGCGCCCATCAGCCGGTATAGCGTGACGCGCGAAATGCCGAGATCGGCCGCCGCTTCGTTCAAACGATGGCGATGGCGCAGCAGCGCCGACTCGATCGCGCGCTTTTCCGCGGCTTCGCGCGCCTGCGAGAGGCTCATCGTCTGCTGCTCGGTGAAGTGCGAGAGGTCGAGATCGTCGGCGGAAATCAGCTTGTTTTCGGCCATCACGATCGCGCGGCGGATCCGGTTGATCAGTTCGCGCACGTTGCCCGGCCAGTTGTAGTTGTACATCGCCTCGATCGCCGAAGGCGTGAAGCCGCGGATCTTCCGCCCGCTGTCCGCCTTGAACTTGTGCAGGATGTGATGGGCGAGGATTTCGATGTCCTTGCCGCGCGAGCGCAGCGGCGGTTCGTCGACGCGCAGCACGCACAGACGGTGGAACAGGTCGGCGCGGAAGCGTCCGTCGCGCATCGCGGCTTCGAGGTCGATGTGGGTCGCCGAAATGATACGCACGTCGACCGCGATCGATTCGCGGCCGCCGAGCCGTTCGATCCTGCCTTCCTGCAGGAAGCGCAGCAGGCTCGCCTGGCTTTCCATCGGCAGATCGCCGATCTCATCGAGCAGCAGCGTGCCGCCATCAGCCGCTTCGACGCGGCCGATCTTGCGCTGGTTCGCGCCAGTGAACGCGCCGCGCTCGTAGCCGAACAGCTCGGATTGCAGCAGATGATGCGGGATCGAGCCGCAGTTGATTGCGACAAACGGCGCCTTGCGGCGCGGCGAGCGTTCGTGAATCGCGAGTGCGGTCAGCTCCTTGCCGGTGCCGGATTCGCCGGAGATGAACACGCTTGCGTCGGTGTTGGCGACCTTGCGGATCGTGCGAAAGAGCTGTTGCATTGCTTCGCACGTGCCGACCATTTCGTCGTCGCCGGAAACGGTGACGCTCGCGGTCAGATCCGGATCGTACAGCGTGACCATGCCGAACGCGTGGCCGACCAGATAGTCGATCGTCGCGCTGGCAACCGGCGTTTTCACGTAGTCGAAGCAGTAGTGCCGGATGAGGCGACGCGCTTCCGGATCATTGAGCCGTTCAGCCGTGGCAAGCGCGATCCAGCCGACCTGCTGCTGGCGCAGGCTCGATTCCAGACCCGGCAGGTCGCGCAGCGCGAAGCTCGTCAGATCGACGATGCCGGCGCACGCGATGTCCGGCTTCAGGAGCCGGCCGAGTTCGTGCGCCGAATGCGCCACCGCGACTGTCCAGCCGCGGCTCTTCAGATGGGCGATCAGCGTTTCGTCGGGGACGCGGGCCACGTACAGCAACGTGCGCGCGGCATGCGCATCGAGATTCATCGTGTCCGGCGCGCGCCCGGCGGCGCCTTCCTGCGCGCGGGCGTCGGGCAGCTCCTCCTTGTGGGGCAGCGCAAGGCGCCCCGTCTCCGGCTCGCCTTGCGCGGCGGCTTCCTTGCTGTCGGCAAGCGAAAGCCGCGTGCCGGCGCCAGCGAGCGGAGTGACGGTAGTCAGGTGGGGGGATTCGCGCACGATCGACCTCGTATCGGTGGCACGTCAGAAAGTGTAGGGAAATCGCACGCCGACCACAAAGTTCGGCGCGTCGGGCGTGAGGCCCACCGACACCGCGCCGTTGATCGTCAAATGCCTGTTCACTACGTGATTCAAGCCAAAATTCAGTACCGACGCGGTGGTTTCGCTGCCCGGCACCTTGACGTAGTCCGAACCCGGCGACTTCGTCTTCGATGACGGCTCGATGGCCATCGTGTAGGAAATGCTTGCGGAATCCTTGTCCGAGAACGCGAGCGCGACACCGCCACCGAACTGGACGATGTCGCCGAGCTTGACGGTCGCGGGCTGGGTCTGGCCGGACACCGACGAGATATCCGCAAACGAGCGGGCGATGTTGTACGTGTAGGACACACTGCCGAACAGCACGACCGGGTCGTAGGTTTTCAATACTGACATGCCCGCCGTGATATTCCAGAAGCCCGTGCCCGTGGGCAGCTTGCTCGGCGCGACGAGATTCGTGTTGTCGGGTGTCAGCTGGACGACCTTGATGCCGAACGGCGACGTGCCCGTGGGCGCTTTCACGCGCAGACTGCCGACCACGTCGGGGAAGTTGTTGGTTTCCTTCAGGAACTGGTAGTAGATCCCGAAATTGACGTCGCCGATCGCGTTCGAGTTGACCGACGCGTCCGACAGCGTATTGGCCGCGCCACCCGCGCCCCCGACGATGAAGTCGCTGTGACGGTAGATGTACGGCACGTCGACGTCGACACTGATGCGGTCGGTGAGACCGTAGCGCGTGTCGAGGTCGGCGATCACCTGATGCGATTTCGTCTGGCCGAGGTTGATGTTGCCGAGGAAAATCGCGTCGAGCGCGAGGAACCCGGACAGCTGCAGCTGGCGACGGTCGTAATAGGTATCGCTAATGCCCCAGTCGAGGGTCAGCTTGTGGTCGAACAGCGGCGCGTGTTCGCGCTGCATGACGGCTTCTTCGGCCGGGGTGCGCACCGGCTCGGCCGCTTTCTGCGTCTGGCCGATCGTGCCATCCGTGCCGGCGGTGCCCGCGGGTCCCGAGGTCCCTGCCGTGGCCGGTGTCGTGCCCGTACCCGCGGGCGCGCCGGATGAGCCGCTGTCGGGTGCCGGCGGATTGACGGGCACGCCGGTCGCCGTGCCCGTGGAGCCGCCCGGCGCCGGTGCGCCCGGTGTCACCTGCGCGAGCGGCGGCAGCGGCACGGGCAGGCCATCCGCGCCCGGCTGTTCGGCCACCGCTTCAGAACCGGCCGGGCCGCCGTAACCCGGCGCACCGCGTCCGCGCTGCGCCATTTCGAGGTTCGTGACCTGCCGTTCCAGCGAGTGAATCTGTCTTTGCTGTTCGTCGACGACACGCATCAGTGTATTGAGCCGCTCTTCTACCGACTGCCCCGCGAGCGCCTGCGCGCCCGCCCCCTGCGAGAGCGCGAGCAGCAGCACGGCGGCCGGAATGGCCGCCAGTGCGCTGCGGGGCGCCCTGGCCCCTGAATCGTTCTTCATTCTTCTTTCCCCCGGGAAAACAGCCGCGCGCTGCAGGTCTCCTTGTTGCAACGCGTAGCCGCTGATACTGCCTGAGTCTCTTTTTCCTACGGTCCCTTGTGGCGGGTGGCAGCCCGCATCATCTCCTTGAGTTCTGCAGTGCCTGCAGGACGCCGAGTTGCCGCTGCATCGCCGGTGTCATCTGCTGGGTCTGAAGGTGCAACTGCAACTGGTTCGCGACCTGCTGGTTATTGCCGGCAATCTGCAGCAACTGCGCGATCGAACTGGCCTGCTGCGCGGGACCCGGCGCGATGGTCTGCGTCGCGAGTCCGGCGGGGGTCTGCAGCGCGACGGTGACGCCGCCCGTACCGAACGAGATTCCGGCCTTGACGGTGCCGGTTGCGTTCGATGCGCTCGAAGTCGCCGAATTCGTGCCGCCCGGCAGATTCGCCACTTGTGCCACGTTATTGTTGAAATCGATCGTTGCTGCGTTCACGCCGATGTTACGGTCGCCTGCTACCTGCGTTACCTGCGACACGCCGTTTACCGAGACGCCCTGTCCGCCGCTGGTCGTTGCGTTCGGATTGGCATCGCTGCTGGCGGCGGTGGTCGCGTTGTGTTCGATGACTTTCGTCATCGTGCTCACCCTGGCGTTGATGTCGTTGGTCAGATTCCTCGAGACGGTAAGAGCGCCCTGGGCGATCGCTGCTGCGCCATTAGGCAACTGCCATTGTGAAAGGATACTCAGCACGAACCCGGAAATCATCGGTGCGCCAGCGTACCTGCCGGTCTGATGTTCCAGGACGTCGTCGTCCACCATTTGCCACTTGAGTTGTTGAGGGGCAACATCGTGCGCCGACAGAAAGTCGGGAACGGGCGAAGCGCCCATCCCGTCGGCGGCAAAAGCCCCGCTCGCGAAGACGCAACCCGATGCGCACAACGCAAAGCCGAACCGGGTGAATGTATGCTTCATGGTCGGGTCAGAACAGGTCTGCCTTGGTCAAGCCAAATTCGACAAAAGGAGTCGCCGCCGTCCCGTTTGCCAGCGCATGGGTGCGCAGCTTCAGCGCCAGCGACTCGTTGTCCTGCAACAGCGGTGAATCCTCCAGAAATGGTTTTCCGAGGACGGCGAACACGAGACCGTTCCAGGTCTGCGCGAAGTCCTCTTCGAGCACGATGCGATTGCCGAGGGCAGGATCCGCAATGAAGATGCGGCTGTCCTGCGCGTGCTTGACGATCACGAAATGCTCGTACCCTCCGATATTCATCAGAACCATGACGGGGATCTGCAGGTGATACAACGCGTCGACATTGACCCGATACCCTCTGCCGCGCAGCCCGATCGTCTCGACGAACTTCTTCATGTCGAGCATCGAAAAACCGTTCTTCACGACGACTTCGGGCGTTGAAAACACCATCATGCGACGGATGAGTTCCGTCTCCGGGATGTCGATGCCGTAGCCATACTTGAGAAGGGTGGCGAGCGCAGCTGCTCCGCAGCTGTAATCGAACTGCTGGCTGACGATGTGGCCGTAACGAATGTCTTTCATCGAACGAACCGTTTTGGTGAGCGGAACGCCCGTCAGGGTAGACGTATCGATGACTGCCTGTGCGTGGCCTGCCGCACACATCGTGCAACTTGCCAGCGCAGCGGCGTACCTGACAGCGCGCCGCAACACGAGAGGTGGGACAAGCCCGGACATGCTGGTCTCCTGCTGATTCACGCCGGCCGCTTCGGTGGCGGCCGGCGCGTTCCCCACTGTGGTTCGATCAGTGACCGCTGTTGAGAGCAGCGATCGCCAGACCGTTGTGCTGCAGGTTGCCCGCGCCACCGGCGATGTTCACGCCGATGTTGCCGCTTGCGCCGGCAAGCGCACCTGCGCCCAGCATTGCCGTACCCTGGAACTGACCCTTTACCGACATCGACGCGTTTTGCGAGCTTTCTTCCGTGGCGACCATCGCCGTGGTCTTCGCAGCGCCCGGCGACGTCGTCGTGACCGCGCCGGCAAGGCTGTTGTTCTGCGCATTGCCGATACCGGACGCGACGTTCACACCCACGTTGCCCGAGACGCCTTGCAACGAGTTATCGCCGATCGAGGCATTCAGGTTGAAGTTGTTGATTTTCGCGTGGCCGGAAGACGACTGTTTGTTGAAGATCTGCGCATTGCCGAACACGTTGCCGACGTCGACCGAAGCGAGCGACGTATCGTTGCTCTGGGCGTTGTCGATGCCTTCTGCGATGTTGATACCGAGGTTGCCCGACACACCCGATCCCGCGCCCGTGCCCGTCGTGGCGGTCAGCGTGCCGGCGACGCGCGTGTCATAGACCTGCGTGACATGGCCGGTCGTCTTCACGTCCGTGCTGGTCAGCGTGTCGTTCACGCTATAGCCCCATGCGTGCGAAGCTTCCGACGACTTGCTGAACGACTCCGAGCTCGCGCTTGTGTGCGTATGCGTGTCCGAGTCGTTGTGCGCCCAGGTCGACGTCGAGTTCTTCTGCTTGAAGCCCGAGCCGCTGTCCGTTGCGGTTGCGGCATAGCTTTCGGTTGCGTCGGCGTAGGCTCCGTGATTGGCATCGGCAGATTTCGACGAGGTCGACGTGTCGTGCGAGTTGTAGCCGTGCGAGGCGGTCGTCGCGCTGCCTTCGTTGTGGTCCTTGCTGTAGCCGGCCGACGTGCCTTCCGAGCCCGAGAGCGTCACGCTCGCGTAGCCGTTGTCGACGTTGCCGCCGCTGGAGGTGGAGATGCCGACCGTTACCGAGCCGGATGCGCCTTGCGACTTGTTGCCGTTGGCGTAGCTGGAGTGCGCGCTGTTCGCCGAATAGCCGTCGTTGTGCGTCTTCGTCTTGTCGCTTGCCGAGGCGCTGTTGCTGGCCCAGCCGGAGTCGCTCGTGCTATGCGCCTGGCTGGCTTCCGCGACGCTTGCCGTGTTGCCGTAGGCGTAGTTGCTCGATGAACTCTTCGTCGTGGTCGAGTTGGCTGCGTTCGTCGTGGTCGTCGTGTACATGTGCGACGAGTCTTCGTTCGACTGATACGACTTGTTGTTGTACGTGCTGTTCGTGCCGGTGCCGACGAGGCTGGTCGAACGGTTGTTATAGGTCGTCGTCACAGCGCCCTTGATATAGCTCTGTGCCTGCGGATCGAGCGAAGCGTAGACGCTGGTGCTCTGGTTGTTGTTCACGACGGCGCCGGCGGTGCTGGACACGTGCACGCAACCGAACAGGGTGACCCAGCCCTCGATGCCGACCTGTTCGCCGATCAGCGTGGCATTGAACAGGTAGGGGTTCGAGGGCGATGCGAAGGCGGAACCCGTAGCTGCCGCAAACACCGCCGCTGCAATAATTGTGCGTTTCATTTTTTCGCTCCGATACGAGTGTGGCTATTTAGAAAAGAGTGCCCGCCGGGGGACGGAGCACAAAACTGTTTGCCGTTGCATTACCCGCTCCGGCAGTCTGGTTGATCTGGACGATCCCGCTGACGTTCTTGAAGGCCTCTCCTGAAATGTTGGCCTCCCTGACGCTTTGAACCCCGATGGATTGACCCGAACCACCGTTTTTCGCGGCCGCCGCGGATAGCACCCCATCCGCGACGGTCTCGACTCCGAGCGCCGCAGTGCCGAGCTGCACACTGTTTTGCTGGAGATTCCCTGCGCCCGCAGACTGGTTCAACATCACCGCTCCGGAGGTACTGGAAAACGCGTTGCCTTCGATCGAGGCGCGCGCGGCCTTGACCTTCGCGGCTACCGTCGAACTCTGGGCGCTGGCGTTGTCGTTCGCCACTGCGCCGCCCGTCGTGATCGTCAACTGGTTGGCCTGTACGTTGTCGAGGCCGGCCGTTTCGTTCATCGCGATCGCGCCGTGTACGCCGGTCGCTGCGCCGTTCGCGATCGTCGCGTCGGCGGTGACGCGCGGAACGGACTGCGCGTGTGCGGTCTCCGGGAGGAAGCCGCCGAACGCCGCGGCGCCAGACAGGGCGCACACGACGAGCGATGCGCGCAGGCTCAGGTGGCTGATGCGGCGCGGGCTCATTTCAGGCCTCCCAGCGCCCCGCCGAGGGCGGTCGACAGCGGTGCCAGTGCGCCCGATACCGATGAGGAAATCGTGCCGCCGATGCCCGGTGCCGGCGTACCGATGTTGCCGTTGTTCAGCGCGACGTTACTGCCGGTCGTGTTGCCGCTCAGGATGCGCGTGACCGCCTGCAGGCCGGCTGCGCCGACGCCGCCTTCAGCGAGTCCGGTCGAGCCGTGCGCGGACGTCAGGTCTGCGTCGGACACCATCGTCGCCATCATCGGATTGAAGCTGTTGGCCGGGAACGTCGTGGCCCGCACCAGCACCGGGTCCTGGCTCTTCGGCACGTGGTCGTAGGCGATGCGCGGGGTGATCTGGCGTTCGACGATGATGTCGCCCGGATTCGTGACCTGCTGGGCGTTCGCGAGCGTCGCGGCGCCGGCGGCCAGCGCGCCGAGCAGCAGGGCTGCAAGGCGCGGCGCATGCAGGCTGCGGGCATGCGTCGTCTGGGTTGGAGCGGTCATGTCTGTGTCCCCGATATCGAACCGAAATGCCGGCGCAGTGCAGCGGCGATCGCGTCCGTTGTTACATTCGCGTTACTTTCTCGTGTAGCTCGCCACGTTGCTTTGCGCTGCCCGGGCCGCATCCACTGGAACCGGCAGTGGAGTGGGCGGTGCGATCTCATCCCACAGCGTCACCGAACCGCCGCGCATCTGCGGCGTTGCCGCGACCATCACCATGCCGACGGCGCCGCCGCGCTGCCGCGACAACATCTGATCGTCGAGCATCAGATCGTTCGAGGCGGCAACGTCGGGCGTGTCGGCAGGAATGGTCGGCGACTGCGCGGTCACGGCGCCGCCGTCAGCCGGGGTGTCCGCTGCGGCGGACGACGGGTTCACTGCGATTTCGGTCGGACTGAGGGGTGCCACGGATGCAACGGGTGTCGTGCTGCTGTCGGATGTGGGAGCAACCACCTGGGCGATGACGTCGAGCGGCAGCGTCATCGACGCCAGCGAGACGCAGACTGCGGCGCCTAGCGTGGTCAACTTCATGTCGATGCGGAAAACAGGTCGCATGGTGTGTCTCCTTGATGCAAGACATTTAGCGAAACGTGTGCCATCCGCCGCAATCCGTTGACAGGGCTGGACAGCTTCTAATTGGTGTGACGGCTGAATTAAGAAAACGCGCGAAAACGTTTCAGACCTGAAACGGGCGGAAGAAAATGCCGGGGATTTCCGAAAGTCGGGATGAGAAGTGAAACGGGGTGGAAACGTTTAATCGTGTGAGGGAAACGGTTTATTAGCAGGTTGCAGACAAGCTGAATCGGCCGCCCAGCCTTGCCTGTGGCGGAAAAGAGATTTAATTTGCATAAATGTTTTCTGGGCGGCGCGCGTATAGTAAGCTCTCGAAAACAGATACACACTTTAAAAAAAGTCCGGACCACGGACGTCTCATAACACACGCGCCGCTTTTCGGGGATCCGCTGTCCGCACGGAATGGAATGGCCGTTCGGTTTTTGCCAACGCGAAATCCCGACGTGAACCAGCGTGTCTGAAAACAACTGTTCAGGTACGTGCCGTCATCCTTAACGTTCGTTGACGAGAGGATCTGAATAATGGAATCCGCACCGCGGCAATTGATTTACGTGACTCGCGATCCAAGCGCGGACCTGAACACGCGCTTTCATCAGCGCGGCTGGCATGTGGAAGTAGTCAATTCGGCTCGGGACGTTCGTCGCGCAGTGCGCGCTGGTACGGCAGCCGGTGGCCTGCTCGATCTGTCGAGCCGCTTTCAGCCGCATGAAATTGTCGGCTTCGAGTCGTGCCTCACGATGCCCAATGTCGGCTGGGTTGCCGCCACCACACCCGGCCAGTTGCAGGACGCGGCACTGCGCCGCCTCGTGCGCGACTACTGTTTCGATTACGTAACGGTCCCGTATGCGGGCGACCGCATTGTCGATTCGGTCGGTCACGCTTATGGAATGATCTCGCTGGGCGAGCCCGCCTCGAACGATTCTTCGACCGCCGGCACTGAAGGCGAAATGGTCGGCTCGTGCGACGCGATGCTGGCGCTCTTCCGCTCGATCCGCAAGGTTTCGATGACCGATGCGCCGGTGTTCATCTCCGGCGAATCGGGCACGGGCAAGGAACTGACGGCGATTGCGATTCACGAACGCTCGGGCCGCCGCGCGGCGCCATTTGTACCGATCAACTGCGGCGCGATTCCACCGCATCTGCTGCAATCCGAACTGTTTGGCTACGAGCGCGGTGCCTTTACCGGTGCGAACCAGCGCAAGATCGGCCGCGTTGAAGCGGCCAACGGCGGCACGCTGTTCCTCGATGAAATCGGCGATCTGCCGATGGAAAGCCAGGCGAGCCTGCTGCGCTTCCTGCAGGAAGGGAAGGTCGAACGGCTGGGTGGCCATGCGTCGACGTCCGTCGATGTACGGATCATTTCGGCGACGCACGTCGACATGCATACCGCGATGATCGAAGGACGCTTCCGCGCCGACCTCTACCACCGTCTGTGCGTGCTGCAGATCGACGAACCGCCGCTGCGTGCGCGCGGCAAGGACATCGAACTGCTCGCGCGCCACATGCTCGAGCGTTTCAGGAAGGATGCGAGCCGGCGTCTGCGCGGTTTTTCGCCGGATGCGATCGCGGCGCTGCATAACTACAGCTGGCCGGGCAATGTGCGCGAACTGATCAATCGGGTGCGCCGCGCGATCGTGATGTCCGAAGGGCGCGCGATCACGGCGCGCGATCTCGAACTCGCGGACTACGTGGAAATTGTGCCGGTGTCGCTCGCGCAGGCACGCGAAGCGGCCGAACGGCAGGCCATCGAACTCGCGCTGTTGCGACACCGCGGGCGTCTCGGCGATGCGGCGCAGGAACTCGGCATCTCGCGTGTGACGCTGTACCGTTTGCTGTGCTCGCACGGCATGCGGCATATCGACGGCGAACCCCTCACGCAGAATCCCGATCTGCCCGTGACTATTCCGCATCTTTGAAGCGCGTTCGACGTTTCTTTCAACTTCATCCAGGGACTCGCCGGCTGGCTCCGGTGGTCGCTGGATCGACGGCAAAACGGCGCGGCCGGACGGGAGTCCGCCGCGCTTGCTAAAATCAGGGATTCTCCGCCAAAAACGGGTGCGTCCGCGCCCGGCCGAAGGAACCCGAATGAAACAATACCTCGACCTCGTCCGCCAGATCCTCGACACCGGTACGTGGCAGGAAAACCGCACGGGCATCCGCACGATCAGCATGCCCGGCGCGATGATGCGCTTCGATCTGCAGCAGGGTTTCCCGGCTGTCACCACGAAGAAACTGGCGTTCAAGTCGGCCGTGGGCGAACTGGTCGGATTCCTGCGCGCCTCTCGTAGCGCGGCGGAGTTTCGCGCGCTCGGCTGCAAGGTCTGGGACGCGAACGCCAACGATAATCCGCAATGGCTCGCGAACCCGTATCGCGAAGGCCCGGACGACCTCGGCGACGTGTACGGCGTGCAGTGGCGCAAATGGCCGGCCTACAAGGTGCTGGACGCGGGCGCCACCGCGCAGATCGCCGACGCGACCTCGCGCGGCTTTAGCGTCGTTACCCGGTTCGACGAAGCGGGCACGCCGAAAGTGCTGCTTTACAAGGCGGTCGACCAATTGCGGCAGTGTCTCGACACGATCATGCGCAATCCGTCGGACCGCCGCATTCTGTTTCACGCCTGGAACCCGGCGGTGCTCGACGAAATCGCGCTGCCCGCGTGTCACCTGCTGTACCAGTTTCTGCCGAACGCGGCGAAGCGCGAGATTTCGCTGTGTCTATACATTCGCAGCAACGATGTCGGTCTCGGCACGCCGTTCAATCTGACCGAGGGTGCGGCGTTGCTACATCTGGTCGGACGGCTGACGGGTTACACGCCGCGCTGGTTCACGTATTTCATCGGCGACGCACACATCTACGAGAACCAGCTCGACATGCTGCAGCAGCAACTGACGCGCGAGCCGTTCGAAAGCCCGTCGTTCGCGATTGCCGACCGCGTGCCGGCTTATGCGCAGACCGGGGTCTACGAGCCGGAATGGCTCGAGAAAATCGAGCCGTCGGATTTCTCGCTGGTCGGTTACCGGCATCACGAGCCGCTGACTGCGCCGATGGCCGTGTAGGCTTCGTTTCGTTTTTTTATGTCGCTTCGTTTGGCGTCGCGTCAAAAAAAGCCCGCAGCGATGCGGGCTTTTTTGCGTCTGATTGCGATCGGAAAAGACTTTAAGCTTTGTGACGCTCCTCATGTCCGCCGCTCGTGGCGTGCTGGTCCGGGTGCGGCTGAGGCTGCGGATGCGGCTGCGGTTGCTGGACCTGCTGCGGCGGACGCGGCTGCGGCTGGGGTTGTGGCGCCGGCTGGGGATGCGGCTGCTGCGCCTGCTGCGGGTGAAATTCCTGGCGCGGCTGAGGCTGGGGTTGTGGCTGCGGACGCGGTTCCGGACGCGGCTGTTGGGCCTGCGGCTGTGGCTGCGGGCGCGGCTGCTGGACCTGTGGCTGAGGTTGCGGGCGCGGCAGCTGGGCCTGCGGCTGGGGTTGCGGCTGGGGTTGCGGCTGCGGACGCGGTAGCTGGACCTGTGGCTGTGGCTGAGGTTGCGGGCGCGGCTGCTGGACCTGCGGCTGGGGTTGTGGCTGCGCGTGCATTTCCGGCGCCCGCGGTGCCTGTTGCGCCGGCTGAGGCTGCGGACGTGGCATCTGTTGCGCCTGCTGTTGCGGTTGCGGCTGCTGCGGATGGATTTCCGGACGCGGCTGCTGGGCGACAGCCGCGTTCTCCGGACGGTTCGGTGCAGGCGGCGCGCCATGTTCCGCCTGTACCGGACGACCCTGCATCGCGCCGCCGGGCTGTTGCGGCTGAGGCTGCGGCTGTCCATGGGACTGCTGCGCCATCGGCACGTGCGGCTGCGTCCACGCTGGCTCGTGGCGCGGCTGACCGGCTGCGGCGCCTTGTTCCGGATGCGGCTGCCCGCCATTCGGAGCATTGCCCCAGACCTGTGGCGGACGAGGCACGCCATTACCCGGCTGCGGATGTTCGTTAGCCATCTGCGTGGGCGCGCCCGGCCGTGGTTGCGCTCCCTGAACGGGCTGTCCGGGCTGACTGGGCCGTCCCGCCTGTTCTAACTGTCCAGGCTGACTGGGCCGTCCCGCCTGTTCTAACTGACCAGGCTGCCCTGGCCCCCGCGGCCCGCCTTGCATCCCAGGCGCGCCCTCAACGGCCGGACGTCCCACGTTTGCAGCAGGCTCACCCGGACGCTGCGCAACCTGACCTTCACGACCCGGCATCGCGCCCGGCCCGTGTGACTGCACAACACGCACGTTCTGCTGCGGCACACCCGGTTCACCGCGTCCCGGCCCGTTACCCAGATGCGCCGGCACGGAAGTGCGCACGACCGGACTACCCGCGTTCGGCACCCGGCCGCCGCTTTGCGCAAAATGTTGCGCAAGGTTGTCGCGATACGCCGCCGGCATCGCCGGACTACGCGTTGCGATTACCGGCCGTTCCGACACGTTCGACGGCGGGCGGTAGTTCGCGTTGCGCATTCCCGGGTTGAAGCTCTCGCGCACCGGCGCGATGCCGGGACCGCCCGGATTGATCTGCACGTTTTTCCACTGACGCGGATCAACCTTCTGCGCAAAGCGTCCCACTGGCTGACCGTGGACGAATGCCGTCGCCGGGACGGCCGTCACGCCACCTGGCGCGCGATAGTTGATGTAGGTGTTGTGGACGTTGATGTTCGTCACGTTCACTTCCCGGTTGTAGTTGTTCACCACCACCGAGTTGTTGACGCGATCGTAATAGTGCGGACTCCAGCCCCCCCAACGCGGATGCCAGGGCTCGCCCGGTCCTAGCGGGAACCACGCGCAACCCGCCGCCACCGCGCCGCCGATCGCCAGATTCACGCCCCAGTTGAAGTGGCTGTCGCCGCCGCCCACAAACGCGACGAGCGCCGGCGCATACACCGGCGGCTCGCTGACGACAACCGGTCCCGGCGCCCACGCCCATGAATTGTCGACGTAAGCCCAGCGGCCGTAGTGATACGGCGCGAAGCCCCACGGTGCGTCGTCGATCCATGTCCAGCCCCACGGCGCCTGCCAGACCCAGTGGCCGTCGTGATACGGCGCCCAGTCCGTCGGCACCGAATTCGGCACCCACATTTCGCCGTATTGCGGGTCGTTGCGCCACGTGCCGTTCGCATCGAGATCCTGGTAGCCAGGGATGTCGCGCGACACATAGCGCGCCGAGACCGAGCGGTCCTCAGCGGCGTCGCGGCTCAATGCCCATCGATCGAAAGCGTCAGGGCCCGGTGCGCCGTTATCGGCAACCTGCTGCAGGTTCGTGCCGGAGAACGTCACCTGCTGGCCAGCCTGAACGGGCACCTGTCCGCCGTCGCCATAGACCGTCGCGGCGCCATTGCGCACCGTCACGGTCGTGCTGCTGCCATCGGGTGCGACGTCGACGCGATAGTCGCCCGCCGCTGTCACGCCGAGTGCGAGATTCGGTGTGTCGATTTCGTACGTCGAGCCGGGCGGCAACGAACGCACGCGCGTCGAGAGCGTGCCCTGCGCGACCTTGAGTTGCGCATTGTTGTCGTCGAGATTGAGGACGTCGAGGCTCGTCGATTCACCGAGGCGAACCGCCGTCGAACCAAGGTGCATTTCCGAGCGCGCGCCCTTGTCGTTCCAGAGCTGGTCGCCGGTCGTCAGCGGACGGTTGATCTGCGCGTACGACCAGTCGGTCGCGCCGGCGGGTTCCGTCGTGACCGCGCCTGAGGTGTAGTTCAGACGCGCGACGCGTCCCGGCGGATCGACATTCTGTCCTGTTGCCGCCTGCGGTGCGTACGGCGGGGCAGTCTGCGCGAACGCAGTCTGGGCGGCAAGCGAAAACGGAGCAGCAGCGATCAGGGCATAGCCCGTGAGACGACGGAACGTAAGCAGGTGTGTGGTGAGTGTTTTCATGTTTTCTCTCCGTCAGACGCGGCCCTCTGGCTGCATCCTGTGAAATCACTCTACCTGCCGTGCCTGTATCAAGGCGCGCTCATTTGTAAGCCCTCCGGGGATGCGTGTAACAAAAATTGTCGTTTGTGACGTGCTGCGGGAAAAAGCTGGAGCCCGCGGGTCATTCCGTCAGAAAACTGTCGAAATGACGGCGTCCAGCGGGCGTGATTCGCAGGATGCGCGGCCGGTCCGTGCGTTCAACCCAGCCGTGGGTCTTCCACGCATCAAGCAGCGCCGCGCCGAGCGCACCGCCCAGATGCGGCCTGCGCTCGCTCCAGTCGAGGCAGGTACAGGCGAAGCGTCGGCGCCGCGCCTGCTGGCCGCCGACGTCGATGCCCCAGCCGGCGAAGCGGGCCGCGCCGGCGGGCGTCGCGTCGAGCGTGTCGCCATGCTGCGTGAGCATGCCGTCGCCGACCATCCTTTCGAACACGCGCACCGCCAGTTCACCGGCCATATGGTCGTAGCAGGTGCGTGCGTAACGCATGTCGACCGGTACCGTGCGCGCGGGCCGCAGCACCGGACGTTGCGGCGCGGCGGCCTGCGCGACATTGGCGAGCGCTTCGATCGTGGCGGCGATCTCCGGCGTGGCGATCCGGAAGTACCGATGCCGGCCGCGGACTTCGAGCGCGAGCAGACCGCCGTCAGTCAGCCGCGCCAGATGTGCACTGGCGGCGGACGGCGAGAGCCCCGCGATCAGCGTGAGTTCGCCGGCCGGCCGCGCACTGCCATCCATCAACGCCCACAGCATCGCGGCGCGGCCGGGATCGGCGAGCAGCGCGCCGAGGCGGCTGAGGCCAGGAAAATGGCTCTGGTCACGATCGTCGAGGAGCGGATTGGACATGAGTGTCTCCATATGGGCGGCAGCCGGAAAGGCACGCGATGACATGACTTTAGCGCGGCATCGGCATTCATGTTTCAGCGCGACCTGGAATATGGAGTGCGGTCATGCTCCCGGATGCGTGATCCTCGCCAGGCTAGAATTGGAATCTCCTTCTGGCGTACAGCAAGGCAGTCATGAAACTCTTCTTCGCCATTGCGGCGCTCGTGGCCATGGCGCTATGCGCCGGCTGCGCGCAGGGCGGCGCGGGCCCGTCGCAGTCAGGTTCGAGCGGCATCACGATGTACGGCACCATCGACGAAGGCGTCACCTTCCATAAATAACCTCTGACGCATCGGCAGCATTGGCGGGAATTGATGCATCATTGGCATTCCTGCCATGAGCGGACGTGTGACGATCCAGAACATCGCCACTTCTACCGCGTGAGGCCTGTCGATGTCGTCCTTTGGTGCTCCTTCTTCCGCTGTTCCCGATCCGCTTCTGCCTGACGCCGGCGGCCGGCGCGCCGCACGCGTGCTGGCCGTGTGTCAGGCGCTTTACACGTCGTCCGTTTCCATCGATCTGACATTGACCGGGCTCGTCGGATACACGCTCGCCGATGACAAGGCGCTCGCCACGCTGCCGTTTTCGCTGATCACCGTCGCTGCCGCGCTGACGACGATCTTCGCGTCGTTCCTGATGGCCCGCATCGGGCGACGCGCGGGCTTTGTGATTGGCGCGGGTGTCGGTGCGGCGGGCGGCGCGATCTCCGTGTATGCGATCTTTCATCACAGCTTCTGGGCGTTCTGCGCGGGCACGGCGACGGTCGGCGTATTCCAGGCGTTCGCGCAGTACTACCGGCTCGCCGCCGCCGACGCGGTCGGCGTCGAAGCGAAAGGCCGCGCGATCTCGACGGTGCTGGCGGGCGGCGTCGTGGCCGCCGTCGCCGGCCCGGCGCTTGCCGCCTGGAGCCGCGACTGGCTCGCGCCGGTGGCGTTCGCCGGGTCCTACGTGATGGTGACGGCATTCGGGCTGCTGTCGATCGTGCTGCTCGCGCTGCTCTATCGCGATCACGTGCCGTCGGCCGCGAGCGCTGCTGTGGCGGCCGAGCCCGCGCGACCGCTCGGACGCATCGTCCGGCAACCGATCTTCCTCGCCGCGCTCGCGAACAACGCGCTCGGCTATGCGGTGATGACGTTCGTGATGACCGCGACGCCCATCGCCGCCGTCGCCTGTGGACACACGATCGGCGAAGGCGCGCAGATCATCCAGTGGCATCTGGTCGGCATGTTCGCGCCGTCGTTCATTTCCGCGCGATTGATCCAGCGCTTCGGCGTCCTGCGCGTGATCGGCACGGGAATCGTGCTGTCGGCGCTGTGCGGCGTGCTCGCACTTCGCTCGACCGACCTGCCGCACTTCTATGCGGCGCTGGCGTGCCTCGGCGTCGGCTGGAATTTCATGTTCGTTGGCGGCTCGACACTCCTGTCGCAATCGTACCGGCCGTCCGAACGCGCGAAGACGCAGGCCACCAGCGAATTCACGACGTTTGCGTTTTCCGCGCTCGGTTCGCTGTTCGCCGGGCAACTGCTCGCGCACTTCGGCTGGACGCTGGTCAACGCGGCTATTTTTCCGGTGCTCGGCATGGCCGCGCTCGCGACGCTCGCTTTCGCGTGGTCGCGCGCCCGTGTTGCCGTTGCCGTGGCTTCCTGAGTCTTTCTGTTTCGACTGGACGATTGCCTGCTCACATGACCGGTTCTGTTTCTAATCCTGTTGTCCGTCACGTTGTGATCGCGGTCGCGCCGGATCTCGTGCTGCTCGATGCGTGCGGTCCGCTGGAGGCATTCTGGCGCGCCGAGTTGACGTTGGCTGAAGCGGGGCACAAGGCTGCAGGTTCATCCGCTGGCCATCGTCCGGGTGAGAAGCCGGTGGCGTATCGGGTGACCGTGGCTTCGATCGAAGGCGGTGTTTTGCAGACGTTTCCGGGCTTGCCGGTTGTCACGCAACGGCTCGATACGCTCGACGATGAACGCATCGATACGCTCATCGTTCCCGGTGTGCCGATCGACGAGCGGATCGCGCTGCAGCCCGAACTCGTAGCGTGGATCGCGCGCCGCGCGCCGGATGTGCGGCGCGTGTGCTCGGTGTGCACCGGCGCGTTCTATCTGGCGGCGGCGGGTCTCCTCGACGGACGCCGTGCAACGACGCACTGGCGCGACGCTGATCTGCTCGCTCGGCATTTTCCGAATGTGCGCGTCGATGCTGATCCGATTTTTATTCGCGATGCGCGAGACTGGCGTGAAGCCGACGATTTACGTCAGGCGCCTGATGGGCGTGATGCACACGACGCAGGTAACGGGCGTGGTTTGGGCCGTTCCCGCGCGGGTGACGCGCGCGACCAGAAGGAAGAGCGCGCGGTGTGGACTTCGGCGGGCGTAACAGCGGGCATCGATCTCGCCCTGGCGCTGATCGAAGAGGACGTCGGACACGCGGTCGCGATGCAGGCTGCGCGCCGGCTGGTTGTCTTCATGAAGAGGCCGGGCGGACAGTCGCAGTTCAGCGCGGCGCTGGCGGCGCAGGCTTCGGCAGGCGGCCCGTTCGACGCGCTGCACAGCTGGATGGCCGTCAATCTGCGCGACGACCTGTCAGTTGAGCGGCTCGCCGGACAGGCGCGGATGAGCCCGCGCACTTTCGCACGACGTTATGTCGACGAAGTCGGGCGCACGCCGGCCAAAACCGTTTCGTCGATGCGGCTCGAGGCGGCTGCGCGCTCGCTTGCCGCTTCGCGCTCGCCGCTCAAGCGGATCGCGCTCGACTGCGGTTTCGGCAGCGAGCAGAACCTGCGACGTGCATTCCTCAGGAGATTCGGCGTGTTGCCGCTCGACTATCGCGAGCGGTTTGCGTCGGCTTCGTGAGGGGTTTAACGCGTGCAGGTTTCCCGCGCCGGCAAGCCGGCGCCAGCGGGCTGCACACCCCGCTGTTTCTGGCGCTCGTATAATCGGCTCCTTTCGATAATCTCAATCCGAACGGAGTCCAGGATGAGTAGAGTGAAGACCCACACCCCTGCGGCCTCGATGGACCGTTCCGAAACCACCTTCCGCTTTCTCGCCGAGCCGACCTCAGTCAACTTCGGCGGCAAGGTTCACGGCGGTGCGCTGATGAAGTGGATCGACGAAACCGCTTACGCCTGTGCGGCCGTCTGGTCGGGTCGCTACTGTGTGACGGTAAGCGTCGGCAATATCCGGTTTCGCCGTCCGATCCTGGTCGGTAACCTGGTTGAACTGCGCGCACGCGTCGTCGCGACAGGACGTACCAGCATGCACATTCATGTGTCCGTGCAGGCGGGGGACCCGAAGGGCGGCGAACTGTTGCAGACGACTGACTGCCTCGTCGTGATGGTCGCTGTCAACGAGAACGGGCACCCGGTCGCGGTGCCGTCGTTCGTACCGGAAACCGACGAGCAGAAGCGCCTCGCCAAATACGCGATGGACGTCAAGGAAGCACTCGATGCCATCGTCGAGCTGAAGCCGGAAGAAGTGGTGAAAGGCGAGGTTTGAGATTGCGGGCGGCGTGAGGAAACGCTGCGCCGGCTGACGCCGACGCAGCGTTTTTCACATCCAGCCGCGATCCGGCATCAGACCTTGACCGTACCGACCATCTCGGCCGGCTTGACCCATTCGTCGAACTGCTGCTCCGTCACGTGGCCGAGCGCGAGCGCCGCGGCCTTCAGTGTCGTGCCTTCCTTATGCGCCTTCTTCGCGATCTGCGCGGCCTTGTCGTAGCCGATGTGCGGATTAAGCGCGGTGACCAGCATCAGCGATTCGTTCAGCAGGGTGTCAATGCGATCCCGGTTCGGCTCGATGCCGACGGCGCAATTGTCGTTGAAACTGTGCGCGCCGTCGGCCAGCAGCCGAATGGATTGCAGCACGTTGTGCGCAATCATCGGACGGAACACGTTGAGTTCGAAATTGCCGCTCGCGCCGCCGAAATTCACCGCGACGTCGTTGCCGAACACCTGACAGGCCAGCATCGTGAGCGCTTCGGACTGCGTCGGGTTGACCTTGCCTGGCATGATCGAGCTACCCGGTTCGTTCTCTGGAATCGACAGTTCGCCCAGACCGCAACGCGGGCCGCTCGCGAGCCAGCGGACGTCATTGGCGATCTTCATCAGGCTTGCTGCAACCGTTTTCAGCGTGCCGTGCGCGAAGACGAGGGCGTCGGCGGCTGCCATCACCTCGAACTTGTTCGGTGCGGACACGAACGGCAAGCCGGTGAGCTTGCCGATGGCGGCCGCGACCTTGTCCGCGAACTGCGGATGCGCATTCAGCCCGGTGCCGACCGCCGTGCCGCCCTGCGCGAGTTCGTACAGATGCGGCAGCGCCGATTCGACATGCTTTGCGCACTGATCGAGCTGCGCGACGTAACCCGAAAACTCCTGACCGAGCGTGAGCGGCGTGGCGTCCTGCAAATGTGTGCGGCCAATCTTGACGATGCCGGTGAATGCCTTCGCCTTCGTATCGAGCGTATCGCGCAACGTCTTCAAAGCCGGCAGCAGATGCCTGACGATGCCGAGGGCCGCTGCGATATGCATTGCCGTCGGGAATACGTCGTTCGACGACTGCCCGCGGTTCACGTCGTCATTCGGATGCACCTTGCGCGCTTCGCCGCGCTCGCCGCCGAGCAGTTCGCTGGCGCGGTTCGCGATCACCTCGTTGAGGTTCATGTTGCTTTGCGTGCCGGAACCGGTCTGCCATACGGCTAGCGGGAATTCGTCGGGGTGCTTGCCATCGATGATCTCGTCGGCGGCCTGGATGATTGCGCTGGCCTTCGTTTCGTCGAGGACGCCGAGACCCTGATTCACCTCAGCCGCGGCGCGCTTGATGAGCGCCAGCGCCGTGATCAGTTCCGGCGACTGTTTTTCGGTCGAGATCCTGAAGTTCTGCAACGAGCGCTGCGTCTGCGCGCCCCAGAGCTTTGCATTCGGCACGGCAATTTCGCCGAACGTGTCACGCTCCATTCGTACATCTTCGGTCATGGTTCAACTCCACTTGAGAAAGTGCTATCGCGCCGCGTTCTGCGGCCGGCGAACATCAAAGCTGGCTGTCGACTGGCAGCAGCATGAAAACTCCTGTCATCAGATTCCTGTAAAAACCCGCGTCCGGATCCAGGTTCCACGTTCGCAACTGTCCATTTTCTTCACCGGTCCAGATGAGTTCGCTGGGCGGCGCGCTTGTTGCCTTGAGCCGCGCAAGCTGCTCGGGCGTGACCAGCGTCACGCGATAGCTGACCGCCGGCGCCGTTGCATGATCGAAAATCCTCGCCAGCTTATCCGCGATCGGCGGGCTATGAATCACGAGCACCAGTTCCGTGTTGAGATTCGCGGACCGCGGATCGAGATTCATCGAGCCGATCACGGCCGTCTGGCGGTCGATCACAAAGGTCTTCGCGTGCAGGCTCGTCCGCGATGTCGAACCGGTGAAGTCGACCCGCGTACGGCCTTGCTCCTGTTGGGGCATGAATTCGTAGAGTTCGACGCCACGTTCCAGCAGCGGCACACGATAGGGACTGTACCCGGCCGCCACGACGACTGCATCGGTGGCGGCAAGCGAGTTGGTCAGCACGGCGACGCGCACCCCGCGCCGCGTCATTGCACCGAGCGTCGTGACACCCACGTCGTGAGGCACGAAGTAGGGTGATGTGATCAGCACTTCCTTTTGCGCCGCGTTCGCGAGCGCAATCACGCGTTCCAGCGGCGGACTTTTGTAGTTCGGCGAAGGATGCGTGATCTTGTCCGGCGTGTCGGCCTTGAATTCGGCGTGCGCCCACGTGAGTCCGAGATCGCCATGTGTAATCTGCGATGCAAGCGGCGTCGCATTCAGCGGCTTCGCGTTGTACGGGTCGGCGTTGGTGCGCCAATGCGCGCGCAGTTCGTCGCGCATTGTGTCGAGTTCACCAGCGTCGAACCGCTGCTTGTTGAGCACGCGTAGCGGGTACGACGCGCTGCTGTTCCAGTATTCGTCAAAGCTTGCCGAAATGTCGGCTGTGACCGGGCCTGCAGCCAGCACGTCGATGTCGCGAAACTGCAGCGTTTCGCTCGCACTGAAGTATTCGTCGCCAAGATTGCGGCCGCCGACAATTGCCAGCTGGTTGTCCGCGATCATCGCCTTGTTATGCATGCGCCGCGTGAAGTGGCCGAGCTGTGTGAATACGTTGCTCGTGCGCTGGAACAGGCTTTCCTGAGCGGAACCGAACGGGTTGAAGACACGGACTTCGATGTTGTCGTGCGAGTTGAGCGCCGCCATCACGCGATCGATGTCCTTGAAGTTCAGGTCGTCGACCAGCATGCGCACCCGTACGCCCTTGTCGGCCGCATACAGCGCGGCCGCGAGAAGCAGCTTGCCGGTGGTGTCCTCATTGGCGGTGTAGTACTGCATGTCGAGCGTTTTCGTCGCGGCGCGGGTGAGCGCGATACGCATCTGCAACGCGTCGGTGCCGTTCGCCAGCACGCGGAAGCCGGACTCATCAGGGTGGGCGCGCTCGAGCGGCGCCAACGCCGCGCCGAGCGCGGTGGGTTCCGACGCCGGCAGGGCATGCGTAATGTCGCGGTGAACATCGGTAGCCGGTGGGCGCGTTGCGCAACCGCTGACAAGCGCCACGACCGCGCACGCGAAAGCGAAGCGGATGCCCGCAGTCCTGGTGCCATGCAGATGGAGCCAAACCAGATTGTTTTTGCTGTTGGATGCCGGCACCTTCGCTTTCTCCCGTTGAATCGACTGCCACCGATAGCAAGCGGCATACCGCGAACAATTCACGCGGCCTGGAAAGCATTCTAAGTGGAATCCGGCACGCAGGCCGACTCGGCCATTCGGCATATTGATTGCACGAGCGGGCCACTTCAGAATGCGTGGAAGCGTTCGGCTGGCTGGCGCGGCGGCACGGTGACGGATGCGCCATAGCGAGTGGCGGAGGGCAGGGCGAGGGTTGGGCAAACACGCGGCGGGCGCTCGGGAGAGGGTGAGCCGCCGCGTGTGCGCGGTCATCGGGACGATGGCCGCGCGAAGCGAATAACGAAGCGGGTATCGACCCGGGTGACGAGGTGGCTCAACTGCGTTCGGGCGTCAGCGCGGGAGCGCCGTCGGGATGCGTCGAGCCTTTTGCCGGGCGGCCGGCCCAGTAGCCCGCGAGCAGCGAACCCGACAGGTTGTGCCACACCGAGAACAGCGCGCCCGGGAGCGCGGCGATCGGCGTGAAGTACAGCTTGCCGAGCGTCGCGGCGAGGCCCGAGTTCTGCATGCCGACTTCGATTGCAAGTGTGCGGCAGACGGCTTCGTCGAAACCGAGCAGACGGCCGCCCCAGTAGCCGCCGAGCAGGCCGATGCCGTTATGCAGCACAACGCCGAGCATCACCACGAGGCCGACCGATGCAATGCTCTTCTGCGTGCCGCCCACCACCGCCGCGATGATCAGCAGGATTGCGACCATCGAAACCAGCGGCAGCACCGGCTCGATCCTGCGCACGACGCGACCGAACAGATGATTGACGATCAGGCCAACGACGATCGGCAGCGCGACGATCTGCAGGATGCTCATCAGCATGCCGTGTACGTCGACGGCAATCGAAGCGTCGACGTAAAGACGCGTGAGCAACGGCGTCGCGAACACGCCGACGAGCGTCGACAGTGCGCTGATCGTGACGGACAGCGCGACGTCGCCACGCGCCAGATAGATCATGACGTTTGACGCTGTGCCGCTTGCCACACTGCCGACGAGCACCATTCCGGCGGTGAGATCGGGCGGCATGCGCAGCGCCTTCGCGATCACCCACGCGGCAAGCGGCATCACGAGGTAGTGCAGCACGATGCCGGCAACAACCGGAGCCGGCCGCGTAAAGACGCGCTGGAAATCGGCAGCAGAAAGCGTGACACCCATGGCCAGCATGATGATCGTGAGCAGGGTCGTGACGTGCGGGGCGATGCCCGTGACGGACGTCGGCGAAAAGTACGCCGCAAGTGAAACGAGCACGGCCCACAGAGGGAAAAGACGGGTAACGCGGGCGAGCATGAAAGGTCCTGTTTGCCTGGATTGACGGTAAAAGCAGCGCCGCTATGTAGCGGACGCTTATTTTACTGGTCAGCTTCCAGTCAGACAGCCGTTCCCGGCTACGTATTCAGCGTTTACCGGGTAAGTCCTGGGTCGGTCGCCGGATCAGCGGCCGGGATGGCAGCGGGCACGCGCCGGAGGCTCATCCGGTGAAAACGGAGCGTCATCAGCAGCGCCACGCTGGCGAGGCCGGCGGCGAGGCCCCACCACAGGCCGCGCGCGCCCAGACCGAAGTGAAACGCCAGCGTGTAGCCGGTCGGAAAGCCGATGCCCCAGTAGCCGAAGGCAGCGACGATCATTGGCACACGGGTGTCTTTCAGACCGCGCAGGCAGCCGGAGCCGACCGTCTGCATGCCGTCGACGATCTGGAAGATGGCCGCTACGCGGAGCAGGGAAGCGGCAAGCGAAACGGTCGATGCATTCGCCGGGTCGTCGAGGTGCAGATACAGGCCCACGATCGCATGTGGCGCAATGATCAACACAAGGCCCGACAGCACCATGAAGCCGACGCCGAGCGCGAGCGCAACGAACCCGGCATGTCGCGCGGCAAGCGGTTGCCCGGCGCCGGACCAGTACCCGACGCGCACATTCGCCGCCTGGCCGATCGCGAGCGGCACCATGAAAGCCACCGAGGCCACGTTGAGTGCGATCTGGTGCGCGGCGAGCTGCGATTCGCCGAGCAGGCCGACCATCAGGCCGGTCGCGAGGAAAAGCGTCGACTCGACGCCGTATGTGATCGCCACCGGCCAGCCGATGCCGAACAGCTCGCCCATCAGCGGCATTTCGGGTCGCGTCGCCGTGACGAAATGCCTGTAGCGCGGGCGCAGATGCAGCAGCGCCAACAGGGTGAGTGCGGTCAGCCAGACAGTGATGGTCGTCGCAGCGGCCGAGCCGAGGAATCCGAGTCGCGGTAGACCGTACGCGCCATGAATCAGGCCGTAGTTCAGGAAAGCGTTCACGAAGACGCCACCGATCGACACCCAGAGGAGCCGCTTCGCCGCCCCGATAGCCGGCAGAAACGAGCGCATCAAGCCGATCCCGATCAGGCTGGCAGGCGCGCCCCAGCGCAGCATCGCCGCGTATTCGCCGACGTTGTGCGCGAGCACGGCCGGTTCGCCGAACGCGAGCAGGATCGGCGTCGCAAGTGACAGCAGTGCGAACGCCGGGGCCGCGAGCAGGATCGAGAGCAGAAGGCCTGTCCAGTAGATATGCGGTACGCGGTCTTCCGCCTGCGCGCCGCGCGCATGCGCAACGCTCACGCTGACGGACGTCAACACGCCCTGCAGCAGCGTCACGACGACGAAGAACAGGTTGGCGCCAAGGCCACCGGCCGCGAGTGCGTCCGGGCCGAGCGAGCCGAGCAGGACGGTATCGGTGACGGCCATCGCCATCTGCGAAAGCTGTGCAATGGCAAGCGGGGCAGCGAGACGGGCGGTGTCGGCGGCATGGCGCGACAGCGAGGGCGCCGCCGTGGCGACGCGGGAAAAACCAGGTTGGGTCATGAGCGAGGAACGGCGCGCGGAACCGGGGTCCGCGCCGTTTTCTTCTAAAAGAGACAGCTTATTGTGTCGCGGTGCCGCTGTCGATCAAGAAGCACATTTCTGGTGCGGTTTCTTTCGCTAGCCTTCATGGACGGCGATTCGCGTATCGCCCAGCAGGACGACCTGGCCCGCACGGATCTTGCAGGTCTTGCGCGTTTCGACCTGGCCATCGACCGTTACCGCACCCGACGCGACGATCAGCTTCGCCGAACCGCCGCTGTCTGCGAGGCCGGTGATCTTCAGCAGGTTGTGGAGTTCGACGTAATCGCCGGTCAGCGTGAAATCGAGGTTGGGCATGGCGCGCGCCGGTCAGAAACGACAGAAGGGAGGGGCTCGAATCATAAGCCAGAAGTGCGATGCGCGCACCCCGCGTGCCTGCACGACGACGCATGAACGTTCCGGACCGTTTTATTTGTCCCTCGATCGCCATCGGTCGGCTCGCTGGAAGCAGCAAAGTGCAACGTCCGGCGCACCGAAAAAAGGGCGCTTGTCGGCGCAGGTTGTATGGATATACAGTATGCGTCGCCCTGTCACTTCGCGTTGCTGACCCCTGTGCTTTCTGTCGCCGATTTCCCGCCATCCGATGCCGCCGCTTATCTCGCGCAGCTCAACGAAGCGCAGCGCGAGGCCGTCGAATTCGGGGCGGACAATCCCGGGCACACGCCTGGCGCGCTTCTGGTGATCGCCGGGGCAGGATCCGGCAAGACGAACACACTGGCGCATCGCGTCGCACATCTGGTCGTGAAGGGCGCCGATCCGCGTCGCATCCTGCTGCTGACGTTTTCGCGTCGTGCTGCGCAGGACATGACCCGGCGCGTCACACGCATCGCGGGCGCGGCGCTCGGCGCGCGGGCAGCGCTCGCGCAGGGTCTGACGTGGTCGGGTACGTTTCACAGCGTCGGCGCGCGCCTGCTGCGCGAATATGCCGATCTCATCGGTCTGTCGCCCACGTTCACGATCAATGATCGCGAAGACTCGGCCGATCTGATGAACCTCGTACGCCACGAACTCGGCTTGTCGGCGAAGGAGAAACGGTTTCCGTCGAAGAACACCTGTTTCTCGATCTATTCACGTGTCGTGAACACCGGCGCCTCACTGGCCGACGTGCTGAACACCGCGTTCCCCTGGTGCCGCGAATGGGAAGCCGACCTGCGCATGCTGTTCGCCGCGTATGTGGCCGCCAAGCAGGCGCAAAGCGTGCTCGACTACGACGACCTGCTGCTCTACTGGTCGCATATGGCCGCAGAACCGTCGATCGCCGCCGACATGTCGGGCCGCTTCGATCACGTGCTGGTCGACGAGTATCAGGACACCAACCGCCTGCAGGCGTCCATCCTGCTCGGGATCAAGCCGGACGGTCGCGGACTCACAGTGGTCGGTGACGACGCGCAGTCGATCTATTCGTTTCGCGGCGCGACGGTGCGCAACATCCTGGATTTCCCGGCGCACTTCGATCCGCCCGCAAAGCAGGTCACGCTCGAACGCAACTATCGTTCAACGCAGCCGATTCTCGCTGCGTCGAACGCGGTGATCGACCTCGCGGCGGAGCGCTTCACGAAGAACCTGTGGACCGATCGCGCTTCGGCACAGCGGCCGCGTCTTGTCACCGTTGCCGATGAAGCCGATCAGGCGCGTTATGTGGTCGAGAAGGTGCTGGAAGCGCGTGAAGACGGCATGAAGCTGAAGTCGCAGGCCGTGCTGTTTCGGGCGTCGCACCATAGCGCGGCGCTCGAGATCGAACTGACCCGGCGCAACATCCCGTTCGTCAAATTCGGCGGCCTCAAGTTTCTCGATTCGGTTCATGTGAAGGACGTGCTCGCGGTGCTGCGATGGGCGGAGAATCCGCGCGATCGGGTCGCGGGTTTTCGCGTGGTGCAGTTGATGCCCGGCGTCGGCCCGGCGACGGCCGCGCGGGTGCTCGATCAGGTCGCCGAACGCACCAGTGCGGGCGCTATCCCGGACACTCACACAGATGCATGCGGCAGCGCGCATCACACAGTCGGCGCGCTGGCGTCGTTCGCGCCGCCGGCCCGCGCAGTGGAGGACTGGCATCCGTTCGTCGAACTGATGTCGAAGATATGCGGCCGGCAGTCGTCGTGGCCGGCGGAGTTCGAACAGGTCCGCCGCTGGTACGAGCCACATCTCGAGCGTAACCACGAAGACGCCGCGATTCGCCAGGGCGACCTGCTGCAGATGGAAAGCATCGCGGGCACCTATCCGTCACGCGAGCGTTTCCTGACCGAACTGACGCTCGATCCGCCCGACGCGACCAGCGACGAATCCGGCGTGCCGCTGATCGACGAGGATTATCTGATCCTGTCGACGATCCATTCGGCGAAAGGACAGGAGTGGCGCAACGTGTTCGTGCTGAATGGCGTCGATGGCTGCATTCCGTCCGATCTCGCTGCCGGCAACGACGCGGAACTCGACGAGGAGCGGCGTCTGCTCTATGTCGCGATGACGCGTGCGAAGGAAGACCTGCATATCGCCGTGCCGCAGCGCTTCTACGTACACAACCAGACGCAGCTGGGCGACCGCCATGTTTGGGCGCAACGCACGCGCTTCATTCCGGCGCATCTGCTGCCGTTGTTCGACGCACACGCCTGGCCGTATGTGCCTGTGCCCACGGCGCCGACGGCCGCGGGGCTCGCGGCGGCCGCGCACGCGAAGATCGAGATCGCCGCGAAGCTGAGAAAGATGTGGGATTGAGCGAGGGATTGACTGCTGCAGGCGCGCCTTAAAGGTGAGCAGCAAAGGTGCACCGCAAAGGCGCACCTGCAGCCAGCCGCCGTGCGTTACCGCGATTCCCGCTGTTGCGGGCGCGGCGGCGGCGTGAAGAAATTGCGCAGCCACGCGGCGAGCCGCGTGAACACGTCGTACGGTTCTTCGATGAAAATCTCAGGCTTCAAGAGCCGCAGGTATTCCATGATCTGCTGCGCTTCCTGCTTCTGGAACGAACCGTGCGAAATGCCAAGCCGCAGCAGTCCGCGCAGCTCGCCCAGCTTTTCTCGCGCCATGCTGCCGACGCTCGTCTCACAGCCGATCTTCGCTTCGTACACGCGCTGGCGCAGCGACTCCGCGAGCCGCCATGCCGGTGTCTGCATCACTTCTTCGAGCGCCTGAATATCCTGCGCCGCCGACTTGATCTGCGCCGCGAGCGGATCGATCAGCGACGGGTCGCCCTGCGCCTCATTGACAATCGCCGTGGCCCAGTCGCGGCACTGTTTCACGAGCTCTTCGGGCGTCCACTCGGAACGCGCCGCGAAGCCGAAGCCGAATTCGTTCGCCTGACGCATCAGGATCGCGACCACGTCCGGGAATTCCTTGTCGAGCGTGCGCTTCGCCCACGCGTACTGGCCGCCCTGCAACATGCGCTGCACGGCGTGCTCCGTCAGCGGGACCATGTTGTCCAGCAGCTTCGCGCGCAGAAAATCTTCGAACGAAGGCGTTGCGAACTGCGGATCGAGCTTCAGCGATACCCGCAGAAACGCCTCGAAATCCTTGCGCAATGACGCAACGGTCTCGTCTTTCAGTGAGAGGGTGATGTGACCCATATCTTCCTGTCCCGATTGGTCGTCCCGCGTTGCGTCTGTCTGGCGTCGCCGGCGGCCCGCGGTGAGCGGCCCGCCAGACGCATTGCGCGGCTAGTCCCTGTTTTCTGGCGAGACCGGCAATTGCGCCAGCCCGACAAGGGGACGTCGACTGTTTATCGGCGGGTGACGCCGAAACTTGAGCGGGATTTCTGGAGGGGACCCTGGCTGGACCGTCACCGGCTACCGGTTGGGAACGCCGGCAGCCAGGTGGCCGGAAGGGCAGGAACAGGCTATTTGAGCACCACGCCTTGCCACAGGAAGAACACCGCAAGACCAACGGCGATTGTCAGTAGCGGCCGGCGCGTCAGCGCGCTCACCAGCACGGCGGCGAGCGCGCCGACCAGCTGCGGATTGCGCCACGTAAGCTCGGCGTCGCCGCCGTGCGGCGACACGGCCATCGGCACGATGATGGCCGTCAGCACGGTGACCGGCACAAAGCCGAGCGCGGTGCGCACGAGCGGCGGAAACACCAGCCGGTCGCCGACGATGAAAACCGTAGTGCGGATCAGCCAGGTGATCAGCGCCATCCCCAGAATGATCAGGACGTAATTCATTGCGACACCTCCGCGGTGCGCTGACGCTGCACGTCCGTCCGCGACAGCGCCACACCGATTGCAACGCCCGCGATCACCGCGCCGAGCAGGCCGAGCTTGTACGGCCAGCCCTGCCAGAAAAAGGCGAGCGCGCCGGCGGTCGCAGCCGCGGCGATGTAGCGGAACGCGACGAGCTGCGGCACGACGATCGCGATGAACGTCGCGACCATCGCGAAATCGAGTCCGAGGGACTGCAGGCCGGGAAAGGCCGCGCCGAACAGCAGGCCGGCGAGCGTCCAGATCTGCCAGTTGACGTACATTGAAACGCCCGAGCCGAGAAAATGCCACGGGCCGACCTCGCCGGGCGCGTGACGCCGATAGTGCGTCCACGCGACGGCAAACACTTCGTCGGTGAGAAGGCCACCGAGGACGACGCGCCAGCGCATCGGCAGATGGGCGACGTAGGGCGCGAGTGTCGCGCTGTACAGCACGTGCCGCAGGTTCACGACGAACGTCGTCGCCCACAGCACGATGAAACTGGCATTGCCCGCCATCAGGCCGACGGCGATGAACTGCGCGGACCCGGCGAACACGGCAAGCGACATCAGCTGGCCATGCCACAGGTGCAGCGGCCCCGATGTCACGAGTGTGCCGAAAATGACGCCGAATGGCGCGGCGCCGACCATCATCGGGATCGTGTCGCGGGCCCCTGCGACGAATTCACTGAAACGGCTGGACTGGCTCAATCTCGCTCCTCCTTTGAAGAAGGAGCGTAGCTGTCCCGCGTGGAAGCGGCTTGTACGTTCTTGCTATGGGCGTCGGGGTGACGTTTGTCTGCCCAGTGTTTGCGCTGCATTTGCGTCGCGTCGGCTTCGGTTCGCGTAACCCGCAACGAGGCATTGCACGTCAGGTCACGTCCGAAGATTACGCCGACTGCCAGCGCCCCGGCGGCACACCGAACATGCGGCGAAAGTGGCGCGTGAAATGGCTCTGGTCGGCGAAACCGCTGGCGGCGGCGACATCGGCCACCAAAGCGCCCGCGCGCAGTGGCCCCAACGCGCGCTGCAGCCGGATCTGGTTGCGCCACGCGTGCGGCGGCATGCCGGTCGCCTGTGCGAAAAGCCGTGCGGCGTGAAACGGCGACAACCCGACGGCGCCGGCCAGATCGGATAACTGCACCGGCACCGCGAGATCCCCGCTCAGCTGGGCCTGCATGATCGCGACACGCGGATCACCCGCTGCGATCCTTTGTATTTCAGGCTGCGTGCGACCGTAGCGAACGAGCAGGGTCGAAAGCGCGTCGATCATCGCGGTTTCGGCGGCGAGCAGATCGGCGCCGGCTTCCATCAGCTGGTGAGCGAGCCGCAGCCTGTGCGCAAGGTCCGGGTCGCGAATGACGGCCGGATCGAACCACGGCAGGGGCTGTGGCCTTCCGGCGAGCTCGTCGGCGATCTGCTGGAGGAAGTCGACCGGCGCGTACATCACGCGATAGCGCCAGCCCGCATCGACCGCCCGGGAACCGGTGTGCAGCTCGCCGGGGTTGATGACCGGCACGCTGCCGGCTTCGGCGACGTAGTTCGACCCGCGATAGCGATAGGCTTCCGCGCCCGCTTCGATGACGGGAATCGCGTACGCATCGTGCCAGTGGGGCGTGAACGCCTGGTCGTAATACTCGGCCGTGAGCATCTCCGCGCCGGGGATGAGCGGCGTGCGCCAGTAGCGGGGGCAATCGCGGAAACGGGTGGAAGTCATGGGCAAAGTCCGGCTGGACCCGTCAGTCTAGCGCGAGCGCGGCTTCGATGGGCCGCCTCGTTACTTCACCGGAATCGCCGTGCCCACTGGCATCGGCACGGCGGTTACGCTGTTTTTCGGGCTGCCGGTTGCCACGCGGTCGCTATACGTCAGATAAACCAGCGTATTGCGCTTCGGATCGACCACCCGCACCACGTGCAGCGTCTTGAAGATCAGCGACATGCGTTCGGAAAACACGTCCGACTGCTGTTTGACCGGTCCGTTGAAGTGGATCGCACCGACCTGCCGGCAGGCGATCGACGCCTCGGTCGGATCTTCCGCGATACCGAGCGTGCCCTTGATTCCGCCGGTGCGTGCCCGCGACACATAGCAGGTGACGCCGGCGACATCGGGATCGTCATAGGCCTCGACGACCACGCGATCGGAGCCCGTCAGATGGAAGTTGGTATTGACGCTGCCAATTTCCTCGCCGTGGGCGAGCGGTATGACGCAGGCCACCGATGCTGCCGATGCGGCCACGAGCGACGCCCGCAACAAAGTATGTTTCATTACAATCCCGCGGAAAAAACCGTCATCGTATACCGTCGACCGGGCGCGCGGACGAGGTTTGACAGTTGTTTGCGTCCCTTTTATATTTCGTGGTCAGACCAACTTTACCAATTTCGACAGGTGGCCGGATTCTGCGTTGTCGCCGCATGGCAGCGTCTTGTTCAACTCCTCTGGTTTCCCCATGAAAGTCGCGCTTTTCATTCCCTGTTTCATCGATGCGTTCTATCCGGAAGTCGGCATCGCGACGCTCGAACTGCTCGAGCGTTTTGGCATCGAGGTCGATTATCCGCAGGAGCAGACCTGCTGCGGCCAGCCGATGGCCAACAGCGGCGCGCAGATCGAGGCGGCCGGCGCCGAGCGCGTGTTCGCGCGCAACTTCGCGGGCTATGACTACATCGTCGGGCCGTCGGCGAGCTGTATTCATCACGTGCGGGAACACCTCACGGCGATCGGGCAGACCGATGAAGTCACCAAAGTCCGCGCAAACGCTTACGAACTCGTCGAATTCCTGCATGACGTGGTCGGCGCGCGGGAGTTTCCGTGGGCCGAGTTTCCGCACCGCGTCGGGCTGCACAATAGTTGCAGCGCGTTGCGGCATCTGCGGGAAGGATCTGTCTCCGAGATCGCCGGCGTGCCGTCTTCGAAGCCGCGCACGCTGTTGCAGGGCGTGAAAGGCGTCGAGTTCGTCAGCCTCACGCGGCCCGACGAATGCTGCGGCTTCGGCGGCACGTTCTCGGTGACCGAAGAGCCTGTCTCGGTTCGCATGGGCCAGGACAAGGTCCGCGATCACCTGAACGCGGGCGCGCAATACATCGTCTCGGGCGACATGTCGTGTCTGATGCATCAACAGGGCTGCGCCGAACGGATGAAGGCGGACGCCCGCTTCATCCATATCGCGCAGGTGCTGAACGGAGCGCGCGAATGAAGCGGATCGATCATGCGAAGGCGGCCGGCGACTTCATCGCGAAGTCAGAGCACGTCGCGTTTCACGACAGGCGCCTGTGGGATTTGCGCCAGAAGCGCGACGTGCAGGCGCACGGCATCGCCGAATGGGAAACGATGCGCGAACTGGCGTCGGGCATCAAGGAGCACACGCTTTCGCATCTTTCGGCGTATCTCGAACAGTTCGCCAGCGCGGCTGAAGCCAACGGTGTCGTGGTCCACTGGGCGGCGACGGCGGAAGAGCACAACGAGATCGTCTACCGGATCATGTCCGAACGCGGCATGACGGCGCTCGTCAAAAGCAAGTCGATGCTCACCGACGAGTGCGCGATGCGTGACTATCTGGAGCCGCGCGGCATCACGGTGATGGAGACCGACCTCGGCGAGCGCATCCAGCAGCTCGATCATCAGGATCCGAGCCACATGGTGGTGCCGGCGGTGCACAAGCTGCGCGGCGACGTGGCCGAACTGTTCGGCCGCACGATCGGCACCGATCCGGAGAACAGCGACATTCACTATCTCGCCGAAAGCCAGCGCATGAACACGCGGCCGTACTTCGTGCGCGAAAAGACGGCCGGCATGACCGGCTGCAACTTCGCGGTGGCGGAGACGGGCACGGTGGTCGTCTGTACGAACGAGGGCAATGCCGATCTGTCGGCGAACGTGCCGCCGCTGCATATCGCGTCGATCGGAATCGAGAAGCTGATCCCTCGAATATCCGATCTTGGCGTGTTCGTGCGGATGCTGTCGCGCAGCGCGCTCGGCTCGCCGGTCACGCAGTACACGTCGCACTTTCGCGCGCCGCGGCCGGGCGCGGAGATGCACTTTATCCTCGTCGATCACGGCCGGGCCGAACGGCTCGCGATGGAGGATTTCTGGTATTCGCTCAAGTGCATCCGCTGCGGCGCCTGCATGAATACGTGCCCCGTGTATCGGCGCAGCGGCGGTCTGTCGTATGGCGGCACGTATTCGGGGCCGATCGGCGCGATCATCAATCCGACGTTCGATCTGAAGCGATATAGCGCGTTGCCGTTTGCGTCGACGTTGAACGGCAGCTGCACGAACGTGTGCCCGGTGAAGATCAACATCCACGAGCAGATCTACAAGTGGCGCGAAGTGATCGCGGTGCGCCACGAGGTGCCGTTCGTGAAGAAGGAAGTACTGAAAATTGCGGGGCGTCTGCTCGCGAGCCCCACGCTGTATCGCGCGACGATCGCGTCGCTGGGCGGCGCGCTGCGGCGGTTGCCGAATTTCGTGCTGTATAACCCGCTCAATATCTGGGGCCGGCAGCGTGAACTGCCGGACGCGCCGAAAATGACTTTCCACGAGTGGTACAAAAAAAATCGCGGAGGCCGGGATGGCGACGCGTGATGCTTTCCTCGCCAGAGTGCGCGCGGCGCAGCCTGCGGCGCGCGCGCTGCCCGACGTGCCGCTGTTCGCTTCGCCCGGTGGCGACCTGTGCGAGCGTTTCACCGCGGCGCTTGGGGCGATGGGTGGAACGTGCGTCGAGGCGGCGTCGGCCACGGACGTGCACGCGCTGCTCGATGCGCGATTCGGCGCGAATGTGGTGATCTGCAGCGCGACGCCCGAAGTGCAGGGCACGCGCGCGATGGATGCAAACACGCCGCCGGCTTCGCTGGAGGACGTCGACGTGGGCGTCGTCCGCGCGCGCTTCGGCGTCGCGGAGACCGGCTCGGTGTGGTTCAGCGAGAAAGAGTATGTCGTGAATGCGCTCGGCTATCTGGCGCAGCATCTCGTCGTCCTGCTCGACCCGGCCCAGCTCGTCGACGGCTTGCAGGACGTGTACCGTCAGCCGGATTTTCGTGATGCGCGTTACGCGGTGCTTGTGACCGGCCCGTCGGCAACGGCGGACATCGAAGGCGTGCTGATTCGCGGCGCGCAGGGCGTGCGATCGTTGACGGTCGTGTGGATGGCGGCCAGCGGCGCGTCGAGCTGATGATCGAGGCTGCCGCGAAAAACCAGTGGGCGCAAAAACAAAAAGGCCCGCAACGATGCGGGCCTTCGCAATTCTTGGCTCCCCGACCTGGGCTCGAACCAGGGACCTACGGATTAACAGTCCGGCGCTCTACCAACTGAGCTATCGGGGAACAGCAGTGCAACGATGCGGTACTACTCTGCGGTACTACTTTCACGTAAAAAAGCCCGTTATGGCTAACGGGCCTTTGCAATTCTTGGCTCCCCGACCTGGGCTCGAACCAGGGACCTACGGATTAACAGTCCGGCGCTCTACCGACTGAGCTATCGGGGAACAACAACAGCAGAGAAGCGAAATTGTATGGGGTGCTTCAGGGCCTGTCAATAGCTTTTGCTCATCCTGGCCGCACTTCCATTACGCCTGGCGTACGCCAGGGCGGGCTGCAAACCCGCGCCGCTCAACGCTCGAGCAGTGCCAGCTTTTCCTTCACATCCTTGAATTCGTCGGCTTCCGGCAGCGGTGCTTTCGTCTTTGTGATGCTCGGCCAGCCCTTCGCGAGATCGGCGTTCAGCGGAATGAAGTCCTGCTGGTCGCCCGGCACGTCCTCTTCGGCATAGATTGCATTCACCGGGCACTCGGCGACACACACAGCACAGTCGATGCACTCGTCGGGGTCGATCGCGAGGAAGTTGGGACCTTCGCGAAAGCAGTCCACCGGGCACACATCAACGCAGTCGGTATAGCGGCACTTGATGCAGCTTTCGGTCACAACGTGAGTCATTCAGGCAGCTCCTGCATGCGGTATCTGGGAAGGCGAAACGCCAAAAGCGCTATTGTAGCGTAACGTCAAGAGGCGCATAGGGTAGCGGTCAACAGGGTTTATATCGTTTCGTGATTAGTTTATGGCGTGCGCGGGTTGTCGTCGCCGTCGTGACTGTGGCTGTGGTTGTGGGGGCGGTTGTGGCTGCGATTGCCGCTGCGGTCAGACTGCTCCGGACGCCACTGCGCTGGCCATCCGGCAGAGCGCACTTCGGGCCGTGGGGCGACGCGCATTCGGGTAACATGAGACAGGTCGGCCCGTCCGAGGCATGGAGCGCCCGCTGTGGCCTTCTCCGATTATTAGCAGTCCGGCTTGCTCAATATGATTATTAATTCGCTGCTCGATACTGATCTGTACAAGTTCACGATGATGCAGGTTGTTCTGCATCATTTCCCCGCAGCGAATGTGGAATACAAGTTCCGCTGCCGGACACCTGATGTCGACCTTGTACCGTATATCGACGAAATTCGCGATGAGGTTCGCCAGCTCTGCCATTTGCGTTTCTCGGACGACGAGCTCGATTACCTGCGCCGCATGCGCTTTATCAAGGGCGATTTCATCGAATTTCTCGCGCTTTTCCACCTGAGCGAAAAATACATTTCGATCAAGCCATCGGAGAAGGGCAATGGCGAGATCGACATTGAGATCAAGGGGCCGTGGCTGCATACGATTCTCTTCGAGATTCCGATGCTCGCCATCGTCAACGAGGTGTATTTCCGCAATACGCAGCAGAAGCCGGATTACACCGAAGGTCGCGAACGCCTGCGCGAGAAGATCAAGCTGCTGGGCGCCCGTCCGGAATTCGCGGAATGCAAGATTGCCGACTACGGCACGCGCCGCCGTTTCTCGAAGCAGTGGCACGAAGAGGTGATCCTCACGTTGAAGGATGGCCTCGGGGAGCAGTTCGCGGGCACGAGCAATGTGTTCTATGCGCTGAAACACGGCCTGACGCCGCTCGGCACGATGGCGCATGAGTACCTGCAGGCGTGCCAGGCGCTGGGCCCGCGCCTGCGCGATTCGCAGATCTTCGGCTTCGAAATGTGGGCCAAGGAATATCGCGGCGACCTCGGCATTGCACTGTCGGATGTCTATGGCATGCGGGCGTTTCTGCGCGACTTCGACATGTACTTCTGCAAGCTGTTCGACGGAGCGCGCCACGATTCGGGCGACCCGTTCGACTGGGGCGAGCGGCTGCTCAAGCATTACGAGGCGAACCGTTGCGACCCGCGCACGAAGATTCTCGTGTTCTCGGATGCACTCGATATTCCGAAGGTGCTGCAGCTGTACGAACGGTTCCGCGGACGCTGCAAGCTGGCGTTCGGCGTCGGCACCAATCTCACTAACGATCTCGGCTATAACCCGCTGCAGATCGTGATCAAGATGGTCCGCTGCAACGGTCAGCCTGTCGCGAAACTGTCCGATTCGCCGGGCAAGAACATGTGCGACGACAAGGCCTATCTCGCCTATCTGCGTCAGGTGTTCGGCATCGAGACGCCCGAAGAAGAAGCCGCGAAGTAAAGCGGTATCGAAGTGCGCGAACATGGCCATCCGGGCGGGTGTTCGCGAGAAGGGCGGCCGGTATAATTCTGTCGATACCGCAAGGTCATGGTCATCGACACGAGGATTGCACATGGACACATCGGTTGCCCGCCGCAACATTCTGGCTCGCATACGTGCAGCGCAGGGCCGCCCGGCCGAGCCTGCCGCATCCGAACGCGAGGCCGCCGCGGATTACCTTGCGCGCCATCCTGAAGGTCCGCGTCCACCGATGCCCGATGACCTCGTCGCACGGTTCGTCGATGAAGCGCGCAGGATGTCGACCACAGTTGAAGAAATCAATACGTTGAACGACGTTCCCGCTGCCGTGCATCGTTATCTGTCGGAGCATGGCCTGCGGGTGCAGGCCATCGCGTGGCAGACGCTGCGCGACCTCGCGTGGGCCGATGCTGGCATGACGGTGGAATTCCGCAAGCCTGAGGATCCCGATCTCGTTGGCATTACCGGCTGTTTTTGCGCAACGGCGGAGACCGGCACGCTGGTACTGCTTTCCGGACCGGAAACGTACGCATCCGCTGGCCTCCTGCCGGAAACGCATGTTGCAATCGTCCCCGCATCCTGCATCGTCGCGGGTCATGAGGACGCGTTTCGCCTGATCCGTGCCGAACGCGGCGAGTTGCCGCGCGCGGTCAATTTTGTGTCCGGACCGTCGCGTACCGGCGATATCGAACAGACCATTGTGCTCGGCGCACATGGCCCTTACCGGGTTCATGCCATTGTCGTACGTGGCGCGTGAAGCGCCGCGCGGCTCGCCCGCAGATCTCAAACCGGATTCTGATATGAAAAGACGTACCGCGTCTCACGCGGGCATGGCGCTTGTCGCCATGCTTGTGACGTTCCCGCAATTTGCTTCTGCTGCCACGCCAGACGGCGCAACGCTTTCCGCGCTCTGGGGCGTGCCGTTTGCTGGCGTACTGCTTTCGATCGCGATCTTCCCGCTCGTCGCGCCAGCGTTCTGGCATCACCACTTTGGCAAGATCGCGGCGGCGTGGGCAGCCGCATTTCTCGTGCCGTTCGCCGTGGCCTTCGGCGCGGACGCCGCGTTCGGCACGCTCGTACATGCGCTGCTCGAAGAATACATACCGTTCATCGTATTGCTTGCCACGCTCTATACCGTAGCGGGCGGCATCTGCGTGCGCGGTAATCTGCATGGCTCGCCACGGCTCAATACGGGCATTCTCGCGCTCGGCACCGTGCTCGCCAGCATCATGGGCACGACGGGCGCGGCGATGCTGCTGATTCGCCCGCTATTGCGCGCGAACGACAACCGCAAGCACGTCGTGCATGTTGTTGTGTTCTTTATCTTTCTGGTCGCCAACGCCGGTGGCTCGCTGTCGCCGCTCGGCGACCCGCCGCTTTTCCTCGGCTTCCTGAACGGCGTGAGCTTTTTCTGGACTACGACGCATCTCGCTCTGCCGATGCTGTTTATCTGCGTCGTCCTGCTTACCGTGTTTTATGCGCTCGATTCCTACTATTTTCGTCGTCGCGAAGAAGCGCGCAAACCGTTCCTCGATCCAACGCCGGATTCGGCGCCGTTCGGTCTCGACGGCAAGATCAATTTCGTGCTGCTTGGCGCGGTGATCGCGCTGGTGCTGATGAGCGGCCTGTGGAAACCGGGCACCGAGTTCAACGTGTTCGGCACGCACGTCGCGCTGCAAAACGCCGTTCGCGACGCCGCGCTGATCGTGGTGACGCTCGTGTCGCTCGCCATCACGCCGCGCGCCGCGCGCGCGGGCAACGATTTCAACTGGGCACCCATCGAGGAAGTGGCGAAACTGTTCGCCGGTATCTTCGTGACGATCGCGCCGGTCATCGTCATCCTGCGTGCGGGCGAGGCCGGTGCGTTCGCGGGCATCGTTCATCTGGTCAACGACGCGTCGGGCCAGCCGCACGACGCGATGTATTTCTGGGCGACGGGTGTGCTGTCGTCGTTTCTGGATAACGCTCCAACCTATCTGGTGTTTTTCAACCTGGCCGGCGGCGACGCGCAGACGCTGATGACCACCGGCGCCACGACGCTCGCGGCGATATCGGCGGGTGCGGTGTTCATGGGCGCGAACAGCTATATCGGCAACGCGCCGAACTTCATGGTGAAAGCGATCGCGGAGTCGCGCGGCGTGCGTATGCCAGGTTTTTTCGCGTATCTCGGCTGGGCTGTGGTCGTGTTGATGCCGGTGTTCCTGGTGACGACCTGGCTGTTTTTCTGATTCCGTGTCGATTCTGTACCTATAGCAACGTAATGAGGCCAGCGCCCGGTACAGGCGGCGCCGGCGGGAAACCCGGAGAATGGCAATGCAGAAGATTCTTGTGGCGCGTCCGATCTTTCCGGACGTGATCGATCGGCTCAAGCAGTATTTTGATGTCGACTGGAATAACGGCGATGTACTCAGCGTCGACGAACTCGCGCGTCGGCTCGCCGACAAGGACGGCGCGCTGACTGCCGGTGACCCGGTGGGCGCGGCCGCACTCGCCGCCGCGCCGCGGCTGCGCGTGGTGGCCAACATGGCCGTCGGCTATAACAATTTCGACATGGCAGCGTTCAACCGCGCGAACGTGCTCGGCACGAATACGCCCGACGTGCTGAACGAATCGACGGCCGATTTCGGCTGGGCGCTGATGATGGCGGCGGCGCGCCGCGTTGCCGAGTCGGAACACTGGTTGCGCGCGGGTCACTGGCAGAAATGGAACTACGACAGTTTCCTCGGCGGCGATGTGTACGGGTCGACTCTCGGCGTCATCGGTATGGGACGCATCGGCCAGGCGCTCGCGCGCCGCGCGCGCGGGTTCAACATGCAGGTGATCTATCACAACCGTTCGCGCGTCGCGCCGGAGATTGAAGCAGATTTGAATGCGCAGTACGTATCGAAGGAAGAACTGCTGCGTCGCGCCGATCACGTCGTGCTCGTGCTGCCATACACGAAGGAAAGCCATCACACGATTGGCGCATCCGAACTTGTCCTGATGAAGCCGACCGCGACGCTGACCAATATCGCCCGGGGCGGTATCGTCGATGACGCGGCGCTCGTGGAAGCATTGCGCGCAAAGCGCATCGCGGCGGCTGGCCTCGACGTTTTCGAAGGCGAACCGAAGCTGAATCCCGACCTGCTCACCGTGCCGAACGTGGTGCTCACGCCGCATATCGCGAGCGCGACGGAAGCCACGCGCCGCGCGATGGCGAATCTCGCGGCGGATAACCTCATCGCGGCGCTCGGCGCGGGTCCGCGCGCCGGCCAGCCGCCCAATCCAATCAATCCTGAAGTGCTGGGGAAAGTGCGTACATGACCACTATTCTGCTCGCGGCCGTCGTCATTCTGGCGGTTGCGCTTGTCATTGCCCTGCTGGTGTTGATGCGCGGCCGTAACGCTGCAAACGGGGAAGATCGCTTCGCCGAACTCGGCGAACGCATGACCGATACCGCTGGCGCGCAGACACGCGCCTATGAACGGCTCGAACGTGAATTGCGCAACGAGATCACAGAAACGGCACGCACATCGCGTCTGGAACTGGCCGGCGGCTTTTCGCAATTCCAGCAGACGCTTGCTTCGCAGCTCACGAGTATCGCGACTGTGCAGAACAGCCAGATCGACGGCTTTGCGCAGCAACTCGTGAAACTCACCGAGTCGAACGCGCAGCAGCTCGAAGCCGTACGGCAAAGTTTGCAGCAGCAGTCGCTGCAGGCGCGGGAAGAGCAGGGTGTGACGCTAAAGCGTTTCGGCGATACGCTGACCATGCAGCTTGGGCAACTGACCGAAGCGAACGACCGGCGCTTTGCCGAAGTGCGCGCAACGATCGAGCAGCGCCTGAAGGACATCGAAGCGAACAACTCGACGAAGCTCGAAGAGATGCGTCGCACGGTCGACGAAAAGCTGCATGCGACCCTCGAACAACGCCTCGGCGAATCGTTCAAGCAGGTGTCGGACCGGCTGGAACAGGTGCATCGCGGGCTGGGCGAGATGCAGACGCTGGCAGCGGGCGTCGGTGACCTCAAGAAGGTGCTGACGAACGTGAAGACGCGCGGCACATGGGGCGAAGTGCAACTCGAAGCACTGCTCGAGCAGTTGCTGACGGCCGATCAGTATGCGAAGAACGTCGCGACGATTCCGAAAAGTGGCGACCGCGTCGAATTCGCGATCAAGCTCCCGGGCCGGCACGATTCGGGCGACGGCGTCGCCATCCCCGTATGGCTGCCGATCGACGCAAAATTCCCGCGCGAGGATTACGAGCGTCTGATCGAAGCGCAGGAGCGGGCTGATCCGGTGGCCGTCGAAGAAGCGTCGCGCGCGCTCGAAGCACGCATTCGAGCCGAGGCGCGCACGATCGCGGAGAAATACGTATCGCCGCCGCACACGACCGATTTCGCGTTGCTGTTCCTGCCGACCGAAGGGCTCTACGCCGAGATCCTGCGTCGCCCCGGTCTCACCGATCTTTTGCAGCGTGACTATCGCGTGACGATCGCTGGCCCGACGACGCTGACCGCGTTGCTGAACAGTCTGCAGATGGGCTTCCGCACACTTGCCATCGAGAAGCGTTCGAGCGAGGTCTGGCAGGTGCTGGGCGCGGTGAAGACGGAGTTCGGCAAGTTCGGCGACGTGCTGGCGAAGACGAAGTCGCAACTGGAAACCGTCACGCGTTCGATCGAACAGGCGGAAACGCGCACGCGTGTCATGAACCGCAAATTGCGCGACGTCGAAGCGTTGCCAGGAGAAGAGGCGAGCGGTCTGCTCGGCGACGCGCTTTCAGGCGCGGATGCGGACGAACCGTGACGCAGGTCCAAGCGCGCTGCGTCTGGTGAGCCGCGCGCATGAAACGTTTTGACGCCGGCGATCAGGCGGGGCGATCAAAAGCGACCTCGCCATACGAGCGTGGGTGACGGAAATCAGCTTGTCCCGGCATTACCCGACGTCGCGAAAATCAGTCCGCCTTGACGCCGCCCGACGCCGCCAGCCGTTCGAGCGCATCGCCCGTCATGCGCACGATGCGCCAGTCGGGCATCACGCTTGCGCCCATCTTCTCGTAGAAGTCGATGGCCGGCTGGTTCCAGTCCAGCACGGACCATTCGAAGCGTCCGCACTGGCGCTCGACGGCCAGTGCCGCGAGATGCTGCAGCATCGCGGTGCCAAGGCCCGTACCGCGTTGCGACGGTTGCACGTACAGATCTTCGAGATACAACCCGCGGCGGCCGAGAAACGTCGAGAAGTTGTGGAAGAACAGCGCGAAGCCGACGATGCGTCCGTCCGCTTCCGCGACTAGCGCTTCCGAAGACGGCCTGTCGCCGAACAGCGCATCGTGCAGACCTTGCTCGGTGGCGACGAACAGATGCGTGAGCTTTTCAAACTCGGCCAGCTCGTAGATCAGCGCGAAGATCGCGCTGATATCGGCGGGCGTCGCTGCGCGGATGTTCGCGGCCATTACGCTTCTTCCGGCGCGTCGGACAGATGGATCTCGATGCCGCCGAAGCGCGACGCAACCCAGTTGTACGCGTGGCAGGCAATCCACAGCAGGATGAAGCCGAGAATTGCGTTCAGAAGCAGTGCGCTGAACACGGTACTCAGTTCGACCGAGCCATAGCGGATGAACGCGACCAGTACGCCCAGCAGCACGATCGGCACGCTGAACGTCAGATAGACCAGGATCAGCGCCTTGGCGGTCTGTCCCGGCGCGATGAAGGAGATCTGCTTTTTCATTTGAATCAAACCCGCTGGTCGTAGTGGTTTCGTGGAAATGAGGTGTTCAGACGAGGCCGTCGAACAACATGATGTCGACGGCGTCGCCTGCATCGATGTCGGATTGCTCGTGAGCGAGCATGAGGAAACAGTTCGCTTCGCTCATCGAGCTGAGCACGCCGGAGCCTTGCGAGCCGGTTGGCGTGACGCGCCACTGGCCGTACTCATCGCGCGTCGCGACGCCGCGCTGGAACTCGGTGCGCCCCGCACGTTTGCGAATGGCCTGCGTGCTGGTTGCCGTGATCACCGGCTGCGGCGGCACCGTGGCGCCCGACATGACGATGAGCGCTTCGCGCACGATCTGGTAGAAGGTCACCATGACCGCGACGGGGTTGCCCGGCAGGCCGAAGAACAGCGCCGGCTGACCGGCGCCCGGCCGGCCGCCCGACCAGACGCGCCCGAACGCGAGCGGCCGCCCTGGGCGCATCGCGAGACTCCAGAACGCGACGTCGCCGAAGGTGCGCACCAGCTGCTTCGTGAAATCCGCTTCGCCGACCGACACGCCGCCGGACGTCAGCACGACGTCCGCGCTTTCGGCGGCGTTGCGCAAGGCCGCTTCGAGCGCGGCCGGTTCATCGCGGACGACGCCGAGATCGAGCGCGACGATGTTCATCCGGCGGAGCATCGCGAAAAGCGTGTGACGGTTGCTGTCGTACACGCAACCGGGATCGAGCGGCTCACCGAGCGAGCGCAGTTCGTCGCCGGTCGAAAAGAACGCGACACGCAGACGTCGGCGGACTGACACTTCACCGATGCCGAGCGACGCCAGCAGGCCGAGGTCGGACGCACGCACGACACGGCCTGCGCGCAGCGCGGGCTGGCCCTGCGCGAGGTCTTCGCCGGCGAGGCGGCGGTTTGCGCCGCACGTCAACGCGTTCGCAGGGAAATGGATCGTCTCGCCTTCGCGAGTCACGACTTCCTGCGGCACGACGGTGTCGCAGCCGGACGGGATCAGCGCGCCGGTCATCACGCGCACGCATTCGCCTGTCTTGATCGTGCGCTCGAACGCGTGGCCTGCGAGCGCCTTCCCGGCGACCCGCAATCCGATCGTGCCCGGTTGTCCCGTAAGCGATGCGCCGGCGAGCACCGCGCCGTCGAAGGCGTAGCCGTCCATCGCCGAGTTGTCGTGCGCGGGTACGCTGATCGGCGAAACGATGTCTTCAGCCAGCACGCGATCGAGCGCGTCGTGCAGCGGCACGCGTTCGACGGCCGTCACGGGGCTCGCCCACTCGCGCACGATTGCCTGCGCCGAGGAAACAGGCAGCGCGTGAGGGTCGTACTGGACGATACAACGTGAAAAGTCGTTAGGCGTGGTCATGGGTGGAGAAGCGTCGCGGCCGGATGCGGGTCCGGCGATCGTCTCGTGACGCGTGCGGCCGGAGGCGGCTTTTGCAGCTGCGCAAGGTCTTATGCCCGTTCGAGATCGGCGAGTTCCTGCAAGGAGTTGGCATTGTAAAACGCGCGCCCGTCCGCAAAGGCGACTTCGACGGTCGTGTGGCGCGCGTACCACGCGCGGACCTTGCGCTCGCCAGCCGCCAGAAAGGCCGCGAGATCGTCGGCGAGCGATGTGCGTAACAGCGCGATCACCGGGTGCATCGAGACTTCGCCATTCACATTGCGGGTCGTGGCTGTGGCAATGTCGGCCGTGTTGGCTTCGAGTGCCTCCGCCAGGTGCCGGGCGAGATCGGCGGGCAGATTCGGCGTGTCGCAGGGCGCACTCAGCACGAACTCCGTTTTCGCCGCGCGCAGCCCAGCCAGCAGTCCGGCCAGCGGGCCCGGGAAATCCGGCAACGTGTCGCCGATGACCGTCGCGCCGAATGGCTCGCCCAGTTCGGCGTAGCGGTCGGCATGGCGATTGGCGCTGATCAACAGCGGCCCGGTCTGCAGCGCGAGGCGTCTCAGCACATGAAGCGCAAGCGGCTCGCCGTGCAGCCGTTGCAGGCCCTTGTCGAGGCCGCCCATGCGCGTACCGCGTCCGCCTGCGAGAACGAGTCCGGTGATCTGTCCGGTGGGGATCGACATGAACGCGACGGCCTCAGCCGCCGATGTACGACATTTCGACGCGCCGCTCGTCCGTCGCGTTCGGGGTCGCGCTGGCGCTGCCGCGCAGCTGCGAATAGCGGTCGGCGCGCGTGTGCCAGATACGGGCCACCGCGGTGGCGATGTCGGCGTCGCTGGCGCCGTTGCGCACCAGCGCGCGCAGATCGTGTCCGGACGAGGCGAACAGGCACAGGTAAAGCTTGCCTTCGGTCGACAGCCGCGCGCGCGTGCAGCTTCCGCAGAACGCACGCGTGACGCTGGAGATGACACCGATCTCACCGCTGCCGTCAGCGTAACCCCAGCGCTGGGCGGTCTCAGCGGCGCTATGCGCTTCGAGCGGCACAAGGGGAAGGTCCGCATCGATGCGCGCAACGACGTCGGCGGAAGGCAGGACTTCGGTCATATTCCAGCCGTTCGACGTGCCGACGTCCATGTATTCAATGAAACGCAGTACCGCGCCCGTGCCCCTGAAGTGGCGCGCCATCGGGACGATTTCGGTGTCGTTCGTGCCGCGCTTCACGACCATGTTCACCTTGAGGGGCGCGAGGCCGACCCCGTGCGCGGCTTCAATGCCTTTCAGCACGTCGTCGACCGAGAAGTCGGCGTCGTTCATCCGGCGGAATAACGCATCGTCGAGCGCGTCGAGACTGACGGTGACGCGCGTCAGGCCCGCGTCCTTCAGACTTTGCGCCTTGCGGGCGAGCAGCGATCCATTGGTGGTGAGCGTGAGATCGAGCGGACGGCCATCGGCTGTTTTCAGCGCGGCGAGGCGTTCGATGAGGAATTCGAGGTTCTTGCGCAGCAGCGGTTCGCCGCCCGTCAGACGGATTTTTTCCACGCCATGTTCGACGAATACGCGCGCGAGGCGCTCGATTTCCTCAAACGTGAGCAGGGCGCCGTGCGGCAGGAACGGATAGTCCTTGTCGAAAACCGCGCGCGGCATGCAGTAGACACACCGGAAGTTGCAGCGATCGGTGACCGAGATGCGCAGGTCGCGTAGCGGCCGGGCAAGCGTATCCGTCAGTTCGCCACGCGGCGCGTGCGCGGGACCGGAGAAATCCGGAATCGCGCTGACATCGGCAACAGGGATGATGCGTCGGGACATGGTCGCTTTCGTGTCGGCTAGATATTCATTCTAGCGGAAACGGGGTGCTCGCTGCCCCCGGCCTGCGCGACATGGGGACATACCTGGTATCGGAGCTGGCGCACGCCAGGCGCGCGTGTCCTGCCCAAAAAACAAAAAGCCCGCCGGTGAGGGCGAGCTTTCTGCATCCAGCGGTGAAGCTTACTGCGAGTGTTTTGCGGTTTCGACCTGCTGCATCGGCGCGCTGTCGACCGGCGGAAGCGGCTTGCGCTCGCGTGCGACGCGTGCCGGCTTGACGGTCTGGGCCGCCGCTTCCTGCGCGGCGCGCAGCTTGTCGGCGTCCGTGTTCACCCACACGAGACCGGCCTTTTCGAGCACCGGCTGGAGGGCTTCGGCCGACAGGCCGTTCGAGCGCGATGCTTCGCGTGCCACGACCGGGGCTGCGGCTACCGGCGCCTGAACTGCAGCGACGGGCGCTTCCACTGCGGCAACCGGGACTTCAACAGCGACCGGTTGCGGTTCGGCGCGGACCTCGGCTTGCGGCGCCTGAACGACAGCGACGGCTTCGATACCTGCGTCGTGAACCGGCGCAGGCATTGGTTCAGCTTGCGTTTCGACGACCAGCGCTGCCGTGTGCGCAACCTGCCCGGCTTGCGCGACCGCTTCGCTGACAGCCGGTGCAACGGGCGCCGCGGGCGCAACCGGAGCAACCGGAGCAACCGGAGCAACCGGAGCAACCGGAGCAATTTCCACCGGAGCCGGTTCGACGTAAGCCGCTGCCGGCGCTTCAACTGCTGGCGCAGCATGAGCAACCGGTGCTTCATCGGCTGGCACGACCGTCTCCGACTTCGCAGCCTTTTCGACGGCGAGCGCCGGCGTTTCGGCCGACGCGTGCAGTTCAGAGACGACGGCGGTTTGCGTCGCGACTGCTGCGACGGCGGCTTCCACCGGCGTCACATCGTTTGCTTCGCTACGTTCGACGCGCTGTTCCGGCATACGCACCGGGGCATCGGCTGCGGCGCTGACAGTATCGCCTTCTGCTTCGGCGACATCGGCGGCCAGATTGACGTTCGAGCCGTCTTCCTCGCGCTCGCGACGACCACCGCGACGACCGCGACGGCGACGGCGACGCTCTTCGCCATCGCGCGCAACCGCTTCCTGATCGACCGGAGCACCGCCCTCAGTGACATCTGCCTGTGCCGGCAGGGCCGTTTCCAGTGCTGCGTCCTGATTCAGCGCTTCCACGCCTTCCTGCGGCTGGCGGGTGCGACGCTCGCCCCGTTCGCGGCGCTCGCCGCGTTCCTGGCGTTCGCCACGCTCGGCGCGCTGTGCACCTTCGTTTGCTTCTACGCGTTCGCCGCGTTCCTGACCACGCTCGCCACGGCCATCGCGACCTTCGCGCGGCTCACGGCCTTCACGTGCCTCACGCGGCTCGCGACCGTTGCGCGGCTCACGTGCTTCACGCGGTTCACGTTGCTCGCGCGGTTCGCGTGCCTCACGGCCTTCGCGACCTTCACGCGGCTCGCGGCCTTCGCGTTCCTGACGCTGCGCCGGTTGACCCTGACGGCCACCGGTCGCGCCTTCACCACGGCCGGCCGCATCGCGACCCCCTGCGCCACCGCGACGATTGCGGTTGCGATCGCCACCACGCTCACCTGTACGCTCGCCACGCTCCGCACGTTCACCACGTGCCGGACGCGTCGGCTTTTCGGCCTGAGCCGGTGCCGGAGCAGGCGCTGCCGGCGCCACGCCGAACAGGTTCTTCAGCCAGCCGATGAACCCACCCCCTGCCGGTGTCACGGCGACAGGCGCCGGAGTTGCCGCTACCGGCCTGACAGGCGCGCTCGGTGCCGGCTTTTCGGGCGTGATGCCCTTGACCGCTGCTTCCTGCTTCGGCTTCACTTCTTCGGTACGCTTGCTGTAACCGGTTTCCGATTCCAGCTCGCGAGCCGCTTCTTCGGCCATCTTCCACGAAGCGCGCGGATCGTCGAGGCGCGCATCGTCGTGACGCAGGCGCTCGAGCTTGTAGTGCGGCGTGTCGAGGTGCTTGTTCGGGATCAACACGACGTTGACCTTGAAGCGCGATTCGATCTTGTTGATTTCCGCGCGCTTTTCGTTCAGCAGGAAGGCGGTCACTTCGACCGGCACCTGGCAATGAATGGCCGCGGTGTTTTCCTTCATCGCTTCTTCCTGAATGATCCGCAGCACCTGCAGCGCGGACGATTCGGTATCGCGGATGTGGCCCGTGCCGTTACAGCGCGGGCACGTCACGTGGCTGCCTTCCGACAGGGCCGGACGCAGACGTTGACGCGACAGTTCCATCAGGCCAAAGCGCGAGATCTTGCCCATCTGGACACGCGCACGGTCGTGCTTCAGCGCATCTTTCAGGCGCTGCTCGACTTCGCGCTGGCTCTTGGCCGATTCCATATCGATGAAGTCGATCACGATCAGGCCGCCCAGGTCGCGCAGACGCAACTGGCGGGCCACTTCGTCGGCGGCTTCGAGGTTGGTGCGCGCGGCGGTTTCCTCGATGTCGGCGCCCTTGGTGGCGCGGGCCGAGTTCACGTCGATCGCGACGAGCGCTTCGGTGTGGTCGATCACGATCGCGCCGCCCGACGGCAGCGGCACCGTACGCGAGTACGCCGTTTCGATCTGGTGTTCGATCTGGAAGCGCGAGAAAAGCGGCACATCGTCGTGATACCGCTTCACCTTGCTGACATTGTCCGGCATCACGATGTCCATGAAGGCGCGTGCCTGGTCATGGATTTCGGTGGTGTCGATCAGGATTTCGCCGATATCCGGCTGGAAGTAATCGCGAATCGCGCGGATAACCAGGCTCGATTCGAGATAAATCAGCATCGGTTGACCCGACGAGCCGCTTTGCGACGCAGCTTCGATCGCGCGCCACAGCTGCATCAGGTAGTTCAGGTCCCACTGCAGCTCTTCGGCGGAACGGCCGATCCCGGCCGTGCGCGCGATGATGCTCATGCCTTCCGGCAGTTGCAGCTGCGCCATGGTTTCGCGCAGCTCCTGACGGTCGTCGCCTTCGATCCGGCGCGACACGCCGCCGCCGCGCGGGTTGTTCGGCATCAGCACGAGGTAACGGCCGGCCAGCGAGATGAACGTGGTGAGGGCTGCGCCCTTGTTGCCGCGTTCTTCCTTTTCGACCTGAACGATCAGTTCCTGGCCTTCGCGCAGCGCATCCTGGATGCGTGCGGAGCGCATGTCGACGCCGTCACGGAAATACTGGCGGGCGACTTCCTTGAACGGCAGAAAACCGTGGCGATCTTCGCCATAGTTGACGAAACAGGCTTCGAGCGACGGCTCGATGCGGGTAATGACGCCCTTGTAGATATTGCCTTTGCGCTGTTCGCGGCCGGCGGTTTCTATATCGATATCGATGAGTTTTTGCCCATCGACGATGGCGACGCGCAGTTCTTCCTGCTGCGTCGCATTAAACAGCATGCGTTTCATTGAACGGCTCCAGAGCGGCTCTGCCTGCCCGCGTTCCGGTTGTCAGCCAGAACGTCGAGGACAGCGGCATGCCGCGCCTTATTGTGTTTTCACAAGCACGCTGGAGCGGGAACGATGGTGGGAGAATTGCCAGATACGGCCGGTCCGGCATACGGACACGGAGCCGCTGGGCACACGCGAATACGGCTTCAAATAACGGCACGACACGCCGCGGGTTCTGGCAGTCCGACCTGCATCGCCTTCATGTGTCCTTCCGGCGCGCCAGCTATGCGCAGGACCATCCGGACGAAGGCTGCGGCCATGCCGCAGCGGGAAGCTTGCTCAAAACGCCCGACTTCCCACTCGGGGTGTCTCACCTCATTTTGACGTCGCCATGTCCCGCACTCTCTGCAGGACGCGCTCGGGCGCACGCCGTATATTCGCAACCAGGAGCATCACGCGGGGCCATCAAACCGCCCGCGACCTACGCTCACCGGATAAATTCTTTTTTACCAACATTCCGTTACCGTCGGAACCGACCGTGACCGAACGCGCCTGTGGGCGCCGTCCCTGCCGGGTGCTGATTCCGCGCGTGCAACTCGCTGCATCTCATTTTCAGGGTGAGCAGCCAGACCCCGGCGCAAGTAAAATAACGGTTTATCGCTTGCACCTGCGCAATCCGCCCGCATTCCGGCGCGATACGCCGGTTAAATGCACCGGTCCAATGCGCCGGCCTTGCAGACTGCTGGGCAAATTATATTCATAATGAAAGAGTTAGGCAAAATATCCCAGAAATCGCTCAACAGCGGGGTCGCAAGCGACCAGGTCTCGATGGTCGAGATCGACGACGGCGCGGCCGGACAGCGCATCGACAACTTCCTTTTGCGCGTCTGTAAAGGCGTGCCCAAAAGCCATATCTACCGGATCCTGCGCAGCGGCGAAGTGCGGGTGAATAAGGGTCGGGTCGACGCCCAATATCGCCTGCAACTGGGTGATCTGGTCCGTGTGCCGCCGATCCGGATCGCGCAGGGCACCGAAGCTACCGCGCACGCGCCGGTGCCGTCTGCGGACTTCAAGATCCTTTTCGAAGACGATCACATGCTCGTGATCGACAAACCGGCCGGCGTCGCCGTCCACGGTGGCAGTGGTGTTGCCTTTGGCGTCATCGAGCAGATGCGCGAGGCGCGTCCGCAGGCGAAATTCCTCGAACTGGTGCATCGGCTCGACCGGGAGACGTCCGGCGTGCTGATGCTCGCGAAAAAAAGGGCGGCACTCGTCGGCCTGCACGAACAGATTCGCGAGAACCAGATGGACAAGCGGTACTATGCGTGCGTCCACGGCGACTGGGCGAGCGACTGGGGGCGCCGGCGCGCGGTGAAGGAACCGCTGCACAAATATCTGACCCCGGAAGGCGAGCGGCGCGTGCGCGTGCAGCTGGACGGCCTGCCGTCGCATACGGTGTTCAATCTGATCGATCGCTGGCCTGAATACGCGCTGCTCGAGGCGGAACTGAAGACGGGCCGCACGCATCAGATTCGCGTGCATCTGCAGCATCTGGGGCTGCCGATCGTCGGCGACGCCAAATATGGCGACTTCGCGCTGAACAAGGCGCTGGCGCGCTCGAACGCGAATCCGGGGCTCAAGCGTATGTTTTTGCACGCTTACCGGCTGAAGCTCAAGCATCCCGCCACCGGCGACACGCTGCAGTTCGATGCGCCGCTGCCGGCGGAATGCCGGCGCTTCGTCGACCAGCTGACTGCATTACGTGATCAACCACATAACGAGACGAACACGCATGGCTCGAGAGCAATTTGACCTGATCATTTTTGACTGGGACGGCACCTTGATGGATTCGACCGCCCACATCACGCGCAGCATCCAGGCAGCGTGTCGCGATCTTGGTCTGCCCGTGCCTGGCGACGAGGCCGCGAGCTATGTGATCGGTCTGGGCCTGCGCGACGCGCTCCAGATCGCTGCGCCGACGCTCGATCCGGCTGACTATCCGCGCCTTGCCGAGCGCTATCGCTTTCACTATCTGGTCAAGGATCAGATCACCGAGCTGTTCGACGGCGTGCGCGAAATGCTGCAGGAATTGCGGGAGACAGGTTACCTGCTGGCCGTCGCGACGGGCAAAAGCCGCGTCGGGCTGAACCGTGCGCTCGACCAGAGCCGCCTGACGAGCCTGTTCGACGGCACGCGCTGCGCCGACGAAACGTTCTCCAAACCGCATCCCGCGATGCTGCATGAACTCACGCGCGAACTGGGGCAGGATCTGGCGCGAACCGTCATGGTGGGCGATACGACGCACGATCTGCAGATGGCGATCAACGCGGGTGTCGCAGGGATCGGCGTGGGATATGGCGCACATCCGGCCGCGTCGCTGACGGCGCTCACGCCGAAATTTGTCGCCGACAGCGTCGGCTCCCTGTCTTCCTGGCTGCGCGAAAACGCATGAGCTGCGCGACGAACGATCCGGTCAGGATCTGTGCCTCCGATGAGCTGGTCGACGGCGGCGCGGGCGTGCGTCACGCCGCGACCTACGGCGGTGGGGAGGCAATTGTATTCTTCGTACGTTACGATGGCCGCGCGTACGGCTACCTGAATCGCTGCGCGCACGTACCGATGGAGCTCGACTGGTCCGAAGGGCAGTTCTTCGAATCGTCCGGTTTATACTTGATGTGCGCTACGCACGGTGCGATTTATGCGCCGGACACCGGTCGGTGTGTCGGCGGTCCGTGTCGTGGCGGCAGGCTGCGTCCCGTCGAGGTCGACGAACGCGACACGCCTGAAGGCCGCGCCGTGTTCTGGCTTCCGGACGACCATTTGCGTCCGGTCACCCCTTGACCCTTCTTCCTGCGACGCATGGCCGACAATCAAAATCCTGACCCCATCGAACCCGCTGGTTCGGAGCGACGCCCGCCCGGGTCGGAGCCCGGCTGGGAGCGCGCCGCGCTCGAGCGCATTGCGCTCGCCGCCATCACTGAACAGCGCGCGGCACGGCGCTGGAAAATCTTTTTCCGCTTCGTGTTTCTCGCGGTGCTGGCGCTGCTGGTGTGGGGCGTGTTCGACTTCAGCGGCGAACATGTGTCGACGACCGGGCGGCACACGGCGCTCGTGTCGCTGGACGGCGAGATTTCGTCCGATACGAACGCGAACGCGGAAGACATCGACACCGCGCTCGCTAACGCATTCGACGACGACGGCACGGCCGGCGTGATCCTGCGCATCAACAGCCCGGGCGGCAGCCCGGTGCAGGCGGGCATCATCAACCGCGAGATTCGCCGTCTGCGTGGCAAATATCCGTCCATTCCGCTGTATGTCGTGGTCGATGATATGTGCGCGTCGGGTGGCTATTACGTGGCGGCCGCGGCGGACAAGATCTATGTCGACAAGGCGAGCATCGTCGGTTCGATCGGCGTGCTGATGGACGGATTTGGCTTTACCGGGCTGATGGACAAGCTTGGTGTGCAGCGCCGGCTGCACACGTCGGGAGAGAACAAGGGATTTTTCGATCCGTTCTCGCCGGAGACGCCGAAGATGGACGTCCATGCCCAGCAGATGCTCGACCAGATCCATGCGCAGTTCATCGACGCGGTGCGTCAGGGCCGCGGCAAGCGTCTTCATGAGACGCCGGATGTGTTCTCGGGCCTTTTCTGGACGGGCCAGGAGAGCATCGAACTGGGTCTTGCGGACGCCCTTGGCGATACGGACTACGTCGCGCGCGAGGTGATCAAGGCGCCGGATATCGTTGACTATACGGTCAAGGAAAGCATCACCGATCGCGTCGCGAAAAAGTTCGGCGCGGCCGTGGGTGCGGCGGGCGTGCACGCGATGATCGCGGGCGGGAAGTTGAGCCTGCGCTGATCGACAGGCGTGTGGACGGCGCGGTCTGGTTGACTGGCGTGCGCCCCGACCGCCGTCGCGCTCGTCGCTTAAACCGCCAGCAGCAGGAAAATTGCCGGACGCTTGTGCAGATCGATGGCCGGCGCCTTCTTCCAGTCGGCTACCGGGCGGCTCGCGATGGTTTCCTCGGGCAACGTCAGATCGACCGCAACACACACGAGCGTCGAGGGCGCGCAGGTCGCGATCAACGTATCCAGCAGCGCGCGGTTCCGGTAGGGCGTCTCGATGAAGATCTGCGTCTGCTTCGCCTTGCGCGACTGCTGTTCGAGTTCACGCAGACGCTTCGCCCGTTCCGCCGCATCGACCGGCAGGTAGCCGTGAAACGCAAAGCTCTGGCCGTTCAGGCCGGACGCCATCAGCGCCAGCAGAATCGAACTCGGCCCGACCAACGGCACGACCTTGACGCCGCGCTCGTGCGCGCGCCGCACGAGCAGCGCACCGGGATCGGCGACCGCCGGGCATCCCGCTTCGGAAACAAGACCGGCATCCGTGCCGGCGAGGATCGGCGCCAGCAGCTTTTCGATCTCGCCAGCCGGCGTGTTGACGTTCAGTTCGCGAATCTCGATTTCCTGAATCGGCCGTTCGGTGCCGACTTTCTTCAGGAATGCCCGGGTCGTCTTCGCGTTTTCGCCGATGTAGTAGTGCAGTGCGGCTGCCTGCGCGCGAACCGGCGCGGGAAGGACCGCTGCGAGTGCGTCCGCGTCGCCTTCGCCGAGGGTGTTGGGGATCAGGTAGAGAACGCCGCTCATCGTGCACCAAAAAGTGGGTAACCGGCCGCGAGGAGCATGCGGGTGAGCGCGATCAGCGGAAGGCCGATCAGCGCAGTCGGATCGTCCGACTCGATCGCTTCGAGAAGCGCGATGCCGAGCCCTTCCGATTTTGCGCTGCCCGCGACGTCGTAGGGCGTTTCTGCTCGCAGATAGGCTTCCAGATCGGTGTCCGGCATGTTCCGGAACCGCACATGCGTGACGACGTCGAGCGTTTGGGCTGCGCCGGAACCGCTGTCGAACAGGCACAGCGCACTATGAAACAGCACTTCGCGGCCGCGCATCGCCTGTAGTTGGGCGAGCGCTTTCTCGTGCGTGCCTGGTTTGCCGATCTGGAGGCCATCGTAAGTGGCGACCTGATCGGAACCGATGACGAGCGTGCGCGCCTCGCCCGCAGCATGAAGCGCCACGACGGCGCGCGCCTTGGCTTCGGCGAGCCGCAACGCGGTCGTCGTCGGACTTTCGTCGGCAAGCGGCGTCTCGTCGATATCCGGCACGATGACATCGAACGGGATCCGCAGGCGTTCAAGCAGTTCGCGGCGATAGCGTGAACTCGACGCGAGAACGAGGCGGGGCGGGCGATTCAGGGAATCTGACATGTTCAACCAAAGGCTGGAATGGCGGGTCGCAAACGGGATTCCGGATGCGGACTTAAGTGTTTGACTCGAAAAGACAAAACGGATAAGATCTTGGGCTTTTCATCGGTATGTTATTTGCGCGTCGGTTGAACGGTTGCGTAGCATGACATGCCGGATCTTCCCGGCCGAAAGCCTCGCCGACGCAGGAGCGCACATGACTGAACATCCTGGCAAACCTGCAGGTCCCGCTGCCATTCTCGATCCGCGCGAACTCGATCTGTTCGAATTCGCGCGCAGTGGTCGGCAGGCTGCGGGTGTGGTGCGCGTCTCGCAACTGCCGCGCATGTTAAACGAAGTCCCGTCCGAGGCGCCAGATCGCGATACCGCGTTCACCTGGCAGGCGGAAGGGTCGACGCAGCCGGAATTGCAGGACGACGGCACCGAAGGGCCGCAGCCTTACCTGCGGCTCGCGCTTCACGGTGCGGCCTGGCTGGTTTGTCAGCGTTGTCTGGCCCCGTATGAGCAGGCGTTCAACGTCGATGCGATATACCGGGTCGTCAACACTGAGGAAGAAGCGGAGGAATTTCCGCTTGATGAGGATGAAGTCGAGGTGATCGTGGGCTCGCGCCAGTTCGATCTCGTCGAGTTGATCGAAGAGGAATTGCTGCTTTCGCTGCCGCTGGTGCCGAAGCACGATGTTTGCCCTGAGGTTCACGAAAGTCTGGTCTCGGGTGTAAGCGGTGCGGATGCTGAGGGCGACGAAGCGGCGCGGGACGAAGCTGAAGAGGGTGGCGAACCCGAGCGGCCGAATCCATTTGCGGCGCTCAAAGGGCTCAAGCGGGGCGGCCCGGGCGGCGAAAAGCACTGAACAGTTGCATGGGAGCGCGACGGTATATCGGCGTTCTGGCCATTCGGCCAGTGGCGATTGCCGTATCGGGCTGTGTTAGAATTCGGAAAATTTTTAGGAGTTATCATGGCAGTTCAACAAAACAAGAAGTCGCCGTCGAAGCGCGGCATGCACCGCTCGCACGATTTCCTCGGCGCAGCACCGCTGGCTGTCGAACCGAGCACGGGTGAAGTGCATCTGCGTCACCACGTTAGCCCGAACGGCTACTATCGCGGCAAGAAAGTCGTCAAGACGAAGAACGACTAATCGTTCTCGACTCGTCGCTTCATCGCGTTGCGTTCAATGACGTGTCGCATGGCGATCAGCTCGCTTGACATTTTCCCGGCTCGACAAAAAGGCGGCATTCAACTGCCGCTTTTTTGTGCCTGAAATTCGTCGCATTCCATGACTGTAAAGCTCACGATCGATTGCATGGGAGGCGACCACGGCCCGTCCGTGACCGTTCCCGCGGCTGTCAATTTCGTTCGTTCGCATCCCGACGCGCACCTGATGCTCGTCGGCATCGAAACCGCGATCCGGGCCCAGCTGAAGAAGTTGAAGGCGCTGGACGAGCCCGCGCTGACGGTCGTCCCGGCCAGCGAGATCGTCGCCATGGATGATCCGGTTGAAGTTGCGCTGCGCAAGAAAAAAGACTCGTCGATGCGCGTTGCGCTGAACCGGGTCAAGGACGGCGAAGCGCAAGCCTTCATCTCCGCGGGCAATACCGGCGCGCTGATGGCGGTTTCCCGTTACGTGCTGAAGACGCTTCCGGGCATCGAGCGCCCGGCGATCGCGTTCGCCCTGCCGAACCGGACAGGCTACACGATGATGCTGGACCTTGGCGCCAACGTCGATTGCGAACCGCAGCATCTGTTGCAGTTTGCCGAGATGGGTCACGCACTCGTGTCCGCGCTTGAAGGCAAGGAGCATCCGACCATCGGTCTGCTCAACATCGGCGAAGAAGTCATCAAGGGCAATGAGACGATCAAGCGCGCCGGCGAACTGCTGCGCGCAAGCACGCTCAACTTCCGCGGCAATGTCGAAGGTGACGATATCTATAAAGGTACCGTCGACGTGATCGTCTGTGATGGCTTCGTCGGCAATGTCGCGCTGAAGACGTCGGAAGGGCTCGCGCAGATGCTTTCCGATATCATCAAGGAAGAGTTCGGCCGTTCGTGGCTGACGAAGTTGATGGCTGTTCTCGCATTGCCTGTATTGATGCGTTTCAAGAAACGTGTCGACCACCGGCAATACAACGGCGCGGCGCTTCTCGGGCTGCGCAGTCTCGTGATCAAAAGCCACGGTTCGGCGGACGCCTACGCGTTTGAGTGGGCGATCAAACGCGGGTATGATGCCGTCAAAAACGGCGTGCTGGAACGCCTTGCGTCCGCGATGGAAGAGAATGCGGGTCCTCTCGAACAGGCGGTGCGCGGGGTTATCCCCGGGGTTACCCCGGAAGCAGGCGGCGCAGGTCACACAAGCCCGGTCGCCGGCCAGCCAGCCGAGCCCTACGCTCCGCAATCCTCGAAGGCATAATGGCTCAATCGACTATTTATTCCCGCGTGCTGGGCACCGGCAGCTATCTGCCGCCTGGCCGTGTCACGAATCAGGATCTGGCTGAACGTCTCGCAAAGCAGGGTGTCGAGACGAGCGACGAGTGGATCGTCGCGCGCACGGGTATCCATGCCCGCCATTTCGCTGAACCCAACGTCACCACCAGCGATCTCGCCCTGATCGCCTCGCAACGTGCGATCGAGGCCGCTGATGTCGACCCGCAGTCCATCGATCTCATCATCGTCGCCACGTCCACGCCGGATTTCGTGTTTCCGAGCACGGCGTGTCTGTTGCAGAACAAACTCGGCATCAAGAACAACGGCGCGGCGTTCGACGTGCAGGCCGTGTGTTCCGGCTTCGCCTACGCAGTGGCCACCGCCGACAGTTTCATTCGCAGCGGCCAGCATCGCACGGCACTGGTGATCGGCGCGGAGACGTTCTCGCGCATTCTCGATTTCAATGACCGTACCACCTGCGTGCTGTTCGGCGACGGCGCCGGCGCCGTCATCCTGCAGGCGTCCGAAGAGCCAGGCGTGCTTGCAAGCGCGCTTCACGCTGACGGTAGCCATTCGAACATCCTGTGCACACCGGGCAACGTGAATGGTGGCGTGGTCGCGGGCAGCGCGTTCCTGTATATGGATGGCCAGGCGGTGTTCAAGCTTGCCGTCAATGTGCTGGAAAAGGTCGCCGTCGAAGCGCTGGCCAAAGCCAACCTCACGCCGGACCAGATCGACTGGCTGATTCCGCATCAGGCCAACATCCGCATCATGCAGAGCACGTGCCGCAAGCTCGGCCTCCCGCAGGAGCGCATGGTCGTCACCGTCGGTGAGCATGGCAACACATCGGCGGCATCGATTCCGCTCGCGTTCGACGTCGCGGTTCGCGACGGGCGCATCAAGCGCGGCCAGAACGTGCTGATCGAAGGCGTCGGCGGCGGCTTCACGTGGGGCGCATCGGTTATCCGCTACTGAGCGACGGTTTCGCGTCTGCGGCGGCGTATCGCTGCCGCGCGCAACGTCCGGTAGCGCGGTCCCGATCGCGTCAGCCCACCTCTCATCGAATTTTGAGGACGATATGAAATTTGCGTTCGTTTTCCCTGGCCAGGGCTCGCAGTCGGTCGGGATGCTCAATGCGTTCGCCGATCACGCCATCGTGCGCGAGACGGTCCAGGAAGCGTCCGACGCGCTCGGTCAGGATCTCGGCAAGCTGATCGCCGAAGGTCCGGTCGAGGATCTGAATCTCACTACCAATACCCAACCGGTCATGCTGACCGCCGCGTACGCGATCTACCGCGCGTGGCAGGCGGCGGGTGGCCCGGCGCCGGCGATCGTCGCGGGCCATAGCCTCGGCGAATACACGGCGCTCGTCGCCGCGGGCGCGCTGTCTTTCCGCGACGCCGTGCCGCTCGTACGTTTCCGCGCACAGGCTATGCAAACGGCAGTGCCGGTCGGACAGGGCGGCATGGCCGCGATTCTCGGCCTCGACGACGACACGGTGCGCGCAGTGTGCGCGGAAGCGTCGTCGGCAGGCGTCGTGGAGGCGGTGAATTTCAACGCGCCTTCGCAGGTGGTCATTGCCGGTCACAAGGCGGCCGTTGAAAAGGCGTGTGAAGTTGCGAAGGCGAAGGGCGCGAAACGTGCGTTGCCGCTGCCGGTGTCGGCGCCGTTCCACTCGTCGCTGCTGAAACCTGCTTCCGACCAGTTGCGCGCGTATCTGGCGAACGTCGAAGTTCAGGTGCCGAAGATTCCGGTCATCAACAACGTCGACGTTGCTGTGGTCATGGAACCGGCCGGCATCAAGGATGCGCTCGTGCGTCAGGCCGCAGGCGCTGTGCGCTGGGTGGAATGCGTGCAGGCGATGGCCGGTCAGGGCGTCACGCACGTGATCGAATGTGGCCCGAGCAAGGTGCTGGCAGGTCTGACGAAGCGCATCGACGGCAACCTCATCGGCGCTTCGATTGTCGACCCGGCATCGCTCGACGAAGCGCTCAAGCTCGCAACGGCGTAGTCGCTCTCTACACGCCACGCCAGGTCACTCAGATTCAACGATTTCAGCCCGCAACCCGCGGGCCATCCGGACACCAAGATGGAAAAGACTCTCGACAGGCAGATCGCGATTGTGACGGGCGCCTCGCGCGGTATCGGCCGTGCAATTGCGCTTGAACTGGGGCGCCAGGGCGCGACCGTGATCGGCACGGCCACCAGCGAATCGGGCGCGAACGCGATTACCGAAGCGTTCAAGGCTGAAGGCGTGAATGGCCGAGGCGCTGTGCTGGACGTGAACGACGCATCGGCAGCGGAAGCGCTGATTGAGGGCACGGTCAAGGAATTCGGCGCGCTCAACGTGCTCGTGAACAACGCCGGCATCACGCAGGACCAGCTGGCGATGCGCATGAAGGACGACGAGTGGGATGCGGTGGTCGACACCAACCTCAAGTCGGTTTTCCGTCTGTCGCGCGCGGTGCTGCGCCCGATGATGAAAGCGCGTGGCGGCCGGATCATCAACATTACGTCGGTCGTGGGCTCGGCGGGCAATCCGGGGCAGGTGAATTACGCTGCCGCGAAGGCTGGCGTCGCCGGCATGACCCGGGCGCTGGCGCGCGAAATCGGTAGCCGCAACATCACGGTGAATTGCGTCGCGCCGGGTTTTATCGATACCGATATGACGAAAACCCTGCCGGAAGAGCAGCAGACTGCCCTCAAGACGCAGATTCCGCTTGGCCGTCTGGGTAGCCCGGAAGACATCGCTCACGCCGTCGCATTTCTCGCTTCACCGCATGCTGGCTACATCACGGGCACGACGCTGCACGTGAATGGTGGCATGTATATGTCGTAAAAGTTTTCGTTTTTCATCCAGGGCTCATACCTTTCGGGTAAACGTGCTTTGGATGGCTGATCAGCAACCGTGCGCGCCGCTTTTTTAGAGTGTCAAACCTGATAAAATGCGCGCACCTGCATTTTTGAACTTCTTTCCCTTGGAGGGGTAATGGACAATATCGAACAGCGCGTCAAGAAGATCGTCGCAGAACAACTGGGCGTTGCGGAAGCAGAAATCAAGACCGAAGCATCGTTCGTGAACGACCTCGGCGCTGACTCGCTCGACACCGTCGAACTCGTGATGGCCCTCGAAGACGAATTCGGTATGGAAATTCCGGATGAAGAAGCCGAGAAGATCACGACCGTCCAGCAAGCGATCGACTACGCCCGCGCAAACGTCAAGGCCTAAGGTCATTCGGACTTTTGGCGGGATTTTGCCAGGTTAACAGCCACAGGGTTCACAGGGCATGTTCCTGTGGCCGCTGTGGCTTTTGCTTTTGTCATCTATGAAAACGAGGTTACCGTGAGCCGTCGTCGTGTTGTTGTTACAGGCCTGGGGCTGATTTCGCCTGTTGGCAATAATGTTGCCGACGGCTGGGCCAATCTGGTCGCCGGCAAGTCCGGCATTGCCGACATCACGAAGTTCGACGCATCGAACTTCTCGACTCGCTTCGCCGGCGAGGTCAAGGGCTTCAATATCGAGGACTACATCCCCGGTAAGGAAGCGCGCCACATGGATACGTTTATCCATTACGGCATCGCCGCCGGCATCCAGGCGATGAACGACAGCGGCCTCGAAATCACCGAAGAGAACGCGGAACGTGTCGGCGTTGTAGTCGGCTCGGGCATCGGCGGTCTGCCGATGATCGAAGTCACGCAGACCGAACTGCTGAATCGCGGCCCGCGCCGGATCTCGCCGTTCTTCGTGCCGGCGTCGATCATCAACATGATCTCCGGCCATCTGTCGATCAAGTTCGGTCTTAAAGGCCCGAACCTTGCAATCGTCACCGCCTGTACCACCGGCCTGCACTGCATCGGCGAGGCATCGCGTCTGATCGAATACGGCGACTGCGACGTCATGATCGCCGGCGGCGCGGAATCGACCGTGTCGCCGCTCGGTATCGGCGGCTTTGCGGCGGCGCGCGCGCTGTCGCAACGCAACGACGATCCCGCCACGGCAAGCCGTCCGTGGGACAAGGATCGCGATGGTTTCGTGCTGGGCGAAGGCGCAGGCGTGATGGTGCTCGAAGAGTACGAGCACGCGAAGGCACGTGGCGCGAAGATCTACGCGGAAGTGTCCGGTTACGGCATGAGCGGCGACGCGTACCACATGACCGCTCCGCTGGAAGATGGCGACGGCGCACGCCGCTGCATGCTGGCCGCGATGAAGAACGCGGGCATCAACGCAGATCAGGTCAGCTACCTGAACGCGCACGGTACCTCGACGCCGCTCGGCGATCTGGCCGAGACGACCGGCATCAAGCGCGCTTTCGGCGATCACGCGAAGAACATGGTCGTCAATTCGACCAAGTCGATGACCGGGCATCTGCTCGGTGGCGCGGGCGGGCTCGAATCGGTGTTCACGGTGCTGGCCGTGCATCATCAGATTTCGCCGCCGACCATCAACATCTTCAACCAGGACCCGGCCTGCGATCTCGACTACTGCGCGAACACTGCGCGGGAGATGAAGATCGACGTCGCGCTGAAGAACTCGTTCGGGTTCGGTGGCACGAACGGTACGCTGGTCTTCAAGCGCGCCTGATCGCTTGACGTCTCACCTCGGCACGGCTGATCCGGCGCATTTCGCCGGATCGGCATCGCCAGACGGCTCGCCGCCGCGTATTGCGCTGCGGTGCTCCCTGACGCTGCGCTGGGTGACTGCGGCTTTCATCCTGATCGCCGCGGCGACCGTCGTTGCCTGCGCCGCACCGCGTCTCGGCGTCTGGCTGGCGTTTCCGCCAGCTTTAGCCGTGTTCGCGTTGCTGGCGATCAGCGCGCTCGCCTGGGAGCGTCGTCAGCCGCGAGAACTGAAAATCGGGGCAAATGGTCTGTCGCTGTGGAAAGAAGCAGGCGGTGCGCCGGTTCAGGCCCGCATAACCGGCTGTTCACAGTGGAGTGACCGGCTCCTCATTCTTGCGCTTGCCGGTGAGAGCGGGCGCCTCAACCCCCTGTTTATTGCTGCCGACGCGTTGCCGGCCGACATCTTTCGCGAACTGTCGGTCCTCGGCCGGCGTGGCTCTCCCACATCACTGTAAAGACTGTAACCACTGTTACCAGCGTAACGTGACGCGATGATGGGGACGCTACAATGGTGCCCCGCCATGCACCCTATAGTTAACGGATTTATCAGGTGAGCGAAAAAGAAATAGATCAGGTGCTGGTCGAGCGCGTCCAGAAGGGCGACAAGGCCGCGTTCGAGCTACTGGTCACCAAATACCACCGCAAGATCATCCGGCTGATCTCGCGCCTTGTGCGGGACCCCGCCGAGGTCGAGGACGTGGCTCAGGACGCCTTTATCAAGGCCTACCGGGCGCTTCCCCAGTTTCGGGGCGAATCCGCTTTTTATACGTGGTTGTACCGGATTGCGGTGAATACCGCAAAGAACTACCTTGCGACCCAAGGCCGGCGCGCGCCAACTTCGACCGAAGCCGATGCTGAAGAAGCTGAAACTTTCTCGGATGCTGACCAACTAAGGGATATCAACACGCCTGAGTCGATGTTGATGAGCAAGCAGATCGCTGAGACGGTCAATGCTGCAATGGCGGTTTTACCGGAAGAGTTGCGCACCGCCATTACTCTTCGTGAAATTGAAGGTTTGAGCTACGAAGAGATCGCTGAGATGATGGGGTGCCCGATCGGCACCGTCAGATCACGGATTTTTCGCGCTCGCGAAGCCATTGCGGCAAAATTGCGTCCGTTGCTTGACACACCTGAAGGCAAGCGCTGGTAATTGGCCAGCCGGCCTGACGGGCATGGATGCAGTATCTGGGTTAGGTGGTGTCACTACGGGATGTCTGTAAGATGGGGAGCATCATGGGGTCGGTCTCGATGCAATCGCAAGCAAGCTCGCGAGGCGAGCGTCTGTCCGCTTTTGTCGACGGTGAGCTGTCCGGCGAAGAGCATCTGAACAAGTTTATTGCTGATCTGAATCGCGACGATCGCGCAACGTGGTCGGACTACCACCTGATCGGGGACGCCCTGCGTTCCGACGATCTGGCCGTGAGTCCGGTGGCCAGCAAAGCATTTATGGCTGGCTTTGCCGCGCGTTTCGAGTCGGAGGTGCACGTGCTCGCGCCTGCCGCGATTCCGGTCGCGCGGCGTTTGCTGGCGCTGCGCCGGCGGGTTGTGCCGGCATTTGCCGTCGCGGCCGCCGCGGCAACGTTGACGTGGGTCGTCGTGCCGCAACTGCAGGGCGTCGGCAGTGCGCCTGGTGGCGCGCAGATGGCAGCCGTATCGTCGGATTCGATGCAGCGTGTGGCGATGGCGTCTGTGCCGGCTGCTACCGCGCGGCCTGTCATGCAGGAGGCGAACATCATCCGCGACGCCAATCTCGACCAGTATCTGGAAGCGCATCAGCAGTTCGCGCAGCAACCGGTCGTCCCGGGTTCGATGCCGCTGATCCGTGCCGCCGCTGCCGTGACCTCGCAGGACCAATAGTTGATGCAGACTCCGTGGTTGAATAAAACGACAAACTGGGGGCGGCTGCCGGCATTTCTGTTCTGTGCAGCCGTACTGCTTTCCGCGATATCCCGCGCGTTCGCGCAATCCGAGGATCCCGCCGCCGTCCGCCGCACAGCGGCAGACTGGCTCAATCGCATCCATCAGGCCGCCCAGCAGCAGAACTACGAGGGCGCGTTCGTCTACCAGCGCGGCTCGTTCGTGCAGTCGTCGCGGATCTCGCATTACGCGACCCGCAACGACGGTGAATACGAGCAGCTGGAAAGCCTGGACGGCAAGCCGCGCAGGATGCTGCGCCATAACGACGACCTGTATACGTTCGTGCCGGAACGACATTTGTGCGTCGTCGAGAAGCGTCAGAACAAGGATTCGTTCCCTGCATTGCTGTCCGCGCCCGGTGACCAGGTGCTCGCGGTCTATGAGCCGAAACTGCTCGGGACCGATCGCGTCGCGGGTATCGATAGCCAGGTGATCGAACTCGATCCGAAAGACGCGTATCGCTACGCTTACAAGCTATGGGCCGATACCAAAACGGGGCTTCTGCTGCGCGCGCAGACGCTCGACCCGAGCGGCCAGGTGCTCGAACAGCTGTCGTTTTCGCAAATCCGCATCGGTGTTCCGGTCGACAAAACGGCGATCGTCAGCGGCATTCACAACACGGCTGGATGGACAGTGGTGCGTCCGCCGATCGAGTCTGTCGATATGGAAGCGCAGGGCTGGCAGATGTCACCGACCGTTCCGGGCTTCCACAAGATCCGTGAACTGCGTCGCCCGATGGCAGCCCGCGATCCAGGCGATCCGACCATTCCGGTCGATCAGGCAGTATTCTCGGACGGACTCGCGGCCATCTCGATCTTCGTTGAGCCTGTTGAAAAGAACACGCGCAAGGAAGGATCGGGGAGTAGTGGCGCTACGCATGTCCTCGTCAAGCGCCACGGCGATTTCTGGATTACCTTGCTCGGGGAAGTGCCCCAGGCCACGTTGCAGCAATTTGCGTCTGCCATAGAATACAAGGCTACAAAGTAATCCTCCGGCTCAAGACCCTATGACGAACTTCTCGGTGCGCAATTTTCTTGCAGCCGCGGTGGTGGCGGTATGCCTGCCACTCGTGCCGCACACTGCGCTGGCGGCGCCTGCAGCCAGTCTTCCCGACTTCACCGATCTGGTCGATAAGGTCGGGCCCTCCGTCGTGAACATTCGCACGACAGCGCGTGTGTCGAGTTCGACGCGGGGCCTGCCACCGGGCATGGACGACGGCGACATGTCCGAGTTCTTCCGCCGGTTTTTTGGAATTCCGATGCCGCAGACGCCGCAATCGCCCGGTACGCCGCCCCGCGGTGGTGGCGGTGGTGGTGGCGGTGGTGGCGGCAGTCAGGGCCAGCAGGACGCGCCCGACAGCGGCGGCGACACCGAGCAGAACAGTGGCGTCGGCTCGGGCTTCATCCTGTCGGCTGATGGCTACGTGATGACGAACGCACACGTCATTGATGATGCCGACACCATCTACGTCACGCTCACCGATAAGCGCGAGTTCAAGGCAAAGCTCGTCGGTGTCGACGATCGCACTGACGTTGCGGTCGTGAAGATCAGCGCCGCGAACCTGCCAGCCGTCACGGTCGGCGATTCGAACAAGGTCCGCGTCGGTGAATGGGTCGTCGCGATCGGTTCGCCGTTCGGGCTCGAAAACACGGTTACGGCGGGCATCGTCAGCGCCAAGGGGCGCGACACGGGTGATTATCTGCCGTTCATCCAGACCGATGTTGCCGTGAATCCGGGCAACTCGGGCGGTCCGCTGATCAATATGCAGGGCGAAGTGATCGGCATCAACTCCCAGATCTACAGCCGCACAGGCGGTTTCATGGGCATTTCGTTCGCGATTCCGATCGACGAAGCGATGCGCGTGGCCGATCAGCTGAAAACAACTGGCAAGGTTACGCGTGGCCGCATTGCCGTCGCGATCGGCGAGGTGACGAAGGACGTAGCCGACTCGCTCGGTTTGCCGAAGGCGCAGGGCGCGCTCGTCAGCAGCGTCGAGCCGGGCGGTCCGGCCGAGAAGGCGGGCGTGCAGCCAGGCGACATCATCCTGAAGTTCAACGGCCATCCGGTCGATACCGCGACGGACCTTCCGCGTATGGTCGGTGATACCAAGCCGGGCACGAAGGCGACGATCACCGTGTGGCGCAAGGGCCAGACGCGTGATCTGCCGGTCACGATCGCCGAGATGCAGCAGGATAAGACGGCGAAGGCCGACACGAAGAAAACGCCGCCGCCGAAGCAGCGCGCGACCAACGCGCTTGGCCTCGCGGTCAGCGATATCCCGTCTGACCAGCTGAAAGCGCTGAAGCTGCGCGGCGGAGTGCAGATCGACGCGGTAGAAGGGCCTGCCGCGCGCGTCGGACTGCAGAAGGGCGACATCATCCTGCGCGTGGGCGACACGGATGTCTCGAACGCAAAGGAATTCGAAGACGTCACGTCGCATCTCGACCCGCAGAAGATGACGGCGCTGCTCGTGCGTCGCGGCGACAACACGCAGTTCGTGCCGATCCGTCCGCGTTCGGCACCGGCGCCGAAGTGACGATGGCGGCACGGCTGACACTCTACGGGCGCACGTGGTGTCATCTGTGCGACGACATGCATGCTGCGCTCGAGCCTTTGCTGGCCGAGTTCGGCGTGCAGCTCGATGTAATCGATATCGATGCCGACGCAGCGCTGGAAGCGCGTTACAACGAACGCGTGCCGGTTTTGCTCTGCGATGGCATCGAACTGTGCCACTATCACCTCGACGCAAAACGTGTCCGTGCCGCGCTCATCGCGCGCGCCGCTCTTGCCCGCGCGGTGCGGTGAAAGGGGCGCAACAGTCCGCACGAGCCTTGGCCGACTGGCAGCCCGTCCCGCAAAAACCGCCGGGCGAGGGCCTTTTCGGCTAAAATAGTCCGGTTTTTCACCTACTTACAAGGCGTGCTCCGCAATCGTCCGAGCGCGCCTTTTTCGCTTGATCGGTACTGAATGGATCATATTCGTAACTTCTCGATCATTGCGCACATCGACCATGGCAAGTCGACGCTCGCCGATCGCATCATCCAGCTGTGTGGCGGTCTGTCCGACCGCGAAATGGAATCGCAGGTGCTCGACTCGATGGATCTCGAGCGTGAGCGCGGCATCACCATCAAGGCGCAGACGGCGGCGCTCTCCTACCGCGCGCGCGATGGCAAGGTGTACAACCTCAACATGATCGACACGCCGGGGCACGTCGACTTCTCGTACGAAGTCAGTCGCTCGCTGTCGGCGTGTGAAGGCGCGCTGCTCGTCGTCGATGCCAGCCAGGGCGTCGAGGCGCAGACGGTCGCGAACTGCTACACGGCTATCGAGCTAGGCGTCGAAGTCGTGCCAGTGCTGAACAAGATTGACCTGCCCGCAGCGAACCCGGAAGGCGCGATCGAAGAAATCGAAGACGTGATCGGCATCGACGCTTCCGACGCCACGCATTGCAGCGCGAAGACGGGCCTCGGCGTTGAGGACGTGCTCGAAGCGCTGATCGCGAAAGTGCCGCCGCCGAAGGGCAATACGGAAGCGCCGCTGCAGGCGCTGATCATCGATTCCTGGTTCGACAACTACGTCGGCGTCGTGATGCTGGTGCGTATCGTCAACGGCACGCTGCGTCCGAAGGACCGCATTCGCATGATGGCGACCGGCGCGCAGTATCCGGTCGAGCACATCGGCGTCTTCACGCCGAAGTCGAAGAATCTCGAGGTGCTGTCGGCAGGGCAGGTGGGTTTCATCATCGCGGGCATCAAGGAACTGCCGGCCGCGAAGGTGGGCGATACCGTCACGCTCGTGAACCGTCCCGCAGCTGAACCGCTGCCGGGCTTCAAGGAAGTGAAGCCGCAGGTGTTTGCCGGCCTTTATCCGGTCGAAGCCAACCAGTACGACGCGCTGCGCGAATCGCTCGAAAAGCTGAAGCTGAACGACGCGTCGCTGCAATACGAGCCGGAAGTGTCACAGGCGCTCGGCTTCGGTTTCCGCTGCGGCTTCCTCGGCCTGTTGCACATGGAGATCGTCCAGGAGCGGCTCGAACGCGAGTTCGACATGGACCTCATCACCACCGCGCCGACGGTCGTGTATGAAGTCCTGCAGCGCGACGGCACGACCATCATGGTCGAGAATCCGGCGAAGATGCCGGACCCGTCGAAGATCGAGGAAGTGCGCGAGCCGATCGTCACGGTGAACCTGTACATGCCGCAGGAATACGTTGGCTCGGTCATCACGCTCTGTACGCAGAAGCGTGGCAACCAGATCAACATGCAGTATCACGGCCGCCAGGTTCAGCTGACGTACGAAATCCCGATGGGCGAAATCGTGCTCGACTTCTTCGACCGGTTGAAGTCTACGTCGCGCGGTTACGCGTCGATGGATTACGAGTTCAAGGAATATCGCGCGGCCGACGTCGTGAAGGTCGACATGCTGATCAACGGCGACAAGGTCGATGCGCTGTCCGTGATCGTCCACCGTTCGCAGAGCCAGTACCGCGGCCGCGAAGTCGCGGCGAAGATGCGCGAACTGATCCCGCGCCAGATGTATGACGTGGCCATTCAGGCAACGATTGGCGCGAATATCATCGCGCGTGAGAACATCAAGGCGCTGCGCAAGAACGTGCTGGCAAAGTGCTACGGCGGCGACATCACGCGTAAAAAGAAACTGCTCGAAAAGCAGAAGGCCGGCAAGAAGCGGATGAAGCAGGTCGGGTCGGTGGAAATCCCGCAAGAGGCTTTCCTCGCAATCCTGCGTGTCGAAGACAAATAAGAGAGAAGAAACGGAACCCCATGAATTTTGCGCTGATTCTTTTTGTGCTCGTCATCGTAACGGGCATCGCCTGGGTCGCAGACAAACTGGTTTTCATCCCGCAACGACGCCGCGCCGCAGAGGCCGCGGTCGCCGAGTTCGACCGCCAGCAGGCGCGGGTCGGCGAGCGTTTCGCCGACGAAAACGCGGCGCAGACGCGCGCCCGTCTGCGTGACGACAAGCTGCGCCAGCCCTGGTGGCTCGAATATTCGGCGAGCTTTTTCCCGGTGATCCTCGTCGTGTTTGTCGTACGTTCGTTCGTCGTCGAGCCGTTCAAGATTCCGTCGGGTTCGATGGTGCCTACGCTGCTGGTCGGCGACTTCATTCTCGTGAACAAGTACGACTACGGCATCCGTCTGCCAATTACGAACACCAAGATCACGCAGGGCCGTCCGCTCGAGCGTGGCGACGTCGTCGTGTTCCGTTATCCGAAAGACGAATCGGTCGACTACATCAAGCGCGTGATCGGCGTGCCGGGCGACGTCGTCGCGTATCAGGACAAGAAGCTGACGATCAACGGCAAACCCGTGCCGGAAACGGCGCTGCCGGATTACTTCGACGAAGAGCGTATCGGCTACGCGAAACAGTTCGACGAAAATCTGAACGGGCGCAAGAACGCGATTCTGAACAACCCGGCAGTGCCGCCGTTTATCATTGGCGCAGAAGATTATCCGTATCGCGACAACTGCACGTACAACGCGCAAGGCGTGATCTGCAAGGTGCCAGCAGGCAACTATTTCATGATGGGTGACAACCGCGATAACAGCGCGGACAGTCGCTACTGGGGCTTCGCGCCGGACAAGAATATCGTCGGTCGCGCGTTCTTCATCTGGATGAACTTCAGCAGCCTCAAGCGCATCGGTTCCTTTAACTGATCGCGTAGCAACGGAGCCGCATAACACGCCGCGCACAACGCGCGGCGTGTTAGCACGCTACTTTAAGAACGTGCGGTAACGTCGCTTCACCACGCTTTTTCGTCGGCCGCCCCGCGTTTTCGCCCGGGCAGGCGCCCGCGTTATACTCTGCACATGCCCCTATCTCCGTTGGAAAGCCGTTTGCGCTACGAATTTCGCAATGCGGAATTGTTGCGTCAGGCTTTAACTCATCGCAGTCACAGTGCTACGCATAATGAACGGCTCGAGTTTCTTGGCGACTCCGTTCTGAATTGCGCGGTGGCCGCGCTATTGTTCCAACGTTTCAGCAAGCTGGACGAAGGCGATCTGTCACGCGTCCGGGCCAATCTGGTCAAGCAGCAGTCGCTTTACGAGATCGCTCAGGCCCTGAATATCTCCGAAGGCCTGCGCCTCGGCGAAGGCGAACTGCGTAGCGGCGGCTTCCGTCGTCCGTCGATCCTCGCGGATACGCTGGAAGCCGTGCTGGGCGCGGTGTTCCTCGATGGCGGCTTCGACGCCGCCCAGACGGTCATCAAGCGGCTGTACGTGCCGATTCTCGATCACATCGATCCGCGTACCCTCGGCAAAGACTCGAAAACGCTGCTGCAGGAATACCTGCAGGGTCACAAGATCGCTTTGCCGACCTATACGGTCGTCGCAACGCATGGTGCGGCGCACAACCAGCAATTCGAAGTCGAATGCACGGTGCCCAAGCTGGACGTGAAGGTGTCCGGCTCGGGCGCCAGCCGTCGCGCGGCTGAGCAGGCGGCGGCCAAGAAGGCGCTCGAAGAAGTCATGGCGGCTGCGCCCGCACTGGTTGCGAAACCGAAGCGCTCGAAAGGCGCGCGGGCCGCGAAGCATGCGGAGCCGGAGATCGTTCCCGGTGTCGCGGGCGTGCAGACGGCGTTGGACCTGCGCGCGCCGGACCATCGCAAGTCGTCTGAACGCGTCGGGCGCGGTGAAGCGAAGCCGCCACTGACCGTGGCGACGGGCGACTCCGATAGCGCAGCTGCTGCCGGGGAATCGCCGGCCAGCGCGCCGACGCCGCTGCCACTCGCGGTGATCCGTGCCGCTCATGTCGAATACAGCGAACACGCTCAGTCGCAGGACAAAACCGACCGCGCCGACAAAGCCACGGAAAAGTCCGCCGACAGGCTGAATGACAAGCCCAGCGAAAAGTCCAGCGAAAAGCCGTCCGACAAGCCGGACACGAGCCGCACCGTCACCGACAAGCCCACGCTTCGCAACCGCGAATCAGTACCTGGCGTACCCGCATCGGACGAAGCCGAACTCGAACCTGGCGTTGCAGGCGCGGTGCAAACGCGCGCCGCCGACGCCGGCCATTGATGCAAAAAACGCGCTGCATGGGTCGCATCCTGCAGCGCGTCCACCCGAACCAGCCGTAGCCTGAATATGAACGCTCCCACTCCCACTGGTTTTCGCTGCGGCATGGTCGCGATCGTCGGCCGTCCCAATGTCGGCAAATCGACGCTGATGAACGCGCTCGTCGGCCAGAAAGTCAGCATTACGTCGCGCAAGGCGCAGACGACGCGCCATCGCATCACCGGCATCCACACGCTCGAAGACGCGCAGTACATCTTCGTCGACACGCCCGGCTTCCAGACGAAGCACAGCGGCGCGCTGAACCGCTCGCTGAATCGCGCGGTGACGTCGACGCTGACATCCGTCGACGCCATCCTGTTCGTGATCGAAGCCGGCCGTTTCGGCCCGGACGACCAGAAGGTGCTCGACCTGATTCCGCCGTCAGTGCCCACGCTCCTGATCGCGAACAAGCTCGATCGCGTTTCCGACAAGGACAGCCTGTTTCCGTTCATGCAACAGGTCAGCGCGCTGCGTCAGTTCAACGAAATCGTGCCGCTGTCGGCCAAGAACCCTGACGACATCAAACGCCTGATGGTGACGGTCAAGCCGTTCCTGCCGGAAGGCTCGCCGATCTACGGCGAAGACGATCTGACCGACCGCAGTGAGCGTTTTCTCGCCGCAGAAATCCTGCGCGAAAAAGTGTTCCGCTGGACGGGCGACGAACTGCCGTACACGAGCACTGTGCTGATCGACAAGTTCGAGACGGAAGGGCGCCTGCGCCGCGTCTTCGCGACGATCATGGTCGAGCGCGACACGCACAAGGCGATGATCATCGGCCAGAAGGGCGCGAAGCTGAAGCAGATCAGCACCGAAGCGCGTCTCGATATGGAGAAGCTGTTTGACGGCCCGGTGTACCTCGAAACCTTCATCAAGGTGAAGAGCGGCTGGGCCGACAACGAAGCCGGACTTCGCGCCTATGGGTACGAATGACGCCTGGGTGACGTTGCAACCCGGCGCCGACCCCGACGACGACGCCGGCGACGGCGAACCGGCTGCGCCGGCACCGTCCCGGGCAAAAAGATCTTCATCTGCAAAGAGCGGTGGCGAAGGCGAGGCGCGCAAAGCGCCCGCGCGCCGTCCTTCGCGCGCGGCCGCGTCCGACTATCGGGTCGCCGAACAGCCCGCGTTTGTTCTCCATAGCTATCCGTATCGCGAAACGAGTCTGATCATCGACGTGCTGTCGCGCGATCACGGCCGGCTCGCGCTCGTCGCGAAAGGCGCGAAACGTCCGCATTCGGCGCTGCGCGGCGTGTTGCAGACGTTCCAGCCGCTCGCGCTGTCGTGGTCTGGCAAATCGGAGATGCGCACGCTGACGGGCGCGGAGTGGGTCGGTGGCATGCTGCCGCTCGCTGGCGACGCGTTGCTGTGCGGCTTCTACGTGAACGAGCTGCTCGTCAAATTCTGCGCCCGCGAAGATCCGCATCCGCAACTGTTCCATCACTATGTCGTCACGCTGACGCGTCTCGCGCACGACGAGCCGCCCGTGCAGGTGCTGCGTTCGTTCGAACGCGTGCTGCTGCGCGAAACCGGTTACGCGATGGCGCTCGATCGCACCGTGACGCGCCGCGCGGTCGTGGCCGAGGGGCGTTATGTGTTCGATCCGGAGCGCGGCGTGCGTGAAGCGTCCGATGATCTTCCCGCGCAATGGCCGGTGATCGCAGGACAGACGTTGCTCGACATGGAGCAGGACGATTACCATCGTCCTCAAACGATTTCGCAGAGCAGGACGCTGATGCGTTTTCTGCTAAACACTTACCTTGCCGGCACGCCGCTCGCGACGCGCCAGATCCTGATCGACCTGCAGAACCTATGAGCTTCTTTCTAACGTCGCCGGGCGTGATCGACCTGGGTGTGAATATCGATCACGTCGCCACGCTGCGCAACGCGCGTGGCACGTCCTATCCCGATCCGATCCGCGCGGCGCTGGCCGCCGAAGAAGCGGGCGCTGACGCAATCACGCTGCATCTGCGTGAGGACCGCCGGCATATCGTCGACGCCGACGTGCGCACGTTGCGACCGCTCCTGAAAACGCGCATGAATCTGGAGTGCGCGGTCACGCAGGAGATGCTCGACATCGCGTGCGAAGTGAAACCACACGACGTCTGCCTCGTGCCCGAAAAGCGCGCAGAACTGACCACCGAAGGCGGTCTCGACGTCGCCGGCCAGTTCGACGCAGTGCGCGCGGCGTGCCGCCAGCTGGCCGACGTGGGCTCGCGCGTATCGCTCTTCATCGATCCGGACGAAACGCAGATTCGCGCCGCGCATGAAGCCGGCGCGCCTGTCATCGAACTGCATACGGGACGCTACGCCGAAGCGCACGACGCCGGCGAACAGCAGCGCGAATACGAGCGCGTGGTCCGCGGCGTGGAATTCGGCCGGTCGCTCGGCATCAAGGTCAATGCGGGCCACGGCCTGCATTACACGAACGTCCAGCAGATCGCCGCCATCGACGGCATCGTCGAACTGAACATCGGTCACGCGATCGTCGCACAGGCGATCTTCGCCGGCTGGGACAACGCGGTACGCGAGATGAAGGCGATCATGGTTGCCGCGCGTCTCGCCGCGCGCGCCTGACGCGCGTCACGCTCTCGTCACGCTTTCGTTACGAAAAGGCACGGCAATCACGTCATGGCGATCTATGGCATCGGCACCGATATCGTTCAGGTCAGCCGCGTCGCGGCGGTGATGGAGCGCACCAAAGGCCGCTTCGCCGAGAAGGTGCTCGGCGCGGACGAACTGCGCGTCTATCACGCTCGTCACGCGCGTTCGGCGGCACGCGGTCTCGCGTTTCTCGCGACGCGCTTCTCGGCGAAAGAGGCCTTTTCGAAGGCGATTGGTCTCGGCATGCGCTGGCCGATGACCTGGCGCGCGCTGCAGACGCTCAACGAAGCGAGCGGCAAGCCGATGGTGGTCGCATCGGGCGAGCTGGCCGAATGGCTCGACGCGCGTGGCATCACGGCGCGCGTAACGATCAGCGACGAGCGCGACTATGCCGTCTCGTTCGTGATCGCTGAAGTCGCCGATCCTGTCGCTTCCTGAGCGTCACCTGAATTATTCCGACGCGGCGTCACGCTGCGCTTCCTTCCTGTTGCCACAAATCAGATGAAATACGCTCCTGGACCCGTGATGCTCGATGTGGTCGGCAAAATGCTGACCGCTGACGATGTGCGCCGCCTCAGTCACCCGATGACCGGCGGCGTGATCCTGTTCGCGCGGCACTTCGAGAGCCGCGCACAACTGGTCGCGCTCACCGACGCGATCCGCGCGGTGCGCGACGATCTGCTGATCGCTGTCGATCACGAAGGTGGCCGCGTGCAGCGCTTTCGCACGGACGGCTTTACCGTGCTGCCTGCGATGGGCAAGCTCGGCGCGCTGTGGGACAAGGACGTGCTGTACGCGACGAAGGTGACGACGGCGGTCGGCTACATCCTCGCTTCGGAGTTGCGGGCGTGCGGCATCGACATGAGCTTCACGCCGGTGCTCGACCTGAACTACGGCCAGTCGCAGGTGATCGGCGACCGGGCGTTTCACAGCGATCCGCGCGTCGTCACGTTGCTGGCGAAGAGTCTGAATCACGGTCTTGCGCTGGCCGGCATGGCCAACTGCGGCAAGCATTTTCCGGGGCACGGCTACGCGGAAGCGGACTCGCACGTCGCGATGCCGACCGACGACCGTCCGCTCGAAACGATCCTCGCCGATGATGTCGCGCCGTATGACTGGCTCGGGATGTCGCTGGCGTCGGTGCTTCCGGCGCACGTGATCTATACGAAGGTCGACGCCAAACCGGCGGGCTTTTCGCGTGTGTGGCTGCAGGACATCCTGCGCGGCCGGCTGCGTTTTCAGGGCGCGATTTTCAGCGACGATCTGTCGATGGAAGCCGCGCGTCAGGGCGGTACATTGACCGAAGCGGCCACGGCCGCGCTACAGGCGGGCTGCGACATGGTGCTGATCTGCAACCAGCCCGAGGAAGCAGAGAAGGTGCTCGATGCGCTGCGTTTCACGCCGTCGAAGGAATCGCGTCAGCGGCTGAAGGCCATGCGCGCAGGCGGCAAGGCGCTCAAGTGGAGCAGGCTGATGGCCGACCCGGCATATCAGCAGGCAAAGACGTTGTTGCGCAACACGTTTCCCTGAGCCGATAGCCGAACACAGGTGTTCAAAAATAAAGCCGCATTGTGAGTTCAATGCGGCTTTATTTTGTTGAGGGCGCGACGAATGCGCTCCGGCTCGGGTTTCAGGTGAGCCGCATGCGCTGCAGCTTGTTGTACAGCGTCTTCGGGCTGATACCGAGCAGTGACGCCGCGCGGTGCCGCGTGCCGCCGACGGCATCGAGCGTCGCGCGAATCAGCATTTCCTCGACGTCGGCGAGCGGTGTCCCGACGGTCACCTGCACGCGGCTGCCGTTCAGCTCGCGGGTACCCGGCGCGCCGGTCTCGTCGGCATGCAGCGACTCCAATACATCACCCGACGCAACATACGCGCGCTTCACACGATCCTGCAATTCGCGGACGTTGCCTGGCCAGTCGTACGCGAGGCATTCGCGGATGAAGTTCGGCGCGATCAGCTTCATCGTTCCCGTCAGGCCGCGAGCGTGCGCTTCCCGATTGAGTTCGTCGACGAGCGCCTCGGCGAAGAGCGCCGCATCGTCGCCCCGTTCGCGCAACGGCGGCAAGCTCAGCGCCGCCGCGTCCAGACGCAGCCACAGATCCTGGTTCAGCGAGCCATCCGCGACGGCCGCGCGCGGCACCTTGCGCGTCGACGCAATCAGGCGGAAATCCGTCACCAGTTCGTTGGTGCCGCCCACGCGCATGAACGTCTGCGAATCGAGCGCGCGCAGCAGCGCTTCCTGCTGCGACTGAGGCAGTTCGGCGATTTCATCGATGAAAAGCGTGCCGCCGCTTGCCTGTTCGAAGAGGCCCGGCTCGCGCTGATCCGCGCCGCTGAACGCACCGCGTTCGTGGCCGAACAGCAGGCTGTCGAGCGGACGATCGCCCGCCGTCGCGGCCGCAGTCCGGCAGTCGAACACGACGAACGGGCCTTTGCGACGCCGGCTCATCTCATGCAGCGTGCGAGCGGCCACTTCCTTGCCCGTGCCGGATTCGCCGGAGATCAACACAGCGGCCTCGGTTGGCGCGGTGTGCTCGATCGTGTCGTAGACATGCTGGATCACGCTGCTGCGGCCGATCATCGGGCCAAATCGCCCTAAAAGGCGCAGCGTCGCGCGCAGCGTCTGCACTTCTTCGGTCAGTTCATAAGGGCGCGGAATGCGCGCCAGCAGGCTGCGCAGACGCGGAATATTGACCGGCTTCAGCAGGTAGTCCCAGATGCCGTGCCGCAAACCTTCGATCGCGCTTTCGACGGTCGCGTTCCCGGTCATCACGATGACGGGCAACGCGCCACCTGGCGGCTGCGCGGGCAGATGCTGGAGCAGATCGAGCCCGCTGCCGTCCGGCAGATTCAGGTCGACAAGGACGACATCGGGGATAAAACGCGCGAGCGCGGCCCGGGCTTCGGCGAGCGTAGTCGCGGTGTCGACGGAAAAACCGTCGGCGGCCAGAATCGCGGACAGGCCGGAGAGGCTATTGGGATCGTCTTCGACAATCAGGGCGTGTGGCATGGCGGACGCACTTTTTCAATTGATCGGAAAGCCTTGCCGATACGCGGTCGCTCGGGGCGCGTGTCGACAGGTGTGATGACATGCCTGGCCTCCATCTGGAAAAGGAAAGCCTCAAGGCCTTACTTCCTCTTAGCAGAGAGCGTGCCAAAGAAAAACATCAAGATTTATCAACGATCTGGCTGCGGCAGGCAGGTATCGGTTGCATGGACACCGGAAAATTTTCGCATCGAGCCGGTAAAGTTTGCTTAAACCATACACGGTCGTGCAAAAAAGAAAAAGCGCCCCGTGGGGCGCTTTTCGATCGCCGCTTCAGGAAAAAGCGGCGGGCAGGTCCGGCGCCAGATTAAGCGCGGCTGCGGTACTCGTGCGTACGCGTATCGATTTCGATCTTGTCGCCGATACTGCAGAAAAGCGGCACCTGCAGTTCAAAGCCGGTGTTGAGCTTTGCCGTCTTCAGAACCTTGCCGGACGACGTGTCGCCCTTGACAGCCGGTTCCGTGTAGAGGATTTCGCGGACCAGCGTGGTCGGCAGTTCGACCGAGATGGCCTTCTCGTTGTAGAACACGACTTCGCAAGCCATGCCGTCTTCGAGGTAATTCAGCGCGTCGCCCATCATTTCGGCTTCGACTTCGAACTGGTTGTAGTCGGCGTCCATGAACACGTACATCGGGTCGGCGAAGTACGAGTACGTCACTTCCTTGCGCTCGAGCAGGACGACGTCGAACTTGTCGTCGGCCTTGTAGACCGATTCCATGCCTGCGCCCGTCAGCAGGTTCTTGAACTTCATCTTCACGACGGCGGAGTTACGGCCCGATTTGTTGTATTCGGCCTTCTGCACGACCATCGCGTCTGCGCCGATCATCACGACGTTACCGGTGCGGAGTTCCTGTGCGATCTTCATAAAACTGTCCTGTACGAAATAAGTAGCTTCAACTTTTGTGCTCAACGGCACACGACGCAAGCGCGCTCGGTGCCTGCGCTCTAACCCTGCGCTTACCCATTCAGGCGCGTACGAATGGCGCCGATCCGGAAAATGCCCTTTCAAGCTGGAAGCATCGCCATGATCGGGCCGCGCTTGAGTCGTGCTTCGAGTCGTGCCTGACTCGTAGGCCGTTGGATAACCGCTTATTTTAACTGACTTTTTGCGAATCCGGCCAGATTTCCGGCGAGGTCGCCGACGTCCGCGAGTTCATGCGCCCAATCGACGGCGCGGGCGTCGAAGGCGGCCCGGTGACGCTGGAAATCGGCCCAGTCCGGTCTACCGGCGCCGTTCCAGGCGTGCCAGAAGCGGGCGAGCGCGTCGCGGGGAGCTTCCGGCAGCGGGCCCGCGTAGTGGGCGAGGGCGGCGTCGAGTTTCGGCAGATGGGCGTCGTCAGCCTGCGGATAAATGTGCCAGACGAACGGTTTCGCGGCCCATTGCGCGCGCACGAACGAATCTTCACCGCGCACGAAGTTGACGTCGCAGGCCCAGAGCAGCGCGTCGTAGCCGCGCTGGTCGGTGAAGGGGAGCGAGTGAGCGGTAAGGTTGCCGCGCGCTGCGTGCGTGCCCGCCATGAACGACGGGAGGCCAAAAAAGCGTGCGACTGCGCCCGAAATACGCCCTTCTGGCGCGAGCAGGACGATTTCCCCTGCGTTATCGCGCCATTGTTCGAGGAGGCTGTCGGCGGCCGGGTTTTCGTAGGCGAACAGAGAGATGACCGTCGCGTTTTCGCCGGGAGGCGGCGCGCCTGTCGCCTGACGCCACCATGCGGCGCGCTTTTCGTCTGATGCTTCGAAGGCGGCGCGGGCCGCGTCCAGTCCGCGTTCTTTTAGTACGCCGCCGGTTCCCGGTCCGAGTCCCGGGAAAAAGAACGTCTTTTTGAGCGCGTAACGCGGATGCGGCGACGGCCGCAGATGAAAATCGGCGACCCAGTCTTCCGCGCTCAGATATTCGAGGTTCAGCCAGACCGGCGTGCGCTCGCGCTGCGCCATCGCCGCGACGTACACAGGCGGCAGTTCGCAGCCAAACGCTTCGATGACGACATCCGCGACTTCGAGCGTATCGCCCGCGTGCGACGGTTCGTGCCAGTGCTCGATCACGATGCCGGCGATGGACTGACGCGCCCGGTCGAGCGCAAGCGTGGGACACAGCGTGTGGAACGCGTGCAGATCGTCGACGAATACGCGCACCTGCCAGCCATGCTCGTCAGCGAGCTGGCGCGCGAGGCGCCAGCAGACGCCAATGTCGCCGAAGTTATCGATCACCGCGCAGAAAATATCGCATGCGATACCGGCAGCCGGACGTTCACTGGAAACAGGCGGAGAGGACATGGCGGCCGGCGGGCGTTGTTCGGACGCGCGCGGAATGTTCTAAACTGGCGATTCTAAAGCACTTGCCCCCGATTCCGCGTGTCCCGCGCGGCGCCCAGCCTGATTCTGCATGACCGATTCCGAAGCTTTCGAGCCCAAAAAAATACTGACCCAACTGCCGCATCTGCCGGGCGTCTACCGCTACTACGATGCGCACGGCGCGGTGCTGTATGTCGGCAAGGCGCGCGACCTCAAGAAGCGTGTGTCGAGCTACTTCACGAAGACGCTGCTATCGCCGCGTATCGCGATGATGGTGACGCGCATCGCGCGCATCGAGACAACGGTTACGCGTTCGGAAGCCGAAGCGCTGCTGCTTGAAAACAATCTGATCAAGGCGCTCGCGCCGCGTTACAACATCCTGTTTCGCGACGACAAGTCGTATCCGTTTCTGAAGCTGACGGGCCACAAATTTCCGCGCATGGCGTACTACCGCGGCGCCGTCGACAAAAAGAACCAGTATTTCGGACCGTTCCCGAGCGCGTGGGCGGTGCGCGAAAGCATCCAGATCCTGCAACGCGTGTTCCAGTTGCGTACGTGCGAAGACTCGGTGTTCAACAATCGTACGCGGCCTTGCCTGTTGCATCAGATCCAGCGGTGCACCGCGCCGTGCGTCAACGCGATCAGCGAAGAGGATTACGCGCGCGATGTCGCCAATGCATCGCGCTTTCTGCTTGGACGGCAGAAGGAAGTGATGCAGGAACTCGAACAGAAGATGCACGCGTTCGCCGTCGATCTGAAGTTCGAGCAGGCAGCGGCGGTGCGCAACCAGATGAGTTCGCTTTCGACGGTGCTGCATCAGCAGGCGATCGAAACCGGGAGCGAGAGCGACGTCGATATTCTTGCGGTCGTCGCGCTGGGCGGACGCGTGTGCGTGAATCTGGCGATGGTGCGCGGCGGCCGGCATCTCGGCGACAAGGCGTATTTCCCGACGCACGTCGAGGCCGCGCTGACGCCGGATGAAGGCGGCCTTGAAATCGAGGCAGCGGACGCGCGGGTCGATGCGTCTGCTGCGTCTGCTGCATCGATCGTCGATGATGCGACGGACGTGTCCGATGCGCTGGCGATCGCGCAGGCGCTTCCTGCTGAGACCAGCGCTGAGAGCAACGATGAAGCCGAAGCCGAAGCCGAAGCCAGCGACGAAGCGGCCGCCCCCGGCGCGCCGCGTGGCACAAGCATCGAAGCTGAAGTGCTCGAAGCGTTTATCGCACAGCACTACCTCGGCGATCGCGTGCCGCCCGTGCTCGTCGTGAGCCATGCGCCGGCGAATCGCGAGCTGGTCGATCTGCTGACCGAACAGGCCGGGCACAAGATCGCGCTGCTACGACAGCCACAGGGTCAGAAGCGCGTGTGGCTCGCGATGGCCGAACAGAATGCGCGGCTCGCGCTCGCGCGTCTGCTGTCGGAGCAGGGTTCGCAACAGGCGCGCACGCGCGCGCTCGCGGACACGCTCGGTCTCGAATGCGAGGACCTCGCGCATCTGCGCATTGAATGCTTCGACATCAGTCACACGATGGGCGAGGCGACGCAGGCGTCGTGTGTGGTGTATCACCATCACAAGATGCAGTCGGGCGAGTACCGGCGCTACAACATCACCGGCATTACACCCGGTGACGATTACGCAGCGATGCGCCAGGTCCTGACGCGCCGCTACGAAAAAATGGTCGCACAGGCCGCGCAGAATGCCACCGACGAAGCGACCACGCTGCAACCCGAAGACGCCGCTGACCCGGCCGTCACGCCCGATGCCGCCGAGCCTGTCGCCGCAGGCGGCACGTTGCCGACCATCGTGCTGATCGACGGAGGCAAGGGTCAGGTCGAAATCGCGCGCCAGGTCTTCACCGAACTCGGGCTCGACACCGACATGCTGGTTGGCGTCGCGAAGGGCGAGGGGCGCAAGGTGGGCCTCGAAACGCTGATCTTCGTGGGCGGCCGCGCGCCGCTCGAACTCGGCAAGGAAAGCGCCGCGCTGATGCTCGTCGCACAGATCCGCGACGAAGCGCACCGTTTCGCGATCACCGGCATGCGTGCGAAGCGTGGCAAGACGCGGCAGACGTCGCGGCTCGAGGAACTCGAAGGCGTCGGCGCAAAACGTCGTCAGCGGCTGCTGGCGCGTTTCGGCGGGCTGCGCGGCGTGGTGGCGGCGAGCATCGACGATCTGGCGGGCGTCGAGGGCATTTCGCGTGCGCTCGCCGAGCAGATCTACCGTCAACTGCACTGATACCGGCGCCGCGTAGCCGCCTCAGCGCAGCCAGGCGCGAGCGCGCGGCGCAAGCCCCGCGCGCCCCTTTGCTTGTGGCATATCCGGCGACACGGCACAATTGCATCTCCCTTGTCTGACGTGGCCCCCGCCCATGCCGTTTAATTTTCCGATTTTCCTGACGTGGCTGAGGATCGTTCTGATTCCGCTCGTCGTGGGCGTCTTTTATCTGAGCGACTCGATGATGAGCCTCGCGCACCGCAATCTCGCAGCTGCGGTGATCTTCATCCTGGCGGCGCTGACCGACTGGTTCGACGGCTATCTCGCGCGCAAATGGAACCAGACGTCGGCCTTCGGCGCGTTCCTCGACCCCGTCGCCGACAAGCTGATGGTGACCGCCGCGCTCCTCGTGCTGGTGCAGCTCGCACGACTCGACGCGGCGATCGCGCTCGTGATCGTCGGTCGCGAGATCGCGATTTCCGCGCTGCGCGAATGGATGGCGCAGATCGGTGCGTCGAAAAGCGTCGCGGTGAATTCGCTCGGCAAGCTCAAGACGGTTTGCCAGATGGTCGCCATTCCGATGCTGCTGTTGTGGGAGCCCGTGCCGCTCATCGCAGGGCTCGCGATCGACACACGTGTGTGGGGCACATGGCTCATCTATCTCGCGGCCGTACTGACGATCTGGTCGATGCTGTACTACATGAAGCTCGCGTGGCCGCAGATTCGTGAGCGGGGCGGGATCGTCTAGACAGTGTTCAATCTCCCGACTAAAAGGGGTTGACACGTTTCAGAGCCTTGTACATAATCTCGTCTCTCCGGTGCATGCGGTTCTGCAGCGGGGCAGTAAAGAAGCAGCAAAACGGAAGCAGCAAAACGCGGGAGTAGCTCAGTTGGTAGAGCGCAACCTTGCCAAGGTTGAGGTCGCGAGTTCGAGCCTCGTCTCCCGCTCCAGATTTTTGAAGCAGCGTTTTGCCGGGGTTGTGCAGTAGTGAAATGGCAGGGCGTTGTCAGGCAGCACAAAGAAGTACAACGCGGGAGTAGCTCAGTTGGTAGAGCGCAACCTTGCCAAGGTTGAGGTCGCGAGTTCGAGCCTCGTCTCCCGCTCCATACACAAGGGGAAGCAACGCTTCCCTTTTTGTTTGGAAGGCCGGTTGGCCACCGCACAAATCTGCGAATCGTTGAAATGCAGTTCGTTATCACGGTTCGGCAGTCCGCTTACGGCGCGATAGCAAAGCGGTTATGCAGCGGCCTGCAAAGCCGTTTAGGCCGGTTCGACTCCGGCTCGCGCCTCCAGCAGTGAAAGAAAAGCCCCGACTTGTCGGGGCTTTTCTTTTTTCTACGCGCCTTAAGCGCAACGCGTCACATTCGCTTCGCCCGCGCATCAGGCAGTTCACACATCTAACCCTTCGCCGTTGCCCCAAAAGCACCACGGTCATACGCCTCGGAATAGACACGCCAGTCCGCTTCGACTTGCGTCTCGCATTGCACGGCGAGCTGGATGAGCGGTATCTGCCAGTCCGTGCGACTGCCGAACGCAATAAGCTCGTCGGCGATGGCCGAACCCTGGCGACCACCGCTGCGCAACTGCGACCACGCACTCAACTCCGCCATGTTGTTCACGACGGACTCGAGCCGCGACAGTTTGCCGTTCCAGTTAGCGAGCGCCACGCGATCTTCCGACGGCTGGAGGCTTCGCAACACATACGGTTTGCCAGCGAATTCGACGGCGTGCAGAAACGCCTGCGAGACGGCCTGCGCGCGCTGCTGGACCGCGACCACGCGTTGCGCTTCGGTGCCCCACACGGGCTGCGTCGTCTTCACGTGCGGTGCGACCGAAGACGGCAACGCTTCCTTCAGATCGAGCAGATAGTTGCCGTCCGGCGATCCTTTTCCTTCCGCGAGGATCACATATCGGTCGACGCCCAGACTGCCCGTGCCCGCGATGCGTCGCGCGACGTCGATCATCTTGTAGAACGCCGGATCCGGCTCGCTGGCCGCGAATGCGCTCATGAATGTGGTCACGGCTGCACGCGTTTCATTGTCGACGGGGAGGGCCTTTTTCCCGTCGACCTTCAACGTGCGTTTCTTGCCCTTCAGATCCGTTCGCCGGTTCAGGTGATCGACGCGCGTGCGGCCGTGTAGCGCGTCGAACAGTTCACGCACCATGCCGACCGCCAGTTCCTCTTCGATCCAGCGCGCCTTGCCGAAACGAAGTGCCGCGCTGTATGCATCGATGGCCGTATGGCACAGCGCGAGCGCTTCGGCGCGGCTGACGTGCAGGCCATCCGCGGCGACCAGCACGCTCGCGAGCAGGCGCGCGAGTTCCACGAGGCACGGTGCGAGGCAGGCTTCGTCGAAGTCGTTGATGTCGAAATAGATGAGGCGATTGTCGGCTTTGTAGCTGCCGAAATTTTCCAGATGCATGTCGCCGCAGATCCACGTCTGCGGTATGCCGTCGAGCACACCGCCCTCGGGCAGCTGCGTGTAAAACAGGTGACACGTGCCGCGCAAAAAGACGAATGCCGACGTGCGCATACTCGCGTACTTCATCGCGAGCCGTTCGGGATCCCGCCCAGCGTTGAAGTGTGCGATCTCGGTGATGATGTCGGTCATGGCGGCTCCCGCTTCAACCCGATGGGCGGGGGCGCGCCTGCCGGCCCGGTTAGCCGCTCGAAGCGCGGCCGCCTGAATCAGGTTGCGTGGGTGCGCATCAGCTTGAGCGCACCCACTTTATTCGCAGCAAATCCGATGATCCGCCGCGATGCTTCAGTGATGTTCCTTGTACTCGGTCCGCGGTTCCGGCGTGGCGCGCACCTTCGCGTACTGGAACTCCGGCAATGCCTTGATCGCGGCCTTCGTCGCGCCTGGCAGCGTCAGCTTGCCGTCGACGAAATCGAGCTGTTCAATCGGAATGGCCACGTCGTGATGCGACACGCCGAGGAACTGCTCGGCGGCAATGATCGCAAACGAAACAGAAGCGTCCGGCGCGACGATGATGTCGTGGATCACACCGACGCGTTTTCCTTCTTCGTTATAGACCGGTTTGTTCAGAATCGATTTCCGGACGCTCCAGCCCTGCAGAATCGCTTGCGAGACTTCCACGCTGACTCCGATCGGCTGCGTGCCGGCGACTTGCGCCTGCGATTGCGTTGCAGCCAGCCCAAGCGAGGACACGATGAGTGCAGCGACGAGTTTCGATTTCATGATTTTCCTTGTTGGTGGAGTCGGACAAACGGGGACCGTTCAGGCCTTCAAGGATTCTGACGTGTTTTTTTGTTTTCTGCAGTTGGGCGGCCATCGTCGCGTCAAGTGTGTAGCCTCGCGTATCGCTCAACCGGTTCGACACCTGGTACGCGCGCAGCCGCATAACGCATGATCATTCGCCAGAAGCGTTCCCCGCCGTCCGCGCTGCCGCCAGCAGTTCACGTCTGGTTTCGAGAATGTGCTGTGCGAGCAGCGCCACCACTTCATCGACTGCTCGCCGCCTGCACGCGTCGACGATCGCATGGTGATCGCGCTGCACCTCGTCCTTTCGCGCGTCGAGCGACATCCGCAGATGCGGGTAGCGATTCGTCGTGCTGAGGCAATACTCCTCGATCAGTTTGCGCAGCCGCTCGTTGTTCGACGGCGCGCACAGCGCCAGATGGAACTGACGGTTGCATTCGGCCCATTCGGCGGGCGTCGTCGCGACGTCGTACGAAGCGAGTATGCGCTTCATCAGGTCGATGTCGGCCGCCACCATGTTCGGGACGGCGAGCTTCGCCGCGTAGCTTTCGAGCGCGGCGCGAATGTCGAGCAGTTCCAGTATTTCGGTCGTCGACATCGCGATCACGACGGCGCCGCGGTTGAGCTGATAGCTCACCAGCCCTTCCGCTTCCAGCTGGCGTAACGCCTCGCGCACGGGAATCCGGCTCGCGCCGAAGCGCTCCGCAAGGTTTTCCTGGCGAAGCTGCGTGCCGGGCGGAAGCGTCCCGCGCAGGATTTCGTCGCGAAGTTGATCCCGGATGATTTGCGGCAGCGAACGCCGATCCGTCTTGACCTGCACTTTCGTCATGAGGGAAAGCCGGTCGTGCGCCGACCGACGAAAAGGTCGTCTTCAAAATTCGAGGCTGTCAGGATTGGATCCAATCGACGTGACAATGGATAAATTGCCGTCTATCTTGAATCCGCTGAGCCGGTTTGATCAGTTCAAAAGCCAGTCCAGTCCGCGGGTTGCATGGCGATGGCCGCAGGTCCGCAAGACGAATCAATCTTAGCTTATTCGCCCGGCTCGCGGCGGCGATCCGCCCGGCGAGCGACGCGCAACGCGACGGGTCCCGGTGGTCGTTCGAGGACCGTGCAGCGGTGTTTCTGAAGGCGGCGGATCTGCTGGCCGGGCCGTGGCGACAGAAACCCAACGCGGCCACGATGCTGGGGCAGAGCAACATTGCCGACCAGGTGGAGTTGCGACGCAGCCGCACCGGCCGATAAGGCACGGAATTGGCCTTCAGGAGCGCGGCGCGGCATAATTCGGCTTTGATGTGCGCGCAAGCGCCTCCTTGAAGCAGATTGATATGGATCAGCCTTTGTCCTCCCTGTCGCAACCGATGATCGAATGGCGCTGGAAAGCCTTCGACGACCTCACCACGGCCGAGGTCTATGACATGCTGGCCGCGCGCAGCGAAGTCTTCGTGGTCGAGCAGAACTGTGTGTACGGCGACGTCGACGGCCTCGATGCCGAGGCATGGCATCTGTTTGCGTACGGCCCGGGCGAGCCGCGCGCGAAGCTCGCCGGCTACCTGCGTGTGCTGTTGCCGGACGACACGGAAAGTGACATTCGCATCGGCCGCGTGCTGACGACGGCCGATTTCCGCGGTCAGGGGCTGGGCACGCGGATGCTCGAACGCGCGCTCGAACATATCTCGTCGCAATGGCCGACCACGCCGATCCGTCTGCATGCGCAGGCGCATCTGCAGCCGTTCTACGGCGCGTTCGGATTCGAAGCGATTTCAGATGTCCACGAAGAGGACGGCATTCCGCATATCTGGATGCGCTCCGCCTGAGGGCGTCTTCGGATGTGTGCAGTCCCGCTGAGTGCCGGCAGGTCAGCGCTGACTGGCTGCTATCGGGTGCGAATTCAAGGCCGTCTCCGCCACCGGCGAAGGTGCGACGCGCTCGCTGCGCAGCGAGCGGGCTGACAGCCGCATCCAGTGACGCAGCGCGAGCAGCGCGCCGATCACGCTCATCATCGAGCCCGGAATCCACAGCAACAGCCCGCCGATCTGCTGATCGCGCATCGGGCTGAGCCAGGTGAACGCGCGTCCACAGATCGAATACACCGGATAAAGCTCGCGCGGCGAGAAGAAGATAAACGCCCCGAGGACGATCTGCGGCGGAATCGCGGCAATCACGACGAGCACGCGTCGGCCGGGCGAAAGTCGCGCTGGGGGCGCGGGTCGCGAATCGAGTACGAGCCACCAGAACAGCAGGCCATCGATGACCATGCTCCAGTTCATCACGCGATACAGCCGCCAGTCGAGCATCGCGACGAAATGGATCGGCGAGAGCAGCCAGAAATAGATCAACCCGACGAACAGCACCACGGCGACGACGGGATGCATCACCACGTCGAGCGTGGCACGCACCGCGCGCGTCTGCAGCGCAGGTCGCACGAAGCGTTGTCGCCAGCGGAACGGTATGCCCGCGCGCAACGCCGCGCCGGGATACGACAGCGCGATAAAGAAGGGCCCGAGGTGATGCAGCACGAGATGCTGCGCACGATGCATGAAGAACTCATGCTCGAAGAAATAATCGAGCCGCGTATGCAGCGCGACGTACAGCGCGATCAGCCCGAACCAGAACGACAGTTGCCGTGCGATGGAGACCTTCGCCTTGCGCACGCCGCGCGCAAACAGCACCGCCGCCACCAGCACCGCGATAACGACAGTCGGCGAAAATTCCCACGGTTCGAGCCAGTCAAGCAGGTTCATCGTGCGGCGTTACTTCGTCTGCGAGGGCGGCTTGACGGCGAACGGCGTGTCCAGCGTTTCGCCATCGGAGAACTGCAGTTTCAGGTGCACCGTGTCGCCGGGCGCGACCTTGTGCTTCGGATCTTCGAGCATCACGTGATAGCCGCCCGGCGCAATCGTCACCTGGCCATGCGCGGGCACGGTCAGCTTGTCGACCATCACCATCTTCTGTGTCGAGCCATTCGAGACCGTCTGGTGCAGCATTGCGCCGCCGTAGTCGTCGCTCGAAATGTCGACGAGATCGACGGGTTTGTCGCTGGCGTTGACGAGCGTCACGTAGCCGGCGGCAGGCAGGTTGTTCGGCAGCCAGCGCACCCACGCGTTCTGCGTCGTGATGGCGTGCGCGCCGGCCGCGTGGGCGGTGGCGCTGAAGAGCGCAGCAGCGGTAAGCGCCGCGGCCAGCGCAATGGAGGTTGGGGTCTTGGTCAGCATGAGCGTTCTGATTGGCTTGGGTCAGGAATGAGCATCAATGATGCGGCGCAGATCGTGGGCGATAACGTCCGGCGAATCGTGATCGGTCGCGAGCAGACGCGCATGGCCATCTGCATCGAATACATAGACGGCGGAGCTGTGGGTGACTTCGTAATTGCCCTTCGGGTCGCGCTTTTCCATCTGGTACGCGACACGATAGCGTTTTGCGAGCGCTTCGATCTGCCCGTCGCTGCCGGTCAGGCCGAACGCGTGTTTCGAATCGAAAGCGCCGATGTAATCGTGCAGTGCCTGAGCCGAGTCGCGGGCGGGATCGACGGTGATGAACAGGATGCGCACGTGCTGCGCATCCGGGCCGAGTGCGTCGACGACCTGCATCAGCCGGCCCATCGTCTCGGGACAGACATCCGGACAGTGCGTATAACCAAAGTACACAAGCGACGTGCGGCCTTTGAAGGTGTCGCCGGTGGCGGGTTTGCCGTCGTCGCCGGTGAGGGCGAACTGCAGATCGGGCAGGTGGCCGGTCACGTTCGTCAACTGCCACGGCGCGTCGTCGTGCGAGCAGGCGGTAAGCGCAGTTGCAGCGAACACGCCGGTTGTGATCACAGTGAGCAACGCCCGCAGGCCGCGCGACGCGATGCGTATCCTTCGCAGGCCGGTTGCGGCACCGAGCGACGAGTTACGCTGAGTCTTGCGGCTAGACGGGGCGGGCGGGAACAAATGCAATCTCGATGACTCGATTAAACAGGGGAGACGCGAGGGCAGACGCGACGGCAGGCGCTGTTGCAGATTCCGGTGAAACGGCTTGAATCCGGACACGGCGCGATGGCTGCGACTGTATCGCAATTTGTCCGACGATGTGCCCGCGCGCCAGGCCTGACGCGGCGACCGGGGCAAAATGTCACACGTGACTGAAAGCTGCATGAAGCCTGATTGTTCTGTTTTTGAACGAAATCCGGTTGGCCGACGTGCGTTGAAGCCAGGCCAGCCCATGCGCCAGCCTTACTTCCTCGAAAAATTGGCGGATGCGCGGTAAGATGCGCACACTTTTCCGGCTGCAAACGGCTGAAAGGCAAGACAAGACGATGCGAGCACTTCCGGCTGTTCTGTCTCCCAGCGAGACGGCTTTTTTCTTCGACTTCGACGGCACCCTCGTCGAGCTGGCGCCGACGCCCGATGGCGTGCTGGTGCAACCCCGGGTCATCGAACTGCTGACCGAGCTGCGGCGCCTCACGAATGGCGCGGTGGCGATCGTGTCCGGTCGCGGCATCGACAGCATCGATTCGTTTCTCGGCATGCCTGACATGCCGATCGCGGGCCTGCACGGCGCCGAGCGGCGCGATGCGAACGGCGACACGCAGCGCACGGGTTTCAACGACGACCGGCTGCTGCGTATGGAGCAGGACCTCGCGGAAATCGTGCGTACGAATCCGGGCATGTTGCTGGAGATCAAGGGCGCCGCGGTCGCACTGCACTATCGCAATGCGCCTGAGCGCGAACCGGTTGCCCGCGAAGCGACGAGCCGCCTTGTCGCTGAATATCCCGATGCGTACGTGTTGCAGCCCGGCAAGATGGTCTACGAAATCAAGCCGAAGGACGTCGACAAGGGCCGCGCGCTGCGCGCCTTCCTCGACGAGCCGCCGTTCACCGGCCGCACGCCCGTATTCGCCGGGGACGACCTCACCGACGAGAAAGGCTTCGCTGTCGTCAACGAGCGCGGCGGCGTGTCGATCAAGGTTGGCGGCGGAGATTCGGTCGCAAAAACGCGACTCGATTCGGTCGGCGCGCTGATCGACTGGCTGGCGTCTGTCGTCGCGGCTGCGGGCAAGGCGTGACATTCATGCGGCACTTCCGTCGCAGTGACAACTTCTTTCAGCGTGAGAATTGTGCTTCATGAGTCGACTGATCATCGTATCGAACCGGGTCGCGCCGATCTCGGAAGGCGGCCCCGCGGCGGGCGGGCTGGCAGTCGGCGTCTATGACGCACTGAAGGAAACCGGCGGCATGTGGTTCGGCTGGAGCGGCGATGTGCTGTCGTCCGGCCAGCCGCAGATCAGCGTCGAAGAGCGCGGCCCGGTGACTTTCGCGACCATCGGCCTCGTGCGGCGCGATTACGACCAGTATTACCGCGGCTTTTCGAACGCGACGCTGTGGCCCGCGTTCCACTATCGCGCGGACCTCGTTCAGTACGACCGGCACGATTTCGAAGGCTATTGCCGCGTGAATACCTGGCTCGCGCAGCAACTCGTGCCGCTGCTGCGCCCCGACGACGTCATCTGGGTTCACGACTATCACCTGATTCCGTTCGCGAAAGCGCTGCGCGCCGCGGGCGTGAAGAACCGTATCGGGTTTTTCCTGCACATTCCGTTTCCCGCTTCGCAGGTGCTGCTCGCGGTGCCGCCGCATCGCGAACTGGTCGAGGCGCTGTGTTCGTTCGATCTGATCGGCTTCCAGACGGAGCCCGACCTGCGTTCGTTCTGCGACTACATCGTGCATGAGGGCAACGGCTCGGTCGACGCACCCGTGAGCGGCCGCCCGACGACCGTTCGCGCGTTCGGCCGGACGCTGCATGCGGCGGCGTATCCGATCGGCGTGTATCCGGATGAAATCGCCGAACTCGCAAAAGCAGGCGAGGGCGGCAAGCCCGTGCGCACGATGCGGGCGACGCTGCATTCGCGCAAGCTGATCATGAGCGTCGACCGGCTCGATTATTCGAAGGGGTTGGTCGAGCGTTTTCGCGCGTTCGAGCGGCTGCTGGAGCATGCGCCGGCGCAACGCAACAAGGTGTCGTTCGTGCAGATTGCGCCGCCGACGCGCGCCGACATGCACGCCTATCAGGACATCCGTCTTCAGCTCGAGGGCGAATCGGGCCGCATCAACGGACGGTTCGCGGAGCTGGACTGGACACCGATCCGCTACATCCATCGTCAGTACGAGCGTCCGGTGCTGGCGGCGCTGTTTCGCGCGTCGCACGTCGGTTATGTGACGCCGCTGCGCGACGGCATGAACCTCGTCGCGAAGGAGTATGTGTCGGCGCAGGATCCGGACGATCCGGGCGTACTGGTGTTGTCGCGGTTCGCAGGCGCGGCGCAGGAGCTGAACGGCGCGCTGATCGTGAATCCGGTCGATATCGACGGCATGGCTGAAGCACTCGCCACCGCGCTCGCGATGCCACTTGCAGAGCGTCAGGCGCGCTATCGGGAGATGATGGCGCAGCTGCGCGAGAACAACGTCTCCGTGTGGCGCGACAATTTCATGCGCGATCTTCAGGCGGCCGGCCCTCTACAACGTACACGGAAGCGGGCAGGGGTTTCGTTCGCGGAATGAAGGCCCGGTCTGGCTGCTATCGACTCATCGCATTGCACGTAAAAAAGCCGCTTCGATTCAAAGCGGCTTTTTCTTTTAACGCTCGCGCAGCGCGGTTGAACGGCGGCGCGTTGCTCAGGCCACGTGCTGCTCGTCGACCTTTTTCCCGCCGACGTGCAGCGTCGTTCCCTTGCCATACTGCTTCGACAGTAGATCGCGATACAGCCCCGGCCGGTTGCGCAGTTCTTCCGGCGTGCCGTCGTCGATGACCTTGCCCGCGCTCATTACGATGATGCGATCGAAGTTGTGCAGCGTCGACAGACGGTGCGCAATCGCGATCACCGTACGGCCGACCATCAGCCGGTCGAGCGCCTTCTGGATCGCTTCTTCCGATGCGCTGTCCAGCGCCGACGTCGCTTCGTCGAGCAACAGGATCGGCGCGTTCTTGAGGATGGCCCGCGCGATCGCGATCCGCTGACGTTGTCCACCCGAAAGCTTCACGCCACGATCGCCGACGATCGTGTCATAGCCTTCCGGCATCGCCTCGATGAAATCCGAGCAGCGCGCTTCACGCGCAGCGGCCAGCACTTCGTCGCGTGTCGCTTCGGGGCGCCCGTACGCAATGTTCTCGTACACCGTGCGATGGAACAGCGAAATATCCTGCGGCACGAGCGCGATCGAATGGCGCAGGCTGTCCTGCGTGATGGCGCCGATGTCCTGCCCGTCGATCTTGATCTGGCCGCCCTGCGTGTCATAGAAACGCTGCAGCAGCGCGAGCACGGTGGATTTGCCCGCGCCTGACTTGCCGATCAGGCCCACGCGCTGACCCGCTTCGATATGCAGCTCGAAGTGGTCGAGAATCGGCCGGCGGCGCGGATACGCGAACGTGACGCTTTCGAAGTCGACGCGGCCGCCCTGCGGCACGAGTTCACCCGCGTCCTTGCGATCCGGCATGCCGTGCGGTTCCAGCAGCGTCTTGACGGCTTCAGCGAGCCGCGCCACGTGCTGCGTCACATCGACGAGCGCGACGGCCAGATCGCGCGTGCCGTGCAGGATCGTGAAACCGAGCGAGCTGACGAGAACGATGTCGCCGGATGTCGCGCGGCCCTGATCCCACAGCCACAACGCCCAGCCGAGCAGCCCGGCTGACAGCAGCGCGGTGATGACCGCGTGTAGCAGACGCAGTTTCTCGAGGTAGAGCAGACTTTGCTGGCGCGCGTCCATCTCGGCTTTCACCGTGTCGCCGAAGCGCTTCTGCTCGCGCAGCGTCATGCCGAAGGCGCGCACGAGGCCCATGTTGCTGATCACGTCGACGAGTTCGCCGTCGACGGAGGCGGCCTTCGATGCAAAGTGATGGTGACGCGCCGAGCCGCGGCCCGCGAGCTTGTAGAGCACGATCGACAGGATCGCGGAGCAGAGCATCAGGCCGCCGGCCATCAGCGGGTTGACCGCGGTGATCATCACGATCGCGCCCAGCACGGCGATGCACGGCGGCAGCACGTTCCAGGCGGTGGTGTTTTCGGCGGTATAGACCGCGTTCGACGTGGCCGTGATCCGGCTTGCCAGCATGCCCGGCTGCTTTTCCGAGTAATACGTGGGCGAATGGCCGCTCAGGTACTGGAACAGATCGCGCCTCAGGTCGCCCGTGACGGCGACGAACGTGTGCGCGGCGACCCAGCCGCCGATCCGCCACAGCAGGTTGTCGGCGGCAATCAGGCCGACCAGGATCGCAAAGGCGCCCCACAGCGGGCCTGGATGATGACGGCCTTCGCCAAGCACGTCGATGAGATGCTTGATCGCGTATTGCGACGCGAGCGCACACCCCACGGCCGCGAACACGCTGCACAGGACGATCGCATGCGCGAGCGGGTGGCGGCGAATGAAGCGGAAAAGGAACGCAAGCGGCCGGTGCGCATAGCTCGCAAGCTTTGCGTTGTGGGCATTACGCTGGGCGATGGTGAGATGTTCCAATGTGTTCGTGTGTTGGTGGTCGGTAAGTGACGGCGGGGTTGCAGGCCGTCGGTGCATGTCGCCGCATAGCGACAAAAAAGCGCACGTTCTCGCATTGTAAACATGCAAAGAACTTTCGGAGACTGCAAAAAAGGAAACGGCGGGCAATGACGGGCAACGAAGAGGCATCGCGTGCCCGCCTTCGCGCAATAAAGATTCGCCACCTATGTGTTGCGAGACCCGCCTGCGCAACGCTGGTTCATCCCGGCGGCGGAAAAATTTCGAGATATAATTACAAACTGCATTCAGTCGCGTCGCTGCGCGATGGCAGACGGTTCAAAGACCCGGTAAAACTGCGCTGAAAAAGCGTCGGCCCTGGCGTTGACCGTGCGTTCAAACGCAGCTGTCACCACGGGCCTTTCAATGTAAAACTGGCTTGTAAAACAAGGGTTTGCAAAGTGTTTCGCCTTTGTAACAACCTAAAGACTTTGAAAGGTTTTGCGTCGCGCGTGCCTCCCGGCACTGATAATGCATGCTCGGTTTGGCCCACTAAAATCTGACAGTTTGTCAACGAGTGCGCGGCCCGTGCGTTTTAAGCCGGATGCACAACCTGGTGACGATGACCAGTCTGGGCATTCCAACCAGCGTTCAATCGCAGAATTTCCCGAATGAAACAGGCCAGCGCCTCCGGTGCGAGCCGCACCGGGTGGGCGGGCGAGTCGCTTTTAACAAACTTGTAGTCTTGATCTTTACCAGGAGTTCACCATTATGCGAATCGCTCAAATCGCTCCGTTACACGAGGCGGTTCCTCCCAAGCTCTATGGCGGCACGGAACGCGTGGTTTCGTACCTGACCGAAGCACTGGTCGAGCTGGGACATGACGTCACGCTCTTCGCGAGCGGCGATTCGCAGACTTCGGCGAAACTCGAAGCCTTCTGGCCGCAGGCGCTGCGCCTCGACCCGACAATCCGCGACACGATGGCGCCGCACATGCTGCTGCTCGAAGAAGTGCGCCGCCGCGCGGACGAATTCGATGTGCTGCACTTCCACATCGACTACTACCCGTTCTCGCTGTTCTCGCGCCAGCCCACGCCGCATCTGACGACACTGCACGGCCGTCTCGACCTGCCGGAACTGCAACCGGTCTTCAACACGTTCAACGACGTGCCGGTCGTCTCGATTTCGGACAACCAGCGCTCGCCGCTGCAACAGGCGAACTGGCTATCGACGGTGTATCACGGCCTGCCGGAAAACCTGCTGAAGCCGATCCCCAATGTGAAGCCGGGCTATCTTGCGTTCCTCGGCCGCATTTCGCCGGAAAAGCGTCTCGACACGGCCATCCGCATCGCCGAACAGGCCGGCATGCCGATCAAGATTGCCGCGAAGCTCGACAAGGCTGACCGCGCGTACTACGAAGAAGTCATCAAGCCGCTGATGTCGCTGCCGCACGTCGAGTACATCGGCGAAATCAGCGAAGCTGAAAAGACCGAATTCCTCGGCAACGCGCACGCGCTGCTCTTCCCGATCGACTGGCCGGAGCCGTTTGGTCTCGTGATGATCGAAGCCATGGCATGCGGTACGCCGGTGATCGCGTTCAAGCGCGGCTCGGTGCCGGAAGTGATCGAAAACGGCGTGTCGGGCTTCGTCGTCGAAGACGAAATCAGCGCGGTCGCCGCCGTGAAGCGTCTGCACACGCTGCCGCGCGAAAACGTGCGCAAGGCGTTCGAGTCGCGCTTCTCGTCGAAAGTGATGGCGCAGAACTACCTCGCCTCGTATGAAGAGCTGCTTCGTGGCAAGCGCCGCACCGTGCTGCGCGAAGTCAACGCGAACTGAAACGGCTGAAGGCGGGTTTCACCAGTCCGTCATGGAGCCCGTCGGCAGGCGCGTCGCATAGCGCGTGTGACACCAGCAACGCCCCGCATGCAACCTGCATGCGGGGCGTTGTTGCATGTGCGCCGCGTCTGACGCCGCGAAGCACAGTTTCGGTGCTGTGAAGCGTGAGGCGCGGTAGCAATATCCCTATAATGGCCGTGCCGCAAAATTCCCCCGCGGCGCTGCCGACGACTGGAGGATGCCTTGGCGAGAACGAACGAAACGCGTGCGAACGCGGCGCCTGGCGCCGGGACGGTTTTCGCGCTGCGCGCCATCGGTCTCGTGATCCTGGCGCGCTGGCTGTTTTCGATGTCGGACATGGGTTTCAGCCTCGCCACGTTGACGGCGATGGCATCGTCGCCCTGGGTCTGCATCAACCTCGTTTTTCTGTTCCTGATCATTTTCCTGCCGGGCGCGCGCGCCCGCGCCGAGCGTCCGTTCCATCCGCTGCCGCAATGGCTGCGTCAGGCGCTGCGGCTCTTTGCGCTCCTCGGTTTTGTGTTTGCGGTCTGGTCGGTTGGCGCCTTCGTGTGGGCGGCCGGGTGGCGGCGCGCGGTTACCACCATCGCCGCGACGAACGGCTGGCTGGTGGCCGCGCCGGCGCTGTATGCCGCCGTGATGTGGATCTGCCGGCCGCGCGCGTTGTGGCGCACGAACACCGCCGCGCGACGCTATGCGATCGGGCGATACGCGGTTGCGCTCGATCTGGTGACGCGCACCGCCATCGTCTGGGCCGAAAGCCGGAAGCTCGGCCAGTACGATTCGCGCGAATTGTCAGTGCGCTGGCCCGATGTCCCGGCGATCCGTAGCGGCATGCCGAAGGCGGCGGCTGCAACGCTCGTGACCGAGCCGCCTGTTGCGGGCGTCACGCACGCTTCAGTGGCCGCTGCGGCGCCTCGCGCCAGCCTTGCGGCGTGGTGGCATCGTCCGAAAGTCGAGTTGCTATGGGATTCGCCTGCCGCAGCCGGACATAACCGGCAGACGGTGTTCCGCGCGCCGCTCGTTACCGAAGGCGATCGCGTCGCCGCCCGCGCGCTCGACGCAATGCTGCAGCAAGCCTGATCTCGCTGGAAACACGCCGCCTGGATCGAACGGGCGAGTCGCACGGAAGGAGTCGCCATGCTGTTTCGCTGGTTGCTTGCCGCTATCCACCTGCTCGCGTTCGGTTATGCACTCGCGTCCATTGTTGGGCGGTCGAGGTTGTTGCGCCGCTGCACGACGACAGCTGAATTGCCCGCCGTGTTTCGCGCCGACGCCGGCTGGGGTCTTTCGGCGCTGGTGCTCATCCTCACCGGCGGCATGCGCGCTTTCGGCGGCTTCGAAAAGGGCGGGGACTACTACCTTCACGCGTCGCTGTTTCACCTCAAGATGGGGGCGCTCATATTGATCCTGCTGCTCGAAATCGCGCCGATGATGGCGCTCATCCGCTGGCGTATCGCGCTGAGGGACGGTACGACGCCGGACCTGACCCGCGCAGCCCATTTCGCGCGTATCGGCACGCTGCAGACTGTCCTTCTGGTCGTGATGGTGTTCGCGGCGTCGGGCATGGCGAGGGGAATCGCGTTGGCCGCCGGAGCAGGGTAGGCGGTTTCTAACCGCACGGCGACTGGCGCTTTGGAAAATCAAGAAAACGATTAACTTCTTCGAGATGCGGTCGCGGTTGCCTCGTCATGAGGACACGTTAATGCCGGCTGCTCGCAGAAAGAGTCCGAGGTCGCGGGCTACATGAACACCAGGCTCTTCTGACCCCTTCTGTGCGTGCATTCGTGCACACTCACCTTACCAGCATCTCCCCGGAATTCCGCCCGCCGGATCGGTTGGTTCGCGCTCCTGGGGTTTTGCCTGGAATCCCGTTTTTTTTGCACACGAGGTGCCTGATTGAGCTATAAAATAGCCACCAAGGAAAACGTTTAACTCTTTCCGGAGCGCGACTTTTCCCGCTGCCCGCGTCATACGCGTCCGGGTCGGCGCCCGGTGCTCGTACTGGACATCAATTACACAAGCGCGGCATGGCGAGCCAGGTCGCGCAGGAGACAACCATGCAATCTGCCGTTATAGGCGTGGTGCGCGTCGCCAGCCGCTATCGCTGGACCGTGTGCGCGCTGCTCTTTTTCGCGACGGTCATCAACTACATGGACCGGCAGATTCTCGGCCTGCTCGCGCCGGTCCTGCAGCACGACATCGGCTGGAGCCAGGTGCAGTACGGTCGCATCGTGATCGCGTTTTCGGCCTTCTATGCGGTCGGGTTGCTGGGGTTCGGGCGCGTGGTCGACTGGATCGGCACACGCGTGTCGTATGCGGCGGCAATGCTGATCTGGAGCGTCGCGGCGATGCTGCATGCGGCCGTCGGCTCGGTCACGGGTTTCGCCGCGGTGCGCGCGCTGCTCGGCATTGGCGAAGGCGGCAATTTTCCGGCTGCTATCAAGGCCACAGCGGAATGGTTTCCGCGTCGTGAGCGGGCGCTCGCCACCGGCATCTTCAACTCAGGCGCGAACATCGGCGCGGTCTTCGCTCCCGCGATCATTCCGCCGCTCGCGATCGCGGTGGGGTGGCGCGCGGCATTTGTCGTCATCGGCGCGCTCGGTCTTGTCTGGATTGTCGTGTGGATGACGATCTACAAGCCGGCCGACCAGAACCGCGCGGAATCCCTCGACGGCGCCGATGCGCTCGAAGACGGAGAAGAAGCCGACACAGGCGCCGGCGCGCCGGGCTGGGGCTCGCTGCTGAAAATGCGCGAGACGTGGGCGTTCATCATCGGCAAGTTCCTGACTGATCCGGTGTGGTGGTTCTACCTGTTCTGGCTGCCGAAGTGGCTCAACGAAGCGCGCGGTATGGATCTGCAGCACATTGGACCGCCGCTCGTCTGCATCTATGCGCTGACGACGGTCGGTAGTATTGGCGGCGGCTGGATTTCGTCGGCGCTGCTGAAAGGCGGCTGGAGCGTGAACCGCGCCCGCAAGACCGCGATGCTGATCTGCGCATGCTGCGTCCTGCCGATCGCGTTCGTGTCGCAGGTGGACAATCTCTGGCTCGCGGTGCTGATCATTGGGCTCGCGGCGGCTGCGCATCAGGGCTGGTCGGCGAATCTTTTCACAACGGCGTCCGATATGTTCCCGCGACGCGCGGTGGGCGCGGTGGTCGGGATCGGCGGCATGGCGGGGTCGATCGGCGGCGTGCTGTTCTCTGAAGTCATTGGTCAGGTGTTGCAGCGGACCGGCCAGTACTGGGTGCTGTTCGCGATTGGCGCGTGCGGTTATCTGGTTGCGCTGGGCATCATGCATCTGCTCGTGCCGAATATGAAGACGGCGTCGCTTAAAGCCTGATTTCGCTTCGGACGCTCACGCAAAAAAGAGCCGATATCCGTTGAGGGGATATCGGCTCTTTTATATGCGGCGGAAAGCGTATGGCGGGGCGTGGTTACGGCGTGTCGCCGCGCCGGATCGTCGAGTCGCGCACAATAAGGCGCGGCTCGAGTGTGACATGACCCGTGTCGGGTTTGTCGGAGAGTGCGTCGATCAGCTTCAGCATCGCGGTCTCGCCCATTTTTTCGCTTTGCAGATCGACGGTGGTGAGCGCGGGAACCGCATATTCGCCGTAAGGCACGTTGTCGAAGCCCGTCACCGACAGGTCCTGCGGCAGCTTGAACCCGAGCGCCATGGCTTCCTTCATGAAGCCGAGCGCGATCAGGTCGTTGTAGCAGATCAGCGCTTCGGGGCGGCCCGGGCCCAGCATGATCGATGAGCAGGCGCTTTTCCCGGCCAGCGTCGACGGCGCGTGCGCATCGTGCACGTCGAGCGTCAAACCGGCTTCCGCGAGACACGTGCGCGCGCCGCGAATCCGCTCGGCGTCCCAGCGCGAGCCGGCGAAACCGAGGTAGCCGATACGCCGGTGCCCCTGGTTCAGCAGGTGTCGCGCCAGCATGTACCCTGCGAGATAGCTGTCGTTGCTGACGCTCGGAATGGGGAACTGCTGGTTGCGCCCAAGCAGGACAACGGGTTTATTCAGCTTCGTCATCCATTCCATTGAGTCTTCCTGCATCCGCGAACTGATGATGACGCCGTCCACACGCCGCGCCAGCGCCTCGATGAGCGGCTGCTCGCGCTCCTGGTTCTCTTCGGTATCGACCAGTAGCAGCGTGTAGTCGTGTCGCAGCGCGATGCGGTTCGCGCCCTTCACGATGTTGGTGAAGTACGGATTCCGGATATCGAGGATCGCAAGGCCGATGGTGCGCGTTTCCCCGGTGATCATCGAGCGGGCGAGTGGATTGGAGCGGTAGCCGAGCTGCGCGATCGCTTCTTTCAGACGGGCTTCGACGGGCGCGGAGAAACGCTGCGCGCCGTTCATGTACTTCGATACCGTTGCCACTGAGACACCCGCTGCAGCGGCGACATCGCGAATCGTAGGCGTATTTTTTTTCATTTTCTTGGAGTAAACGTTTTCTTTTTGTATGGTCTGGTCCGGATACCGGTCAAGTCAATTGACGCAAGCGTGCCTGAAAATATATAGTTAGGAAAACGTTTTCTCTCGCCGTTTTTTCGGCCTGACTACCGATCATACGCAATCAGGGACACTGCCACATGAGCAACGAAGCATCAGCATCACGCAAGCCCTTCCACCGTATTCTCCTGACGGGCGCCGCGGGCAATCTGGGCGCCCAGTTGCGTACTCGGCTCGCCGACTGGGCCGACATCGTGCGCGTCAGCGACATCGCGCCCCTGGGCGAGGCGGCGCCGCATGAAGAACTCGCGGTACTGGATCTCGCTGACCGGGCGGGCGTCGATGCCCTGGTCGAAGGCGTCGATGCCATCGTGCATCTGGGTGGCATTTCGGTCGACGCCCCGTTCGACGATCTGATCGAAGCCAATATCCGCGGACTCTACAACCTGTACTCGGCGGCGCACAAGCATCGCGTGAAGCGCATCGTGTTCGCGAGCTCGAATCACACGATCGGTTTTCACCCGACCACCTCGGTGATCGACGCCGATTCGCCGATGCGGCCTGACAGCCTCTACGGCGTGACGAAATGCTTCGGCGAATCGCTGTCGCGTTATTACTACGACCGTTTCGGGCTGGAAACCGTGTGCGTGCGGATCGGCTCGTCGTTCGAGGAACCGAAGAATCCGCGCATGCTCGTCACGTATCTCAGCTACCGCGATTTCATCGAACTGGTGCGCTGCTCGCTGTTCACGAACCGTGTCGGGCACGCGATCGTGTACGGCGCGTCGAACAATCCGGTGAAGTGGTGGGATAACACGAAGGCCGGGTTCCTCGGCTTTAACCCGCAGGACAGCTCGGCGAAGTTCGACGGTCTTTTTCCGCTGACTGCGCCGACCGACAATCGCGACGATCCCGCGCAGTTGTACCAGGGCGGCCCGTTCGTGCTGGGCGAGCCGATGGAGCGTAAGCGATGACCATGGGTGTATCTGTCGAGCGGATTGACGCGGCAGGGCAGGCGTCGGTCGGCGAGAGTCCGGTGTGGCGCGCAGCGGAAGAGGCGCTTTACTGGGTCGATATTCCCGCGCAGAAGATTGTGCGGCTCCATGTGGCTTCGGGCGCGCGGTCGGAATGGACGCTGCCGGAGAAGGTCGCGTGCATCGCGTTCAACCGGGCTGGCATCGTGCTCGCGGGGATGGAGACGGGGTTGTTCGCGGTGACCTTGCCGGAGCCTGAGAGTGCGACGGGCGGGAATCTGAGTCCATCGCAGATGCGGCAACTGGCGGCGCCGGTGTTTCCCTCGAAGGACATGCGTTTCAACGATGGCCGTTGCGATCGGCAGGGGCATTTCTGGTCGGGGACGATGGTGCAGGACATGTCGCTGGCCAGTCCGGCGGGTGCATTGTTCCGGTTCGACGCGCAGGGCGTGCTATCGGCGCCGGTGATCGACGGCCTGATCACGCAGAACGGTCTGGCGTGGTCGCCGGATGGCATGACGATGTACCTGTCGGACTCCCATCCATCGAAGCGCCTCGTGTGGGCGTTCGATTTCGATGTCGATAGCGGGACGCCTCGAAACCGTCGCGTGTTCGTCGATCTTCACCATCACGCAGGCCGTCCGGACGGCGCGGCCGTGGACGCCGACGGCTGCTACTGGACCTGTGCGAACGATGCCGGACTGCTTCTGCGTTTCACGCCACAAGGTGTTCTCGACCGGAAGATCGAGGTGCCGGCGGTGAAGCCATCGATGTGTGCCTTTGGCGGGCGCGATCTCGATACGCTGTTCGTCACGTCGATCCGTCCAGCCAGTGAGGCGACGGAGGATGACGGCGGCGTCTTCGCGATTCGGGCTGGCGTGCGGGGGTTGCCGGAGCCGGAGTATGCGGGCGCGTTGTGAACCTGGGCGCGGCTCACCGCGCCTTGTTGCAACCGATGCGGAAGCCGGGTTTTGCACGGTTAACGGAAAAAGCCCAGGTCGTGAGACCTGGGCTTTTCGCGCACATTCTGGTGGGTAGTACTGGGATCGAACCAGTGACCCCTGCCGTGTGAAGGCAGTGCTCTACCGCTGAGCTAACCACCCGAAGAGAGCCGAATTATGTCAGACGACTGAAGACCCGTAAAGCATTTTTTAAGCAGGCTGCGCATCGGCCGCGGTATCGGCCGCCGGCGCCGGTTCGAGACGCCAGATGCTCGTGCCCTTGACTGCCTTGTCGAGGCCATCGAGCACGGACTGATGCTCGGCGAGTTCTTCATCGCTGGCCGCCAGCACGACCAGTTCGAGCGAGTCGATTTTCACGCGCGGCGCGTGCGCATCGCCGCCGCCGGACGTTTCGCCCATCATGTCGATGACGAGGCTTTCCTGGCCGCGCGTCATCGCAAGAAACACTTCCGCGAGCAGTTCCGAGTCGAGCAATGCGCCGTGCAGTGTTCGGTGCGCGTTGCTGATGCCGAAGCGATCGCACAGCGCGTCGAGTGAATTTCGCTTGCCCGGGAAAATCGACTTCGCCCGCACCAGCGTGTCGATCACCTCGCCGCAGTGCTGGCTGAACGGCGGCAGCCCGAGCAACGCGAACTCGGCGTCAAGAAAACCGATGTCGAACGGTGCGTTGTGGATGATCAGTTCCGCGTCCTGTACGAAATCGCGCAGCGTATTGGCGATTTCAGCGAACTTCGGTTTGTCGCGGAGGAACTCGGTTGTCAGCCCGTGGACGGCAAGGGCGCCCGGATCGCTGTCGCGTTCCGGGTTGACGTAAAAGTGCAGGTTATTGCCCGTCAGCCGGCGGTTGACCAGTTCGACACAACCGATTTCGATGATGCGGTCGCCCGTGCGCGCATTGAGGCCAGTGGTTTCGGTGTCGAGAACAATTTGACGCATGTCGGATCAGCCTGCGTTGGAAAAAGCGATAAAAAAGGAGTGCGACCGTATTCAGATCGAAGCGAGCGAAGCGACGCCGCGATTCGCCAGCGCGTCGGCGCGTTCATTTTCAGGGTGCCCTGCGTGGCCTTTCACCCAGCGCCATTCGATCTCATGCTGCTGAACCAGTGCGTCTAACCGCTTCCACAGGTCGGCGTTCTTCACCGGCGTTTTTGCGGCCGTCATCCAGCCCTTCTTTTTCCAGCCGTGGATCCATTCGCTGATGCCTTTCTGCACATATTGCGAATCGGTGTGCACGACAACCTTGCATGGACGCTTCAACGCTTCGAGCGCTGCGATCACGCCCATCAGTTCCATGCGGTTGTTGGTGGTGAGCGCTTCACCGCCGAACAGTTCCTTTTCCTGCGTGCCGAAGCGCAGCAGCGCACCCCAGCCGCCGGGGCCGGGGTTACCTTTGCAGGCGCCGTCGGTGAAAATTTCGATGATGTCTTGGGTCATTTGCGGTGATTGCGGGTATTCGGGGTGGCGGCGGGCGCGAGCCCGGCGGCGAGAACGGGCTTTTTCACCTTCAATGGGCCGACGAGCCGCATGCCGCGCACGCGCTTGATCGCCGTCACCATGTAGGCCGCGCCGAAGATGGGCCACCAGCGGTCACCGGCGGCTTCCATGAAGGCATAGCGTGCGAGCCACTGATCGCTGACGAGGGGCGGACGATAGCAGCCGAAGCGTCCGCGTTCAAGGTCGAAGCCTAACAGCTTGATCCAGTCCTTCAGACGCGTGAAGGCGATCAGGTCATGCTGGGCGGGCACGAACGGCCTGCCGGTGACCTTGCCGAGCGACTGCCGCGCGCCCCACAGCGACAGCGAATTGAAGCCAAGAATGATCAGCTGGCCTTCCGGCATCAGCACGCGCTCGGCTTCACGCAACAGACGGTGTGGGTCGCTCGTGAATTCGAGCGTGTGCGGCATCACGATCAGGTCGACGCTCTGCGCTTCGAACGGCAGGTCGAGCAGATCGCACCAGACCGTGCTGCGTCCCGCAGGCGCGTGGCGCTCGGCGAGGCTGTGCACGGGGCCGGGCGTGGGTCCGCGCGGGAAGATGTAGGGCGCGCTGCTGCCGCTGGCGGCGTCCAGCACGAGGCCGCGGCAGGGCATGCGGTTCTCGCGCAGCGCGTCGAGCTGCGGCAGGCCAAGCTGCAGCGCGTGGTAGCCGAATATGTCCGACACCACGCGGTCGAGCTGTGCCTGCTCCCACTCGAGCACGTAGCGTCCGGGCGGCGAATCGGTCCAGGCGGGCCAGTCTATAATCGATCGGTCAGACATGTTAAAGAATGCGTCGCCCATGAATTCGCTTGAACTTGAATACGTCCCGGTCCCGGCGTTTGAAGACAATTACATCTGGCTCGTGTCGGACGGCCGCCATGCGGTGGTCGTCGATCCGGGTGAGGCCGAGCCCGTTCGCGCGTATCTGGCGAAACGGGGGTGGCAACTGAGCGCTATTTTACTCACGCACCATCATCGCGACCACGTCGGCGGAGTGGCCGATCTGCTGAACGGCCAGGCGCTGCCCGTCTACGGCCCGGCCGGCGAAGCGATCGAGCATCTCACGCATCGTCTGAAAAACGGTGATCGCGTGAGCATTGCCGAACCTGCACTCGAATTCGCCGTGCTCGACGTACCCGGCCACACGAGCGGCCACATCGCGTATTTCCAGGCCGCCGACCCGCGCGGCACGCCGCACGTATTCTGCGGCGACACGCTGTTTGCATGTGGCTGCGGCCGGCTTTTCGAAGGCACGCCCGCACAGATGCTCGACTCGCTCGATTCGCTTGCCGCGCTGCCCGGTTCAACTGAAGTGCACTGCGCGCACGAATATACGCTGTCGAACATCCGCTTTGCGCTCGCCTGCGACCCGGACAACCGCGCGCTGCAAGCCTGGCGCGACGAAGCGACCGGGCTGCGGGCCCGCAAGGTGCCTACGCTGCCTACGACGATTGCCCACGAAAAAGCTGTGAATCCGTTCCTGCGGGCCGGCGATCAGGCCATCCAGGCCACGCTCGCGGATCAATTGCACGAATCGGTGCCCGACCGGCTTGCAGCGTTCACATTGATGCGCGAATGGAAAAACCGGTTCCGTTGACCCGCCCCTCAGCACGGTTTTGCTCATGCCAAAAATAGAAAAAATTCGCCAAGCCTAGGATTTGCCAAGGTTTTCCTATATTTCTGATTGACGGAAACAATGCGGTTTCGTACTATCGGCTGCAAATTCCAGTCCTATGGAAGCCGAGATCTTCATGCGATTTATCCTAAGTGCGCTGTTGGTCCTGACGCTCGCCGCATGTGCGAGCTCGGGGCCAACAGCGAATAGCCCGACCACCGCAACGAACCCCGCCACGCAGCAGGCAGTAGCTGACGCCCTCCGCAAGACCGCATCCGCAAAGGAAATCATCAACGTCGATCAAGGCTCCGTCAATCAGTTGACGAGCGCCGATGCCGACCTGTGGGGCCGCATTCGTCGTGGTTATCAAATGCCCGACCTGCAGACCGATCTGGTCGATATGCAGGTCAACTGGTACGCACAGCGTCCCGACTACGTCGAACGCATGACCGTCCGGTCGCAAAAATACCTGTATCACATCGTCGAAGAGCTCGAAGCGCGTCACATGCCGACCGAGCTTGCACTGCTGCCGTTCATCGAATCCGCGTACAGCCCGCAGGCGCTGTCGGTCGCGAAGGCCGCGGGCATGTGGCAGTTCATGCCTGGCACGGGCCGCACGTACAACCTCAAGCAGAACATGTGGCAGGACGAGCGTCGCGACGTGCTCGCGTCGACGAGCGCCGCGCTCGACTATCTGTCGCGTCTGCACGACATGTTCGGCGACTGGTATCTCGCGCTCGCCGCGTACAACTGGGGCGAGGGCAACGTGCAGCGCGCGATTGCGCGCAACGAGGCGGCCGGTCTGCCGACCGACTACCAGAGCCTGCGCATGCCGAACGAGACGCGTAACTACGTGCCGAAGCTGCAGGCTGTGAAGAATATCGTCGCGAATCCGCAGATGTATGGCCTGTCGCTGCCGACCATTCCGAATCACCCGTACTTCGTGACGGTCACGACGTCGCACGACATCGACGTCGACACGGCGGCGAAGCTCGCGAACATGTCGACCGACGAGTTCCGCTCGCTGAATCCGTCGTTCAGAAAGCCGGTGATTCTCGGCGCGACGCAACCGCAGATCCTGCTGCCGTTCGATAACGCCAGCGCCTTCGAAACGAACCTCAAGTCGTACAGCGGCTCGCTGTCGTCGTGGACCACGTACACGGTCACCGAGCGCGCGGGCCCGGCTGCGATTGCGCAGAAGATCGGCGTTGACGCGGACACGCTGATGGAAGTCAACAAGATTCCGGCGGGCATGCGTCTGAAGCCGGGCTCGACAATCGTCGTGCCGCGCGGTAACGATGACGACGAAGACATCAGCGCCGACGTCGCCGAAAGCGCTGTGCTCGCGATGGAGCCGGACGTTCCCGATACGCGCAAGATGCTGATCCGGGTGCGCCGCTCGCAGTCGATGGCTTCGCTCGCAGACCGTTATGGCGTTTCCGTCGGGCAGCTGAAGGCCTGGAACCGTACGCACCGCAACCAGGTATCGCCTGGGCAGGTGATCGTGCTGCATGTGCCGGTTGGCAAGGCGCTGCCTGCTGAGCCGGGCCCTGTGCTGCGCGCCAGCGCATCCGCGGACGATAGCGGCGGGGTCCAGAAGATCGGCACCGGCGTCGCAGACACGAAGGCCGAATCGCGCTACGATAAGAAGAAGGGTCGTAGCCAGGGCAAGGTCGTCAAGGCTTCGGACCCGGTGAAGACCAGCGCGTCGACGGGAGCCAGCAGGAGCAAAACGTCGAAGGCGGCAGTTTCATCGGGTGCACCCAGCAAGGCGTCGAAGGCTGCGGGTAGCCGCCCGAAGGCCACAGCCAACGCGCAGAAAGTCAAGTAAATAACAGCGGCACCTGCAGGGGTGACCACATGCGCTGCGGGGGCAGCGCATGAATTGCGCTCCGATCACCTCCAGCTTTTAAAACGCCGTCACCCGTGGTGACGGCGTTTTCATTTCTGCAGACGTTTCAGCGCGCTTCGCCCGTTTGTCTTATCGTTCGGGTTCCTGCTTTCGCGGTTACTTCGTTGCGCGCCATGTCGTCGATCCAGTTTCGTGTGTTCCTCCTGTTCTCGCTCGGTTACTTCGTTTCCTATCTGTTTCGCGGCGTCAATCTCGGCTTTGCGCCGCTGATTACCCATGACCTCGGCCTCTCCGCCGCCGATCTCGGACTGCTGACGAGTCTCTATTTTCTCGGCTTCGCGGGCGCACAGATTCCCGCCGGCGTGCTGCTCGATCACTTCGGCCCACGACGTGTGACGGCCGCGCTGCTGCTGTTCGCGGCGGCGGGCATCTGGGTCTTCGGTGCGGCGCACAGCGTTGGCATGATGATGCTGGGGCGGCTGCTGATCGGCGTCGGTGTATCGGCGTGCCTCGGCGCCGCGTTCAAGGCGCTGACGCAACACTTCGTCGTGACACGGCTGCCGCTCGTCAACGGGCTCGTCATGGCGGTCGGCGGGCTGGGTGGCGTCGCGGTCGGCTCGCCACTCACGTGGGTGTTGGGTTTCGCGGGATGGCGGTCCGTTTGCGTCGCGCTCGGCTTGCTGACTGTCGCGGTCTCGACGGCGATCTGGACCATGGCGCCGGACAGGCGCGAAACGCATCATCAGGCCGGCCTTGTCAGCCAGTTCAAGGGCACATGGCACATCCTGAAGAGCGCCGCCTTCTGGAAGATTGCATCCTTCTCCGTGATGACGCAGGGCGTGTTTTACGCGATGCAGTCACTGTGGGTCGGCGCGTGGCTGCGTGATGTCGCCGGTTTGCAGCCAGGTTCGGCGGCGGCACTGGTATCGATTCTCGGCGTCGCGATGATGGCGGGCAGCGTGGGTTTCGGTGCGGCGGCGCGCACGCTGGAGAAGCGCGGCGTGTCGCTCTATGCGCTTAGTGGCATTGGCATGGCGCTCTTTGTTGTCACGCAGGTGCTGATCATGCTGCGCGTGCCGTTGCCCGCAGGGCTGTTGTGGGGCGCGTACGGGATATTTGGCGGAACGGGCATTCTCAGTTATGCCGTGCTCGCAAGGCATTTTCCGCCGCATATGACGGGCCGTTGCAATACCACGCTCACGCTGATCATTTTTCTGCTGATTTTCAGCTTCCAGATTGGCGTCGGCGCGGTTCTGTCGCGCTGGCCGGCAACCGAAGGTCACTATCCGACGGCGGCGCATCTCACCGCATGGGGCATCCTGGTCGCTCTGGAGATCGCGAGCGCGATCTGGTACGTGCTGCCGGGCCGCGTGCCCGCAAAACCGGCGCATCTTCAGGCCGAGCATCTGTCATAGCGCGCAACCATGCGAGCCGTCCCGATTTTCGCGGCACGGCGACTGCTGAACGGCCCCAAAGCCTTTGCCAGAAGGGCTCGCAGCGTGATGGCGAGTGCTCAGGCACGCGTCGGAAGCTATCCTGGATTTGAAGGGAAGGGTACTTTCGGGCTATAATTGCAAGGTTTGAGCTTATCAACCCGCACCCTAGCGCCTACCTCTCCCACACCGTTCATCCGCCGCGCCGCGAGCGTCCCGCCTCCAGCCGATCCGTCCACACAATGGACCCATCGCGCCCAACACGACGTGACGTCAGCCGCGATACGCGAGCGGGCCTGCGCGCGCATCCTGTCGATGCGCCTCGCCGCGGCCCGCACGGTCGGATAGACAGGTCGGCAACAGGGTGTTCCCCAAGGAGTCTCCCGTGTTGCCGTCTTTTTCTCCTGCTTTGCTCGCACTCGCCGACGGCACGGTCTTTCGTGGGTACTCGATCGGCGCGCCCGGTCATACGATCGGCGAAGTTGTCTTCAATACGGCCATCACGGGCTATCAGGAAATCCTGACTGACCCGAGCTACGCCCGCCAGATCGTCACCCTGACGTATCCGCATATCGGCAACGTCGGCGTCAACGCCGAAGACGTCGAAGCCACGAAAGTCCATGCCGCCGGCCTCATCATCCGCGATCTGCCCATCCTCGCGTCGAACTTCCGCATGGAGCGCACGCTCCCGCAGTATCTGCAGGACGAAGGCGTCGTCGCCATCGCCGGCATCGACACCCGCATGCTGACGCGCGTGTTGCGCGACAAGGGCGCTCAGAATGGCGCCATCCTCGCTGGTTCCGATGACGAAGTGAAGGCAATCGAACTTGCGCGTTCGTTTCCGGGCCTCGCCGGCATGGACCTCGCGAAGGTCGTGTCGACGAAGGAATCGTATGAATGGACGCAGCGCGAATGGCGTCTCGGCAGCGGCTACGGCACACAGGATGCGCCGAAGTACCGCGTCGTCGCATTCGACTACGGCGTGAAGTACAACATCCTGCGCATGCTGGCTGAGCGCGGCTGTCACGTCACCGTACTGCCGGCACAGGCCACCGCAGCCGAGGCGCTCGCGCTCAATCCGGACGGCGTGTTCCTGTCGAACGGCCCCGGCGACCCGGAACCGTGCGACTACGCGATCGCGGCCACGAAGGCATTCATCGAGCGCGGCATTCCGACGTTCGGTATCTGCCTCGGCCACCAGATCATGGGTCTCGCAGTCGGCGCGAAGACGATGAAGATGAAGACGGGCCACCACGGCGCGAATCATCCGGTGAAGGATCTCGAAGACGGCCGCGTGATCATCACGTCGCAGAACCACGGCTTTGCGGTCGACGCGGCCACGCTGCCGTCGAATGCGAAGGTCACGCACACGTCGCTCTTCGACGGCACGCTGCAAGGCTTCGCGCTGACCGACAAGCCCGCGTTCTGCTTCCAGGGCCACCCGGAAGCGTCGCCTGGCCCGCACGACATCGCTTACCTGTTCGACCGCTTCACTGCGTTGATGGACAAGCGGAAAGCGGGCAGCACGGCAACGGCCGCGATCGCGTAAGCGAAGCTCGCGCAAGGCGAAAGAGTAGAGCGCGCGCGAGGTGAAACGCGGCGGGCGAACAGCGCGAGCCGGAAAGGCTGGCGCGCAGTAGTCCAAAGCAGACGCCAGGACGCAGCGCGCCACGGCAAGAACACAGGAATACATTAGCGAGAGCGTTATGCCCAAGCGGACAGACATCAAGAGCATCCTCATCATCGGCGCGGGTCCGATCATCATCGGCCAGGCGTGCGAGTTCGATTACTCGGGCGCGCAGGCGTGCAAGGCGCTGCGTGAGGAAGGCTACAAGGTCATTCTCGTCAACAGCAATCCCGCGACGATCATGACCGACCCGAACACGGCCGACGTCACCTACATCGAGCCGATCACGTGGGAAGTGGTCGAGCGCATCATCGCGAAGGAGCGCCCGGACGCGATCCTGCCGACGATGGGCGGCCAGACCGCGCTCAACTGCGCGCTCGACCTGCATCACCACGGCGTGCTGGAAAAGTACAAGGTCGAGCTGATCGGCGCGTCGCCGGAAGCGATCGACAAGGCCGAAGACCGTCAGAAGTTCAAGGACGCGATGACGAAGATCGGCCTCGGCTCGGCCAAGTCGGGCACCGCGCATTCGATGGAAGAAGCGCTGACGGTGCAGGCGCAGATTGCCGCGGCAACGGGCAGCGGCGGCTATCCGGTCGTGATCCGTCCGTCGTTCACGCTCGGTGGTTCGGGCGGCGGCATCGCGTACAACCGCGACGAATTCGAAGAGATCTGCAAGCGTGGTCTCGACCTGTCGCCGACGCGCGAACTGCTGATCGAAGAATCGCTGCTCGGCTGGAAAGAGTATGAGATGGAAGTGGTCCGCGACACGAAGGACAACTGCATCATCGTCTGCTCGATCGAAAACCTGGACCCGATGGGCATCCACACCGGCGACTCGATCACCGTCGCGCCGGCGCAGACGCTCACCGACAAGGAATACCAGATCCTGCGTAACGCATCGCTTGCGGTGCTGCGCGAAATCGGCGTCGATACAGGCGGCTCGAACGTGCAGTTCTCGATCAATCCGAAAGACGGCCGGATGATCGTGATCGAAATGAATCCGCGTGTGTCGCGTTCGTCGGCGCTGGCTTCGAAGGCCACGGGCTTCCCGATCGCGAAGGTCGCAGCGAAGCTCGCTGTCGGCTACACGCTCGATGAGCTGAAGAACGAAATCACCGGCGGTCAGACGCCGGCCTCGTTTGAACCGACGATCGATTACGTCGTCACCAAGATTCCGCGTTTCGCGTTCGAAAAATTCCGCGAAGCCGATCCGCGCCTGACGACGCAGATGAAGTCGGTCGGCGAAGTGATGGCGATCGGCCGCACGTTCCAGGAATCGTTCCAGAAAGCGCTGCGCGGCCTCGAAGTGGGCGTCGACGGTCTCGATGAAAAGACCACGAGCCGCGACGAAATCATCCGCGAGATCGGCGAAGCCGGTCCGGACCGGATCTGGTACGTCGGCGACGCGTTCCGTGTGGGCATGACGCAGCAGGAAATCTTCGATGAGACGTCGATCGATCCGTGGTTCCTCGCGCAGATCGAACAGATCGTCCTGAAGGAAAAGGCGCTGGCCGGCCGCACGCTCGTGAGCCTCTCTAAGGAAGAACTGAAGTATCTGAAGCAGAGCGGTTTCTCGGACCGTCGTCTTGCGAAACTGCTTGGCGCCACGCAAACCGACGTGCGCCGCCGTCGTATCGAACTGAACGTGCGCCCGGTGTACAAGCGCGTCGATACGTGCGCGGCCGAGTTCGCGACGAAAACCGCGTACATGTACTCGACCTACGAGGAAGAGTGCGAAGCTCATCCTACGAACAACAGGAAGATCATGGTGCTGGGTGGCGGCCCGAACCGGATCGGCCAGGGCATCGAGTTCGACTACTGCTGCGTGCACGCCGCGCTCGCGATGCGCGAAGACGGCTACGAAACGATCATGGTCAACTGCAACCCTGAAACCGTTTCGACCGACTACGACACGTCCGACCGTCTGTACTTCGAATCATTGACGCTCGAAGACGTGCTCGAAATCGTCGACAAGGAAAAGCCGGTCGGCGTGATTGTCCAGTACGGCGGCCAGACGCCGCTGAAGCTTGCGCTCGACCTCGAAGCGAACGGTGTGCCGATCATCGGCACGTCGCCGGACATGATCGACGCCGCCGAAGACCGCGAGCGCTTCCAGAAGTTGCTGCAGGACCTCGGTCTGCGTCAGCCGCCGAACCGCACCGCACGCGCCGAAGACGAAGCGCTCAAGCTCGCCGACGAAATCGGCTATCCGCTCGTCGTGCGTCCGTCCTACGTGCTGGGCGGCCGCGCAATGGAAATCGTCCACGAGCCGCGCGATCTCGAGCGCTACATGCGCGAGGCCGTGAAGGTGTCGAACGATTCGCCGGTGCTGCTCGACCGCTTCCTGAACGACGCGATCGAATGCGACGTCGACTGCATTTCCGATGGCGAAGCCGTGTTCATCGGCGGCGTGATGGAGCACATCGAGCAGGCAGGCGTGCACTCGGGCGACTCGGCATGCTCGCTGCCGCCGTACTCGCTGTCGAAGGCAACGATCGCCGAACTGAAGCGCCAGACCGGCGCGATGGCGAAGGCGCTGAACGTGGTCGGCCTGATGAACGTGCAGTTCGCGATCCAGCAGGTGCCGCAGGCGGACGGCTCGAAAGAGGACGTGATCTACGTGCTCGAAGTGAACCCGCGTGCGTCGCGTACGGTGCCGTATGTGTCGAAGGCGACGAGCCTGCCGCTCGCGAAGATCGCCGCGCGCGCGATGGTCGGTCAGAAGCTGGCGGAGCAGGGCGTGACGAAGGAAATCGATCCACCGTACTTCAGCGTGAAGGAGGCGGTGTTCCCGTTCGTCAAGTTCCCGACCGTCGATCCGGTGCTCGGACCCGAAATGCGTTCGACCGGCGAGGTGATGGGCGTTGGCCAGACTTTCGGCGAAGCGCTGTTCAAATCGCAGCTCGCGGCAGGTTCGCGTCTGCCGGAGTCGGGCACGGTGCTGCTCACGGTGATGGACGCCGACAAGCCGAAGGCCGTCGAAGTCGCTCGCATGCTGCATGAACTCGGCTACCCAATCGTCGCCACGAAGGGCACGGCTGCCGCGATCGAAGCGGCCGGCGTGCCGGTGAAGGTCGTCAACAAGGTGAAGGACGGCCGTCCGCACATCGTCGACATGATCAAGAACGGCGAGATCGCACTCGTCTTCACGACCGTCGACGAAACGCGCGCCGCGATCGCCGATTCGCGCTCGATCCGCATGAGTGCGCAGGCGAACAAGGTCACGTACTACACGACGATGTCGGGTGCGCGGGCCGCGGTGGAAGGTTTGCGCTATCTTCGGAACCTGGAAGTCTATGATTTACAAGGACTCCATGCTCGCCTAAACTAAGGCTTCGATTCTGAGTCAAAGATGTAAGTGCCGCGGTTAAGCGGCGTCCCACTAGGCACCGGCCCCAGTTCCGGCCAGGTTCCTCCGGGATGCACTTAACCGCGGCGATTTTTTTACGGCCGTTTTTTGCCACTAGAGTTGTTTATGAGCACTATTCCATTGACGAAGCGCGGCGCAGAAATGTTGCGCGACGAACTGCAGCGCCTGAAATCGGTTGAACGTCCGGCGGTCATTAATTCGATCGCGGAAGCGCGTGCCCAAGGCGATCTGTCGGAAAACGCCGAGTACGACGCTGCAAAAGAAAAGCAGGGCTTTATTGAAGGCCGTATCGCCGACATCGAGTCGAAACTCGCTGGCGCACAGGTCATCGATCCGGCCGTCGTCGAGGCGGATGGCCGCATCGTGTTCGGCGCAACCGTCGAGCTCGAAGACCTGGATTCGAGCGCTACGGTCACTTACCAGATCGTCGGCGACGATGAGGCTGATATTGACCACGGCCTGATCTCGATCAGCTCGCCGATCGCGCGCGCGCTGATCGGCAAGTCGGAAGGCGACGTTGCGTCGGTGCAGGCACCGAGCGGCGTGCGCGAGTACGAAATCATTGTGGTTCGCTACGTTTGACGAAGGGCGCGTCGTGTCGCTAATGCCTCATCGCGTGTTCCGGTTGCTGACCGTTGCGTGGGTTGGCAGCCTCTTCACGATTGGCTATGCCGTCGCGCCGGTGCTGTTTGCATCGCTCGATCGCACGACGGCCGGCTCGGTCGCGGCGCAGCTGTTTCGCATTGAGGCGGTGCTGGGCGCGGTGTGCGGCGTGTTGCTGCTCGCGCTCGGCAATGTGCTGGTGCGCCGTGGTGGCGACGCATACCGTCGGCTGCGATGGTTAACCGCCGCGATGCTGGTCTGCGTGCTGGTGGGATATTTCGCGCTGCAACCGTTCATGGAGGCATTGCGTGTGGCCGCGTTGAACGCGGGCACGGATGTCGGGCACTCCGCGTATGCAGCGCGCTTCGGCATGTTGCACGGCGTGTCGAGCCTGTTCTATCTCGTCGAAAGCCTGCTTGGCCTCGCGCTTGTCTGGATGTTGCCGGTCGGCGCGGGTGTGTCGTCAGCGCAGGGCGGGCGCAGTGATGTGGGGGCAGGCAAGGTTGCGGGCTGATTTCAACCGCTGATTTCAAGCGCTGACTTCGACCCGGCAGGAACACCTGGAACGTTGGGTGCAGCCGTTGGGTGCAGTACGAATCCGGGACTCGGGCGAATGCCTTGGCGGACCGGCCTCGCTCACGCAACCGGTGAAGTCGCCGAAAGGAGACGCGCGTATTTCCGCGCGCCGTCACAAACTGTTACTTCGACGTCTGATGTTGCCGTTTCGCGCTGGTCTGGCGTTTCTTGGCGCGTTTGATATTGCCGCCCTGAGTCACGCGTTCGTTGCCGCGCACCACAACCGCCTTCGCCTTCGGCTTGCGCATCGGGATTTCAGAAGGCTTCACCACCTTCACGACGCGCGGGGCACGGCCCTTGCCCGGTTTCGCTTCTTCAGCGGCTTCGCGGGCGCTCGGCAGGGCGCCACGCTTCGCTTTCGCGGCCGGCTGGGTGGATTCGGGCTTCCAGATCACCAGCAGCTTGCCGATATGCTGGATCGGCGCGGCGTTCAGCTGGTCGCAGATCTGTTCGTAGATCGCGAGCCGCGCCTCGCGTTCGTCGCCGAACACGCGGATCTTGATCAGCTGGTGCGCCTTCAGGTGAACCTTGATCTCGGTCAGCACAGCGTCGGTCAGCCCTTCGGCGCCGACGAGCACGACCGGTTTGAGCGCGTGAGCCTGGGAGCGCAGTTCGGCGCGTTGGTCGGAGGAAACTTTGAGGGCGGGCATGGGAAGTGGGAGACTCGACTAAAATGACGGCGCCCGCATTCCCGATTGCTTCGGTTTTCGCGCAGGACAACGCGTCGTCAGAACAACATAGAAGCGCGGAACACTGCTCAACGAGCGGCAGCCGCGCGAATTAAACGCGTATTATCCGCTAAAAGCACCGCATCACGCAGCAAGAGATCAACGTTTAATGGCAAAAAACAAGTTCAACACGTCGTGGTTGCACGATCACATCAACGATCCGTACGTGAAAATGGCGCAGCGGGAGGGTTACCGTGCCCGCGCGGCCTACAAGCTGAAGGAAATCGATGAGCAGGACAAGCTGATCCGTCCCGGCCAGGTCATTGTCGACCTGGGCTCGGCGCCGGGCAGCTGGAGCCAGTACGCGCGCAACAAGCTTGCGAAGGGCGCGAAGCGCGACGAGGAGCGTCAGGGCGGCATCGACGGCACGATCATCGCGCTCGATCTGCTGCCGATGGAGCCCGTCTCCGACGTCCACTTCATTCAGGGCGATTTCCGCGAGGACAGCGTGCTCGCGCAACTCGAGGAAATGGTGGGCGCGCGCCAGGTGGACCTTGTAATTTCCGATATGGCGCCCAACCTGTCGGGAGTGGCGCTGGCGGACGCCGCGCGGATCGAGCATGTGTGCGATCTCGCGCTGGAATTCTCCCAGAACCATCTGAAGCCGGATGGCGCCCTTTTAGTCAAATGCTTTCACGGCAGTGGTTACAGCCAGATTGTTGAAAAGTTCAAGCAGCAGTTTAAAACCGTGGCTGCCCGCAAACCGAAGGCGTCCCGGGATAAATCATCCGAAACGTTTATTTTGGGTAAGCATCTGAAGCGTCCGAACTGACCGCCAGAAAGGGGAGTGCAGCGTGAGAGCGCCGTATCTTCCGGTGGCCGGAACCCGCCGCCGGCTTGCGCGATGCGCTATTTGTGCGGTAGTGAATGGTTATGGCAGGGGTCTGCGGACTGGATTAGAATGCCTTAGTGGTGCCGCAAGGCAAATGTAGGCGCCCGTCTATGAGTGAAGGAGTGGTGCTTTGAACAACAATATGTTTTCGAAGGCAGCAGTGTGGCTGGTTATCGCACTGGTGCTGTTTACGGTGTTCAAGCAGTTCGACAAGCCCCGTGTCCAGGAAGGCGTTTCCTATTCGCAGTTCATGGACGACGCAAAGAACGGCAAGGTCAAGAACGTCATTGTCCAGGGGCGGAACCTCACGGTCACTCCAGCAGACGGCCAGAAATACCAGATCGTGTCGCCCGGCGACATCTGGATGGTCGGCGATCTGATGAAGTACGGCGTTCAGGTGAGCGGCAAGGCTGACGAAGAACCGAACGCGCTCGTCTCGGCGCTGTATTACCTTGGGCCCACGATCCTCATCATCGGCTTCTGGTTCTACATGATGCGACAGATGCAGGGGGGCGGGAAAGGCGGTGCCTTCTCGTTCGGCAAATCCCGCGCGCGTCTGATCGACGAGAACAATAACGCCATCAATTTCACTGACGTCGCCGGTTGCGACGAAGCCAAGGAAGAAGTCTCCGAACTCGTCGACTTCCTGCGCGATCCGCAGAAGTTCCAGAAGCTGGGCGGGCGCATTCCGCGCGGCGTGCTGCTCGTCGGCCCTCCCGGCACGGGTAAGACGCTGCTGGCGCGCGCTATCGCCGGTGAGGCGAAAGTGCCGTTCTTCAGCATTTCGGGTTCTGACTTCGTCGAAATGTTCGTCGGCGTGGGCGCGGCCCGCGTGCGTGACATGTTCGAACAGGCGAAGAAGCACGCGCCGTGCATTGTGTTCATCGACGAAATCGACGCGGTCGGCCGTCATCGTGGCGCCGGCATGGGCGGCGGTAACGACGAACGCGAACAGACGCTGAACCAGATGCTCGTCGAGATGGACGGCTTCGAAGCGAATTCCGGCGTGATCGTCATTGCTGCGACGAACCGTTCGGACGTGCTCGACAAGGCGCTGCTGCGTCCGGGCCGTTTCGACCGTCAGGTGTACGTCGGTCTGCCGGACATCCGCGGTCGCGAACACATCATGAAGGTCCACCTGCGCAAGGTGCCGATCTCGAACGACGTTGACGCAGCGGTGATCGCGCGCGGCACGCCGGGTTTCTCGGGCGCCGATCTGGCGAACCTCGTGAACGAAGCGGCGTTGTTTGCTGCGCGTCGAGGCAAGCGCATCGTCGAAATGACCGACTTCGAGGACGCGAAGGACAAGATCTTCATGGGTCCGGAGCGCAAGTCGGCGGTGATTCGCGAAGAATCGAAGCGCGCCACGGCGTATCACGAGTCGGGTCACGCGGTGATCGCCAAGCTGTTGCCGAAGGCCGATCCGGTGCACAAGGTCACGATCATCCCGCGCGGCCGGGCGCTGGGCGTGACGTGGCAGTTGCCGGAGCACGACAACGAAACGTATTCGAAGGACTATCTGCTCGACCGTCTGGCCATTCTGTTCGGTGGCCGTGTCGCGGAAGAGCTGTTCCTGAACCTGATCAGCACCGGCGCATCGGACGACTTCAACAAGGCAACTGCCACCGCCCGTGCAATGGTCGCGCGTTTCGGTATGACGGATGCGCTTGGACCGATGGTCTACGTCGATGACGAGAACGACGCTTCGCCGTTTGGCCGCGGCTTCACGCGCACCATCTCCGAAGCGACGCAGCAGAAGGTCGACGCCGAAATCCGTCGCGTGCTGGACGAGCAGTACACCCTTGCGAAGCGTCTGCTCGGCGAGAATCGCGACAAGGTCGAAGCCATGACCGCCGCGCTGATGGAGTGGGAAACGATCGACGCCGATCAGATCAACGACATCATGGCCGGCCGTCCACCGCGCTCGCCGAAGAGCTCGACGCCGCCGGCAGGCGATGCGTCGGGTGGCAGCACGGGCACTGAAGTCAAGCCCGGCGCAACCGCACCGGCGTGATCGGAGCCGCAACACGCTACGGGCCGGTGTGATTCCACACCGGCCCGTTTTGCATTTTCTTTCCCCTTCCTGACCCGTTTCCGCAGTGTCGAATACCGATCTCCTGATGCATGCCGAACCCGAGCCGCTGCAATGTGGCAGGTTCACGCTGACCTTCGAGCGCCCGCTGGTCATGGGCATTCTGAACGTCACGCCTGATTCCTTTTCCGATGGCGGACTTTTCGTCGCGCACGCCGACGCATTGCGTCAGGCTGAGCGCATGCTGCTCGACGGAGCGGACATCATCGATATCGGCGGCGAATCGACGCGCCCGGGCGCACCGCCCGTGCCGCTCGATGAGGAACTCGAGCGCGTGATTCCTTTGATCGAGCAGTTGCGCGGCGCGAATGTGCCGCTGTCGGTGGATACGTACAAGCCTGAGGTCATGCGGCAAGCATTGGTGGCCGGTGCGGACCTGGTCAACGATGTATGGGGCTTTCGTATGCCCGGCGCTATCGACGCCGTACGCGACAGCCAGTGCGGTCTATGCGTGATGCATATGCTCGGTGCGCCGCAGACGATGCAAACGGGCGAGCCCACTTATGACGACGTGGTCCGCGAGGTGCGCGAGTTTCTCGAAGAGCGAGTCAGTGCGTTGACGGCGGCCGGGGTCGCAAAGGCGCGGATCAGCGTCGATCCGGGCTTTGGCTTTGGCAAGACAGTCGTGGAACACAACTACGCGCTGCTTGCGCACCTGCGCGATACGGCGCCGCGCAGCGAATCGCCGTTCCCGATTCTGGCCGGCATGTCGCGCAAGTCGATGCTCGGCGCAGTGACTGGCCGCGCCACGCGTGAGCGGGTCGTGGCGAGCGTCGCGGCGGCCGTCTGCGCAGCGGAGCGGGGCGCGGCGATCGTGCGGGTACACGATGTCGCTCCGACCGTCGACGCCTTGAAAGTATGGTCGGCCATGCGCGACGCCGCGCGTCGCAACTAACTGGCCGCGCGTCACAACTCACCACGCAACACACAGAGTACGAAGAGAGGGCATCAGGCAATGGCACGTCGCTATTTTGGGACTGACGGTATTCGAGGTAAGGTCGGCGACGCGCCGATCACGCCGGATTTTGTATTGCGGCTCGGTTATGCGGCCGGGAAAGTGCTCGCGGGTGCGGACCGCTGGGCGAAAACGGGTGCCCGGCCCACCGTGCTGATCGGCAAGGACACGCGTGTTTCCGGTTATATGCTCGAGGCGGCGCTCGAGGCGGGTTTTTCGGCTGCTGGCGTCGACGTGATGCTGGCCGGCCCGATGCCCACGCCGGGCATCGCCTACCTGACGCGGGCATTGCGTCTGGCTGCGGGCGTCGTGATCAGCGCCTCGCACAATCCGTATTACGACAACGGCATCAAGTTTTTCTCCGCCGACGGCAACAAGCTGCCGGACGAAGTCGAGTCGCAGATCGAGGAGCAACTCGACCAGCCGATGGACTGCGCGGCGTCCGAGCAGCTCGGCAAGGCACGCCGGCTGGATGACGCCGCCGGTCGCTACATCGAATTCTGCAAGAGCACGTTCCCGGCGGCGTACGACCTGCGCGGGATGAAGCTCGTCATCGACTGCGCGCACGGCGCCGCCTATGACGTCGCGCCGCACGTGTTCCATGAACTCGGCGCCGACGTGATCCCGATCGGCGTCGCGCCGAACGGCTTCAACATTAACGACGGCGTCGGCGCAACCGCACCGGACGCGCTGGTGCGCGCCGTGCGGGCGAATCGCGCCGACCTCGGCATCGCGCTCGACGGCGACGCTGACCGTCTGCAGGTGGTCGATGCGGCGGGTCGGCTCTACAACGGCGACGAACTGCTCTACGTGCTGGTGCAGGACCGGATCGCAACCGACGGCAAGGTCGAAGGCGCGGTCGGCACGCTGATGACCAACCTCGCGATCGAGGTTGCCTTGAAAAAGACGGGCGTCAGGTTTGTCCGCGCGGCGGTGGGCGACCGTTATGTGCTGGAGCAGTTGCGCGAGCACGGCTGGCAGCTTGGCGCGGAAGGGTCGGGGCACATCCTGTCGCTGGATCGCCATTCGACGGGCGACGGCATCGTGTCCGCGCTGCTCGTGCTGGCGGCGATGAAGCGCAGCGACAAGACGCTCGCCGAGTTGCTCGACGGCGTGAAGCTGTTCCCCCAGAAACTGATCAATGTGCGGATGAAGCCCGGCGCCGACTGGAAGGGCAACGAGGCGATCCAGCGCGCCATCCAGGAAGCGGAAGGCGCGCTGGACGGCACCGGCCGCGTGCTGATCCGTGCGTCCGGCACCGAGCCGGTACTACGTGTGATGGTCGAGGCGGCCCGGCAGCAGGACGCGGTCCAGCATGCCGAAGCCATCGCAGAAGTCGTGAGACAGGCGACAACCTGATCTGAACCATCGGCCCGACGTGTTCGGGCTGGCACCACAAAAGCGGGGAACGGCAAACCATGTCGTTTCCCCGCGCATCGAATCCGTCCGCAAGAGACGCGAAACGCGAACCGTCCCTGTTTCCGGCGTACGTTCCCTCCCCAAAATTTTCGGCGGTCCCGAGAAGCCGAAAACGGCCGACAGCCGCGCCGGCCTTACACCTTTCATCGCAGTAATGAGACTGTCACACGAGTTTCACGATCAGTCACGTTACTGTCACAAAGAGACCCTATTCTTCGCGGTGTCGTGTAATCCGCTCACACCACTGGAGGTCTCATGAAATTGATGCAAACCGCGTTTGCTGGCATGGCTGGCGCACTTTTCGCGATCGCAGCGCACGCCACAGACATCACCGGCGCGGGCAGCACCTTCGCAGCACCGATCTACACGAAGTGGGCTGACGCCTACGCGAAGACGGGCGGCGGCAAGGTCAACTATCAAGGTATCGGTTCGTCGGGCGGCGTGAAGCAGATCGTCGCGAAGACGGTCGATTTCGCCGGTTCGGACGCGCCGCTGAAGGACGAAGACCTCGCGAAGGAAGGCCTGTTCCAGTTTCCGACGGTGGTGGGCGGCGTGGTGCCGGTCATCAACGTGCCGGGCGTGAAGCCGTCTGAATTGACGCTGTCGGGCGAAGTGCTCGGCGACATCTACCTTGGCAAGATCAAGAAGTGGAACGATCCGGCCATCGTCGCGCTGAACCCGAAGGCAAAGCTGCCGGATACCGACATCGCCGTGGTTCGCCGCGCGGACGGTTCGGGCACGAGCTTCATCTGGACGAACTACCTGTCGAAGGTCAACGCAGACTGGAAGGCGAAGGTCGGCGAAGGTTCGACGGTCAACTGGCCGACGGGCACGGGTGGCAAGGGTAACGATGGCGTCGCAGCCTTCGTGCAACGTCTGCCGGGCGCAATCGGCTACGTGGAATGGGCGTACGCCAAGCAAAACCACATGACGTATGTCGCCCTGAAGAACTCGGCTGGCACGATCGTCGAGCCGCAAACGGAAACCTTCAAGGCCGCAGCCGCTGGCGCAGACTGGTCGAAGTCGTTCTACCAGATCCTGACGAACGAGCCGGGCAAGAACGCATGGCCGATCGTCGGCGCAACGTTCGTGCTGGTGCATACGACGCAGGAAAAGGCGCCGCAAGGCACCGAGACGCTGAAGTTCTTCGACTGGGCGTTCAAGAACGGCTCGCAGGCTGCGAACGATCTGGACTACATTACGTTGCCGGAATCGGTTGTGTCGGAAATCCGCACGCAGTGGAAGTCGAAGGTCAAGGACGCTTCGGGCAAGTCGCTCGCGGAGTAAGCTGTATCGTCTGACGATGTTGCCGCCCGGCCTCGCGTGAGGCCGGGCGGTTTGCAGTACCAGCTGTCGCGGCATCGTGCCGTGCAGCTTCAGGAATCACAGGCTCTCAAGGCTGACATGTCCGACCTTCCTATCGCACCTGGCGCGGCACCGGCCAGCCCGCCCCGTTCGAACCCGCCTGGCAGCGCAGGGCAGCAGAAAGCGCCCAGTCGCGTCGGCGATGTCATTTTTGGCGGCCTCACGCGTGCGGCCGCGATCGTTACCTTATTGCTGCTCGGTGGCATTATCGTGTCGCTGATCGTGGCCTCGATGCCCACGATCCAGAAGTTCGGCGTGAGCTTTCTCTGGACCTCCGAGTGGGATCCACCCAGCGAAAAGTTCGGCGCGCTCGTCCCCATTTACGGCACGATCGCCACGTCGATCATCGCCCTGATCATCGCGGTGCCTGTGAGCTTCGGCATCGCACTGTTCCTGACTGAACTCTCGCCCACGTGGCTGCGCCGGCCGCTCGGCGTCGCGATCGAACTGCTCGCTGCGATTCCGTCGATCGTGTACGGCATGTGGGGTCTGCTCGTTTTCTCACCGATCTTCGCGCAATATTTCGAGAAGCCGCTTGGTCATCTGCTGAGCGGCGTGCCGTATGTCGGTGCGCTCTTCAGCGGGCCGCCGATCGGCATCGGCATCCTGTGCGCCGGCGTGATTCTCGCGATCATGATCATCCCGTACATCGCTTCGGTGATGCGCGACGTATTCGAAGTCACGCCCGTGCTGCTGAAAGAATCCGCATACGGTATCGGCTGCACGACGTGGGAAGTGATGTGGAAGATCGTGCTGCCGTTCACGAAGAGTGGTGTGATCGGCGGCGTGATGCTCGGCCTCGGCCGCGCGCTCGGCGAAACGATGGCTGTCACGTTCGTGATCGGCAACACCAATCTGCTCGACAACGTCTCGCTCTTTTCGCCCGGGAACAGCATCACGTCGGCGCTCGCCAACGAGTTTGCGGAAGCGAGTCCGGGCCTGCACACGGCGGCGTTGATGGAACTCGGCCTCATTCTGTTCGTGATCACGTTCATCGTGCTCGCGATCTCGAAGCTGATGCTGCTTCGCCTCGAAAAAGCGGAGGGCGCAAAGTGAGCCAGCCTCTCATGAACATGCCCGGTTCGACCGACAGTGCTGTGCTCGAAGCGATGCGCAACCGTCTGCAGCGGCGCCGCCGCGCGACCAATGCGGTCGCGCTGACGCTTTCGCTGGCTGCGATGGCCTTCGGCCTGCTGTGGCTGATCTGGATTCTGTACACGACGCTGCATCTGGGCGTCGGTGGTCTTTCAGTCGAGCTGTTTACGCAGTCGACGCCGCCGCCGAACACCGATGGCGGCGGTCTCGCGAACGCGATCGTCGGCAGCCTGATGCTGGTGCTGCTCGCGACGTTTATCGGCACGCCGATCGGCATTCTCGCCGGCGTCTATCTCGCGGAATACGGCCAGAAGGGCTGGCTCGCCAGCATCACACGCTTTATCAACGACATCCTGCTGTCGGCGCCGTCGATCGTTGTGGGTCTGTTCGTCTACGCGCTGGTTGTCGCGAAGATGGGTCACTTCAGCGGCTGGGCGGGTGTGATCGGTCTCGCGCTGCTGCAGATTCCAATCGTGATCCGCACGACCGAAAACATGCTGAAGCTGGTGCCGAACGCGCTGCGTGAAGCCGCTTTTGCACTCGGTACGCCGAAGTGGAAGATGGTGATGTCGATCACGCTGAAGGCGTCGATTGCGGGCATCGTGACGGGCGTGCTGCTCGGCGTCGCGCGGATTGCCGGCGAAACGGCGCCGTTGCTGTTCACCGCGCTGTCGAACCAGTTCTTTACGTGGAACATGAACCAGCCGGTCGCCAACCTGCCCGTCACGATCTTCAAGTTCGCGATGAGTCCGTTTTCGCAATGGCAATCGCTCGCGTGGGCGGGCGTGTTCCTGATCACGCTCGGGGTGCTCGGTCTGAACATCCTCGCGCGCACGATCTTCTCGAACAAGTAATGAGTTACGGCGGAGTCATCCGATGAATATGGCAGAAAGTCACCTCAACACGGCCGCGCGTCCTGCGGCGCCCGCCGGTTTCGATCCCGCCCAGGGCGACAGCGCGCTCGCGCCGTCGGCGCCGAAGATCGAGGTCAACGACCTCAACTTCTTCTACGGCAAATATCACGCGCTGAAGAACATCAACCTGCGTATTCCCGAAGGCAAGGTGACCGCGTTCATCGGCCCGTCGGGTTGCGGCAAGTCCACGCTGCTGCGCACGTTCAACAGGATGTATGCCCTGTATCCGGAGCAGCGCGCCGAAGGCGAAATTCTGATGGACGGCGAAAACCTGCTGACGTCGAAGCGCGATATTTCGCTGCTGCGCGCACGTATCGGCATGGTGTTCCAGAAGCCGACGCCGTTCCCGATGTCGATCTACGACAACATCGCGTTCGGCGTGAAGATGTTCGAAACGCTGGCGCGCTCCGAAATGGACGACCGCGTCGAGTGGGCGTTGACGAAAGCCGCGCTGTGGAATGAGGTGAAGGACAAGCTGGGCCAGAGCGGCTACGGCCTGTCCGGCGGCCAGCAGCAGCGTCTGTGTATCGCGCGCGGTATTGCGATCCGCCCGGAAGTGCTGCTGCTCGACGAACCGTGCTCGGCGCTCGACCCGATTTCGACGGGCCGGATCGAAGAGCTGATCGCCGAATTGAAGAGCGACTACACGGTGGTGATCGTCACGCACAACATGCAACAGGCTGCGCGTTGTTCGGACTACACTGCCTATATGTACCTTGGCGAACTGATCGAATTCGGCGACACGGAAAAGATCTTCATCAAGCCGGTCCGCAAGGAAACGGAAGACTACATTACCGGTCGCTTCGGCTGATCGGCCGCGCGAGGCCAACGCTCACCTACAAGCGAAGCACAAAAGAGCAACGCAGAGAGCACCAGGAGCAAGACATGACCGACAAACACCTCTCCAGCCAGTTCGACGCCGACCTGAATCTTGTTTCATCGAAGGTCCTCGAAATGGGCGGCCTCGTTGAGTCGCAGATCGTCAAGGCGATGGAAGCGCTGAACAACTTCGACCTCGACATCGCCGAACAGGTGATCGCCGCCGAAGACCGTCTGAACCAGATGGAAGTCGATATCGACGAAGAATGCAGCAATATCATCGCGCGCCGTCAGCCGGCTGCGCGTGACCTGCGTCTGTTGATCGCGATTTCGAAGACGATCACGAATCTCGAACGCGCCGGCGACGAAGCCGAAAAGATCGCAAAGCGTACGAAGCGCCTGATGGAAGACGGCGCATCGCGCACGATCAATATCGCCGAGATCAAGCTGTCAGGCGAGATGGCCGTCACGATCTTGCGCCGCGCGCTCGATGCGTTCGCGCGTCTCGACACGGTGGCCGCCGCGCAGATCGTGCGCGACGACAAGGCGATCGACGAGGAATTCCGCGCGTTCGTGCGCAAGCTGATTTCGTACATGACGGAAGATCCGCGCTCGATTTCGGTCGGCCTCGATTTTCTGTTCATCGCGAAGGCCATCGAGCGGATCGGCGACCACGCGAAGAACATCGCCGAATTCATCATTTACATCGTGAAGGGCACGGACGTTCGGCACAAGTCGCGCGACGCGCTCGAACGCGAAGCACTTAGTTAACCCCGTCACAAGGATACAGAGGTGCCGATGCCCAGCAGCATTCTTGTCATTGAGGACGAGCCCGCTATTTCCGAGCTGATTTCGGTCAATCTTCAGCATGCGGGACATTGTCCGATTCGCGCGTACAACGCTGAGCAGGCGCAGAACCTGATCAGTGACGTGCTGCCCGATCTCGTTCTGCTCGACTGGATGTTGCCGGGCAAGTCGGGCATCGCCTTTGCCCGCGACCTGCGCAACAACGAGCGCACGAAGCACATCCCGATCATCATGTTGACTGCGCGTGGCGACGAGCAGGACAAGGTGCTCGGCCTCGAAATCGGCGCCGACGATTACGTGACGAAGCCGTTCTCGCCGAAAGAACTGATGGCGCGGATCAAGGCGGTGTTGCGCCGTCGCGCGCCGCAGTTGACCGAAGACCTCGTCGCGATCAACGGCCTGAAACTCGATCCGGCGACGCATCGTGTGGCCGCGCACGCGGAAGGCAGCGAGATCAAGCTCGATCTCGGTCCGACCGAGTTCCGTCTGCTGCATTTCTTCATGACGCATCCGGAGCGCGTGCATAGCCGCACGCAACTGCTCGATCAGGTGTGGGGCGATCACGTGTTTGTCGAAGAGCGTACGGTCGATGTCCACATCAAGCGTCTGCGTGCCGCTCTAAAGCCGGCAGGGTGCGATGCTATGATTGAAACGGTGCGTGGCAGCGGTTACCGGCTCGCGAAAAGCGCCTGACGTTTGCGCGCATGGTGCAACAACGGCAATGACCGCAGCGTGGCGATGGTCCCGTCCCGTCGCGGCGCGCATGAATCCCTCTTCGACCGATAGAACATGAACGTCATCTGGGCGCGGTCCATCGTGTCGCTCGTGCTGCTCGCGATCGCGTGTGCGGGCGTCGGCATACTTGTGAACGTCAAGGCTGCCCTCATCCTCGCGATCGTCGTGCTGGCCGCGCAGACCTGCTTCAGCACGTTCCACAAGCAGCGTCTGTGGCGTCTGCTCGACGCGCCTGTCTATGGCGAGGTGCCGAGCGCACCGGGCGTCTGGGGTGAAATCTACTATCGGTTGCACAAGCTCGCGAAGCGCTGGCACGCACAGGTGCGCCAGGTCGAGCAGCAGCACTCGCGTTTCATTCAGGCCATTCAGGCGTCGCCGAACGGCGTCGCGATGCTCGACGACCACGATCAGATCGAGTGGTGCAATGCGATCTCCGAAGTGCATTTCGGGCTCGACGCGAAGCGCGATCTGCGTCAGCACATCACCCATCTTGTCCGTCAGCCGGACTTCGTCAAATACCTGAACTCGCATCTCTATGACGAGATGCTGATCATGCGCGGCATGGGCGAAAAACGGCAGAACGTGCTCTCGGTGCAGGTGTTTCCTTACGGCGAAAATCGCAAGCTCGTGCTGTCGCAGGACATCACCGAACTCGAACGCACTGACGCAATGCGACGCGATTTCGTGGCCAACGTCTCGCACGAACTGAAGACGCCGCTCACGGTGCTGTCAGGTTTTCTCGAGACGATGCGCGAATTGCCGCTCTCTGAAGCGGAGCGCTCGCGATATCTCGAACTGATGGAGCAGCAGGCGGGGCGCATGCGGCATATCGTGAGCGACCTGCTGGTGCTGGCGACGCTCGAAGGCGACAACAAGCCGCCGAGCGAACAGATGGTCGATATGCGCGCGGTGATGCGCCATCTTAAGGACGACGCGGAAAATCTGTCAGGCGAGCGGCATGCCTTCACGTTCGATATCGATGAAGGTCTGACGGTGACGGGTGTCGAAACGGAGATACTGAGCGCGCTTGGCAATCTGGTGACGAACGCAATCCGCTACACGCCCGACGGCGGCAAGATTCACGTCGACTGGCATGCGAACGGCGGCAGTGCGCTGTTTTCGGTAACCGATAGCGGCCTTGGTATTCCGGCCGCCGATATTCCGCGTTTGACGGAGCGGTTCTATCGCGTGGACCGTAGCCGCTCGCGCGACACGGGCGGGACAGGTCTGGGGCTCGCAATCGTCAAGCACGTGTTGCAACGGCACGATGCGCAACTGGAAGTGAAAAGCGAAGTGGGGCGCGGCAGTACGTTCACTGTGCGGTTCCCGGCTTCGCGTACTGCAAGGCGGCAACCGGCACCGGCTTGAGCCGCCAGTGTGATCAGGACGGCGACACGATGATTGATGTCGCCGTCTGTACCGCCGGCATCAGGGACAGAACCGCGCCAGCAAACTCATCTGCGCATTGCGCGACGATTTCCCCGGCCGACGCCGACGATAATGCCCATCGCTCTGCATGAGCCACGCGGTCTGGTTGTCGCCGAGAAACGCCGATAGGCCCTCGGCAATCACACGCCGCTTCAACCGGCGGTTATTGACCGGAAACGCCACTTCGACACGGCGGAAGAAATTGCGGTCCATCCAGTCGGCGCTCGACAGATAGACCTGTTCCTCACCATTCGCGTAGAAATAATAGATGCGGTGATGTTCGAGAAAACGTCCGACGATTGAACGCACCGTGATGTTCTCCGACAGGCCCGGCACGCCCGGCTGCAAGGAACACACGCCACGCACGATCAGATCGATCTTCACGCCCGCCTGCGACGCTTCGTATAGCTCGGTGATAACGGTCGGCTCAAGCAGTGCATTCATCTTCGCGACGATGCGCGCCTTGCGTCCCGCGCGCGCATGATCGGCTTCAGCACGAATCGCTTCGACGAGCTTCGGATGCAGCGTGAAAGGCGACTGCCACAGCTCGTGCAGTGTCAGTTCGCCACCAATGCCCGTCAGTTGCTGGAACACGTGATGCACGTCTTCGCAGATTTTCTGGTCGGCGGTCATCAGGCCGAAGTCGGTATAAAGGCGCGCCGTGCGCGGGTGGTAGTTGCCCGTGCCAAGGTGAGCGTAGCGCTTGAGCATCGATTTACCGTTCACCGACACGCGCCGCACGATCAGCATCATCTTCGCGTGACACTTGTGGCCCACGACGCCATACACGACGTGCGCGCCAATCGCCTCGAGCTGGGACGCCCAGTTGATGTTGGTCTCTTCGTCGAAGCGCGCGAGCAGTTCGACCACCACCGTCACTTCCTTGCCGTTGCGCGCGGCCTGCATCAGCGCGTCCATCAGCGGCGAATCGGTGCCGGTGCGATAGATCGTCTGCTTGATCGCGACGACGTTCGGATCCTTCGCGGCCTGCAACAGCAGTTCGAGCACGGGCTGGAAGCTTTCGTATGGATGATGCAGCAGCACGTCGCCCTGATCGATCACATCGAACAGGCTCGCGCTGTTGGCGACCTGCTTCGGAATCGCGGGAATGTGCGGTACGAACTTGAGATCGGGCCGGTCGACCATCTCGGGCAACTGCATCAGCCGCACGAGATTGACCGGGCCGTCGACGTAGTAGCAGTCCTTCTCGGAGAGGCCGCTTTCGTCGAGCAACCGGCGCGCGAGATGCGCCGGCGTTTCCGCCGACACTTCGAGGCGCACCGCATTGCCCAGATGTCGCGCGGGCAGTTCGCCCTGCAGCGCGACACGCAGATTGGTGATTTCGTCTTCGTCGACGAACAGTTCGCTGTTACGCGTGATGCGAAACTGGTTGCAGCTGCGCACGACGAGGTTCGGAAACAGTTCGCCCACGAAGCGCTGCAGCAGCGAACTCAGCAGCACGAAGCCGTGCGGATAGCCCGACAGTTCCTGCGGCATGCGCACGAGGCGCGGCAGCGCGCGCGGTGCCTGCACGATGCCCATCATCGCCTGGCGGCCGAACGCATCCTTGCCTTCCAGTTCGACGACGAAGTTCAGGCTCTTGTTCAGGACGCGCGGAAACGGATGCGCCGGATCGAGTCCGATCGGCGTCAACACAGGCAGCAGTTCATCGAAGAAGTAGTTGCGCGCCCATTCGGTCTGCGCTTCGTTCCACACTTCGGTGCCGTGAAAATAGATGCCTTCTTCCTCGAGCGCGGTCAGCACGGTGTCATGCAGCATCGTGTACTGACGATGCACGAGCTTCTGCGCGCGTTCGACGACGAGGTCGTACACGTGCTGCAGCGACATGCCATCGGGCGAAAGCGCGCCCGGGTTGTCGCGCATCTGCTCATGCAGACCGGCCATTCGGACCTCGAAGAATTCGTCGAGGTTGCTACTGGTGATACAGATGAAGCGCAGGCGTTCCAGCAGCGGCACGGCGGGGTCCGCGGCTTGCGCCAGAACTCGCTCGTTGAAACCTAGAATGCCCAGTTCGCGATTCAGAAGAGGGTAGCGGATGGACATCGGCAGCGAGAAGGGATTGTCGGTGGATGACTCGAAAGGACGCTCGGAAATTCGCACAGTATGATGACGTTCTTATGACATTCACGAATGTCACAAATTCTACGCCGTATCGGGTATCTGTCGTTAATTCGACCCAGTGTATATGGGACCATAGCGCACCCACAACCGCGAGGGTGACACCGTGAGGACCAGTACGCTTAAAATGGCGTCTTTGAACAGCGCCGCGGCCAGCAAGGCCGCCGCGCTTGCGCGCATGGAGTCCGCTCAATCGATGGTCAATACCCCGCAACTCCTCGCCGCCGTGGACATGGGCTCGAACAGCTTCCGGCTGATCGTGGGCCGCGTCGAAGAAACCGAAGCAGGCAGCCAGATCTATCAGGTCGACGCCCTGCGTGAACCCGTGCGGCTTGCCGCCGGTCTGTCGCGCGACAAGATGCTCGATCGCGCATCGCAGGTGCGTGGCTGGGACGCGCTGAAGCGTTTCGGCGAACGTCTGCGCGATTTCCATCCTGATCATGTGCGCGCCGTCGCGACGAACACATTGCGCATCGCGAAGAACGCGGGCGAATTCCTCGGCGAAGCCGAAGCGGCGCTCGGGTTTCCGATCGAAGTCATTGCTGGCCGTGAAGAAGCGCGTCTCATCTACGCAGGCGCAGCACACTCCGTGCCTGCGAGCGCCGGCCAGCGGCTGGTCGTGGACATCGGCGGCGGCTCGACAGAATTCATCATCGGCTCGCACTACACGCCGATCCGCATGGAAAGCCTGTACATCGGTTGCGTGAGCCACAGCCGCACGTTCTTTCCGGCCGGCAACGTCGACGAATACACGATGCGTCAGGCCGAACTCGCCGCGACGCGCGAAATCCAGATCATTTCCAGCGACTACAAGCAGACGGGCTGGGATCAGGCGATCGGTTCGTCGGGCACGGCGCGCGCGCTGGCTGAACTCGTCGAGGCGAACGGCTTCAACGATCCCGGCGTCACGCATGGCATTTCGCGCGGCGGTCTGGAGAGGCTGAAACGTGCGTTGATCAAGGCGGAGAACGTCAACAGGCTGAAGCTCGTCGCGCTCAAGAGCGACCGCGTTCCGGTACTGGCGGGTGGCCTGTCGATCATGCTCGCCGTGTTCGATGAACTCGGCATCGATTATGTCGATACCACCGATGGCGCGTTGCGTCTTGGCGTGCTGTACGACCTGCTGGGGCGGTCGCAGCACGAGGACATGCGTACGGTGACCGCCGAGGGCTTCATGCGGCGCTATGGCGTCGATCGTGCGCAGGCGGGGCGTATCGGTGAGCTTGCCGTGCGCTTCTATGACCAGTTTGAAGAAGCCGACGATGAGCGTCGTGCGGAGAACCGCATGTTTCTCGGCTGGGCCGCGTCGCTCCATGAGATCGGCCTGTCGATTTCGCACAGCGCGTATCACAAGCATTCTGCCTACATCGCGAGCAACGCCGATATGCCGGGCTTTTCGCGTACCGATCAGGCGCGGCTGGCTGCACTCGTGCTCGGTCACGCGGGCAAGCTCGGCAAGCTGTCGCAGACGCGTGAAGTGGAATGGCCGTTGCTGTTCTGTCTGCGGCTTGCGTCGCTGCTATGCCGTCGACGCGCCGACGTCGGTTTGCCCGGCATTCTGGTCGCGCAGGCGAACGGCGGCTACGAGGTGCGTCTGCCCAATGAATGGGTCGCGAAGAATCCGCTGACCGACTACAGCCTGATCCAGGAAGCCGCGGAGTGGGAGAAGGTCGGCATTCCGTATCGCGTCGTTTATACGGACGATTGAGCCGGCCAGTTCACGGCTCGCGCTTCACGCCGCGCTGTTTCGATGTGAAAAACCCCGGCTGATCTTCATCGATCTGAACTGACCCCTCAAAGTTGGACAGTTAAAAGCTACGCGGCCACGGGCTGGGTCCTGAATTGCACAGGACTCAGCCCGTTTAGTTTGAGCCGGATGCGCTCGTGATTGTAGTAGTGGATGTAGTGGCGCAGTCCGGCCTGCAACTGCTCGATATTGGCGAAGCGGTTGAGCCGGAAGAACTCGGACTTCAGTGTACCGAAGAAGCTCTCCATGGCCGCGTTGTCCAGACAGTTCCCCTTGCGCGACATACTCTGCTGCAAGCCATAGCCGGCCAGCAGTTGTCGGTAAGCCGGCATCTGGTACTGCCAGCCCTGATCCGAATGCAGCAATGGCCTGTCGCTGCCACCCAGCCGGCTGATCGCCTTCTTCATCATGCCGCTAACCAGCTCGAAGCACGGCCGGCGGTCCATCTGGAACGCCACGATCTCGCCGTTATACAGGTCCATGACCGGCGACAGATACAGCTTCTGCCCGTTGACATTGAACTCCGTGACATCGGTGACCCACTTCTGGTTGGGCCGCTGCGCATCGAACTGCCGCCTGAGCAGGTTGGGCGCCACGCGTCCCACTGCGCCCCGGTATGAGCGGTACTTCTTTGGCCGTACCAGTGACTTCAGCTGCATTTGCCCCATCAGCCGTTGCACCGTCTTGTGATTGATGATCTGGCCAGCGTGCCGCAGCGTCGCGGTAATGCGCCGGTAGCCATAGCGGCCCTTGTGCCGCTCGAACACCGCGCGGATCTGCTCCTTGAGCTCAACATGCCGCTCGCCCACCTCCAGCAACTTGAGCTGGTAGTAAAACGTGCTGCGTGCCAGAACGGCGGCCGTCAGCAGTGCCGCTACCGGATGGTGTTGCCTGAGTTCGCGCACTATCTGTGTTTTTTCTTGAGCGCCGCCCGCTTCTTTGCCTCGAGCAGCGCATCGAACTTTTTTAGGTACGCCACCTCCGCGCGCAGATACTCGATCTCCTTGAGCAGGTCTTCGCGCGTGCGCGCATCCGGCGCAGTCTTTTCCGTGGGTTTTTCTGGCTGTGGGGCAGTCATCTTCCGGAGGCGTCTTCGTGAACGGGACGTCAGAGCGTCTATACCGCCCTCATCATACAGACGTGCCCATCGCGCCACGCTGGCCGGGTCGCGAATATCGAACAGCGCCGTCACCTGTCGACACGACAGGTCATCGCGCCACATGCGCTGTAACACCTCCAGCTTGAACCGTGCATCGTAGCGCGTGAATTTCTTGCGCAGCCCCGCGCTACCGTGGTTCTCGTAACGCGCAATCCATCCACGCAGCATCGAATAATCCACGCCGTGTCGTGCCGCCAGCCCTTCCAGGCCTATGCCGCCGGCCAGATATTCATCCACCAGTTGTTGCCGGAACTGCTCGTCGTACTTCGTCATGAAAAACACCCCAAAGGTTGGATCGGTGTCCAACTTTTGGGGTGCAGTTCATCATTTCAGGCGGGGTTTTTCGCCTGCCGTGCGTCGATCTGGCGATCAGCGCGACAACGAATCGCCGAGGAAATGCTTCGCGTAGCGCGCGTTGATTTCCGACAGACGGAAGAGCGTCAGAAAGTCAGCCGTGTTGAAGTCCGGATCCCATGCCGGTGCGCCGCAGATTTTCGCGCCGAGACGCAGATAGCCTTTGACGAGCGGCGGCGGCGCGACGTCGACGCCCGTCTGCAGTTCGTCGACCGGCAGCGGGGTGTGCGGGAACGCGCGATATTCGGGCGCCGTCAGCGCGCTGTCGCGCAGCGAGACGTACAGGTTCGACGCGTAGTGTCCGCCGTCGGCCATCGAGACGCTTGCGCAGCCGAGCATCGTCTCGTAGTCGTTCTGCATCATGTACGAAGCAAGGCCGGCCCACAGCGACATGATCACCGAGCCGCTGCGGTAATCCGGATGCACGCACGAGCGGCCGACCTCGACCATCTTCGAGCGCAGATGCGTGAGGCGCGACACGTCGAACTCGCTTTCCGCATACAGACGGCCAATGCGCGCCGCCTGGTGCGGCGGCAGCACGCGATAGGTGCCGACCACTTTCAGCGTATCGAGATCGCGCACCAGCAGATGGTCGCAATACGAATCGAACGAATCGACATCGAGTCCTGCGGGGCCGGTCAGGCGCGCGCCCATTTCGTCGGCGAAGACACGGTAGCGCAGACGCTGCGCCTCGCGCAGCTCTTCGTCGGTTCGGGCCCAGGTGACGCGGAGCCGGTGCTGCGCGGTGACCGTTTCTTCGGCGCGCGGCAGACGGCGGCGCGGTTCGGACAGGATCGAAGCGAAGGGCAGGGTAGGCGTCGGCAGTTCTCGCATGGGGCGTTCCTGGTGAAAAAGGGAGGAGTCCGTTTTTCCGCCAATGTAGTAACGCCAGGTGACGCTCGCATGGCAATGCGATGACGATTCCATGACGCGTCGTAAGGACCGCGCCGGAAGAATATAGGGATCAGACGAGATCCGGGCTCATCACCGCACGCAGGATGACCTGTTCGTCGCCGGCGCGCTCGCGGTTGGTGAGCCACCAGAGGCCGGCCTTTTTGATCGGCCAGCTCGTCGCATTGCCGGACAGCAGCAGCGCCGCGACCTGGCCGAGCGTGGGCTGATGACCGACGATGACGACCGTCGGCGCGATGCCGTCGGGCCAGCCGGCGGCGGCGAGCACGTCGGTGGCGCGTGCGCCCGGCGCGAGTTCCCGTACGACGCGATACTGGTCGGTCAAGGGCTCGACGGTCTGCACGGTGCGCACGGCGGGGCTGACGAGAATGACGGCGTCGTCGTCGAGCCGCGCGCGCAGCCATTTCGCCACGCCCTGCGCCTGCTTGCGGCCACGGACGGTGAGCTGCCGCGCGAGATCGCTCGATGCGACGTCTTCGGCTTCAGCGTGACGCCAGAGGATGAGGTTCATCGTCGTCTCCTTGTGATTCGGTGGTGCGCATGCGAAGCGATGCGTTTTGTGCCTGCTGGCACTGTCGCATGCCCGCGCGGGAACGGGCAAGGCGAACCTTTCTTGTGCCCGGCCCGATTAAAGATTGACGCGGACGTCAGCACCCAGATAGAATCTCGGATTCGTCGGAGCGTAGCGCAGCCTGGTAGCGCATCTGATTTGGGATCAGAGGGTCGTAGGTTCGAATCCTATCGCTCCGACCACGAATGAGCAGTAAGCGGAAACAGATAGAAGCAGCCAGAAACGCAGTAAGCAAAAACCCGCGAAGCCGGAAGGCGACGCGGGTTTTTGTTTTTCCGGCGCGAAGAAATTTCGTGGATCAGCGTACAGGCGTACAGGCCTGCACATCGCAGGCATCTGCGTCGCGATCCGTATGAAAGAAAACGATGCGCGCGGGAGACGCGCTCCCGCGCGAGGACTGGGGCTCAGCGTCTGTGACGCAGACGGTCGAACATGTGATGCCCGGCGTCGAACACGTGATGTCCGGCGAGCCAGTGATGCAGCATGCCTTCGCCGCCGTGTTCGCGTCGGTACGTTCGCGATTCGAAGACCGATAGCGCGACCAGCACGAGCAGACCGATGCCGAGGCCGATCAGCCCCGCGATTGATTCAGCATCCATGGCACCCTCCCTGGACGATTACAGTCATGCGTACATAGTAGGTCAGACATCGCGAAGCAGGGAAGTCATTGTGCGCTGCACACCTGCCGTCAGCGAAAACGCCTTGCAGGTAGACTGGCGGGCGTGCCCCACCGGGCGCGTCTCACGTTTATCCCCGCTTTCGAGAGTCTATGAATCGCGCCATTCTGATTGCCCTGCTGCTGACCGCCCTGACGGGCTGTGCCGACAACCCCAGCGCCCATCACAAGACACCACCAAAAGATCCGCAGGATTATCACGGCGTGCCGACCGACGACCGTCCGCCGTCGATGCTCGATACACCGACCGCTCCCGCTGCACCGGCCGCGCCGAAGTAAGTACGGTCCGTGTCGGGGCCGCCCGCCCGTTGCGTCACACGACGCCGGCGGGCGCGACGCTCGCCGCCGTGCGCGGCAGATAGCGCATCAACGTCGCGCCGCGCGCGAACATGAAGATGAGCAGCGCGAGCCACAGCCCGTGGTTGCCATACGGTCCCATCAGCGCCCACGAGGCAGCGACGAATACCGTCAGCGATGCCGCCATTGCTTTCATCAGGTCGTGCGTGCGCGTCGCGCCGATGAAGACGCCGTCGAGCAGAAAACCCCACACTGAAATCACAGGCGATAACGCGGCCCATGGAAGGTATGTTTCCGCCGCAGCGCGCACGGCGGCCTGATCGGTCAGTCGTTCGACGATCCACGCGCCGCCCGTCCAGTACGCGACCGAAAACCCGAGCGCGCCGAGCGCCGACCACAGCATCGTCACCTTGACGGCCTGACGGAACGCATTGCGGTCGCGCGCGCCGATCGCCGCGCCGACGAGCGCTTCGGCCGCGTGCGCGAAGCCGTCGAGGCCGTAGGCCATGAACGTCTGGAAATTGAGCAGCAGTGCGTTGGCTGCGAGCGTCGCGTCGCCTTGCCGCGCGCCGAGATGGGCGAACCAGCCGAACGCGCCGAGCAGACACAGTGTGCGCACGAAGATGTCGCGGTTGATCGCGACGAGCCGCCTGAGCGCCGTGGCATCGACGAGCGACGCGCGATCGGGCGTGGGCAGTCCACGCGGCCTCAAGTACCAAAGGATCGAAGCGCCGAGTACGAAGCCGAGCGCGTCGGCCGTGGCCGTCGCTGCGCCGATGCCGGCTATGCCCCAGTCGAACACGTACACGAAGAGGAGCACCGCGACGATGTTGACCGCGTTGATGAAGACCTGCGTCACGAGCGCAAGGCGCACGCGCTGGGTGCCGAGTAGCCAGCCGAGCACGACGTAGTTGGCGAGGGCGAGTGGCGCGGCCCAGATGCGCGCGTGGCAATACACGCGTGCGTGCAGTTGAACCGCTTCACTGCCGCCGATCGCGCGCAATGCATAGCCGATTAGCGGCGCCTGCAGCGCAAGCACTACCGCGCCGATCACGAACGCGAGCAGCAGCGCGCGCAGAACGTTCATCCGCAGGCCGGCTGCATCGTTTGCACCGAACGACTGCGCGACGAGCCCGGTCGTCCCCATTCGCAGGAAGCCGAAGCCCCAGAACACGAAGCTGAAAAACAGGCCGCCAAGCGCGACGCCGCCGAGATACGACGCGCTGTCCAGATGACCGGCGACGGCGGTGTCGACCGCGCCGAGAATCGGCTGCGTCAGATTCGCAATGACGATCGGAAAGGCGAGGGTGAGCACGCGGCGGTGCCAGCGAGCCGGAACGCCGACGACGGGTTCGACCGCTTCGGCGCGGGTTCCCGTGCCGGATTCGGGGCGTTCTGGCGCACGGCTCGATGTATCAGCCGGCGAGCCGTCCGGCGCCCCGTTCGCGCCGCTCAACCGCGTTCCTGCACGCAGACCCACGGCGATACGACGACTGCCCACAGGTCCGGGTCGCGTGCCGCGAAGTCGGCCGCTGTCTCCGCCTGCACCCGTTCGACGAGGCCCGCTGAAAGCCATTGGGCCACCTGCGCGGTATCGTCGCTGGCGATGGCTTCGGCGACACTTACGAGGTCGAGGTCACGGACGACGCGCAACAATATGCCGCGCGCGAAGAAGCGTTCGAGTTCGGACCAGCCGATCTTCGCGGTTTCAGCGAGGAGCTTAAGGTAAAGCGGGCTGTGGGTTGCGTCAGGGGAAGTCATGGGATATCGGGGAACTGGACAGGCGGTCGTCACTATAAACCATCGACGCGGCGTCGCTTCCGCGAGGACCGTCGCGAGGGGATTCCGCAAGGAAATTAGCGTCGCCATTTTAGCCGTGATTTAAACAATCGCTAAGACATCGGCATTTAATCTGATCAAAGCGCAATACCCGAAACCGGCAGCGGACGCGATTGCATTTAGCCATTAAATCGATAGAAGAGTGCGCTTGCGCACCAAGGTTCAAGCGTGCAGGTTATCGCAAAAAAAATGCAGCCACGCTGCTTGTGAGAGACGCTTTCGCAGCCCGCTGAAAGACCTGTTCCGTCAGGCGTAGAAGCAGGTCTGGCGCGGCTCTCAGGGGAGATGGAGAGGGCGAAAAAAGAAGCGAAATGCTCCGCTGCGTCGCAGCATTCCGGATACTTCGGTTTGCTAAATGGACGAGGCGCAGTTTGGTTGAGGGGCACTCCGTGCGCCGAGTAACATTATTTGCACAATTAATCGATTGCGTGGCTATAGGCGCGTTGCTAGATTTCGTTTCGGCGCATGGTGAACCGGTCCTTTGCCGATATGCGCCGAACCCCCGTTAGCCCGGCCTCGTGCCGGGCTCTTTTTTATTGCGCATCAGACAACGATCCGACCTAAGCGTCACTGCTTGCAGTGGATCACCATCGATCGGTTCTTCACGTTCGCGCCGAGAATTCCACCGATCGATCCGCCCGATGTCGCGCCGGTGTCGACATCCTTCGAGATCACGTCGTATCCATATGCGCCGCATGCTTCGCCGGCCTGCTTGTAGCATTCGCCCCAGCTTTCGCTGGCGTCGCTGCCGCTGCAGTTGATCGCGAAACCCGTCTCGCCGCTCGGCAGATAAGTGAGCTTCGATGTGCTCGAGCAGCCCGCGAGGCCTGCGAGTGTCAGGACGGCCAGTCCGGCCGCCATGGCGAGTGCGCTTTTCATCGCAGATTTCCTTTTAGCGGACGCAGCCGGTTGCCGCGCCCCTTGAGAAGAATGGATTGTCCGAAAGCACGCAGGGTTCCCCGCGTGCCAGATCGACGGGCGGCAAAGGGCGATGCAATCGATATTACATCGACCTTACATTGCGCCTTGCAACTCGCTTGATCTCAGTGGTCCAGCCCGGCCGCCACGTCTTAGCGAGGCGGCAGGGAGCGGGCCGGGTCGATCGAACGGCTCTGATAGCGCAATTCGAAGTGCAGCATCACGTGGTCGCTGTCCGTGTCGCCCATTTCGGCAATTTTCTGACCTTGCGAAACCGTCTGGCCTTCCTTCACGACGAGCGCGCGGTTGTGCGCGTAGGCGGTCAGATAATCGCTGTTGTGCTTGATGATGACGAGGTTGCCGTAGCCGCGCAGACCGTCGCCGGCGTACACCACGGAACCCGCCGCCGCCGCGACGACCGGCGTGCCGGGCGCGTTGACGATGTCGATGCCCTTCGAGTTCGCGCCGTCGAAGCGGCGTGTGACATTGCCCTGCGCAGGCCACACGAGCGCGATCGACGAAGCGGGCGCAGCCGATGGCGCAGGCGCCAGCGCGGTCGTACCGCGCGACGCTGTCGAACCCGCTGACGCCGTCGAGCCAGACGAAGCCTGCGCGCTGCCCGCACCCGCTGTCGTGGTATTGGCGGGCGGCGCGACACGCAGCACCTGGCCGGTTTCGATCGTGTCGGGATGGGTCAATCCGTTCCATCGCACGATGCTCTGTACCGAGGTCCGGTTGCTGCGCGCAATACCGGACAGCGTGTCGCCCCGCTCGACACGATAGAACCCTGGCCCCACCGGAGCCGCCCCACACGCGGCGAGCACTGCGATCATCGATACGCAGGCGAGCCGTCTGATTTTTGTTCGCAACCTGGACCTCGCAAAACGCTGTCGCGCGCCGATCCCCGATCACGCACGCCAGTAGCAAAACGACCGATTCTAACGGTTTTGGATTGCAGCACCCGAAATGCCGCGCATCTCACCTCACGTGTCTGCGGCAACGCTGATGCGCAGCGCTGCGGTTTCCGTCGCGCCCGGTGCGAGCCAGCGCAACCCGAAGCCGTTATGAATGGCATCGGGCAGTCCGAGCCAGGGCTCGACGCAGTAGAAGTCCGATTCCGGCGCCAGGGTCCACGTCGTCACGGCGTACCAGGGGATCGAACCCGGCCGCTGCAGATCGATCGTGATCGTGCGGTTCAGGCCCGGCGCGATGATTCGCACCGGCCTGTCAAGCGTGCCTTCGGGCAGATGGAAGCGGTCGAGGATACGCCCGTCGTCGAGCGTGTAACGCGTTTCGCCAGGCTCGGCGGCGCTGATCGACGCGTCGGCCAGCTGGTGACGGCGCTGCGTCGGCGGCAGTTCGAGCGTGGTTTCGCCGCGCTGCGTGTGCGGCAGCGCGAAGTAGAAGTGGTGGCCGGCGTAGTAAGGCAGCGGTGCGTCGCCGGTGTTGGTGGTGGTGAGCGCCACGTCGAGCGTGTGTGCGTCGGCGAGACGGTAGGTTGCCTCGAAGCGGAAGCCGAACGGATAAGCGGTGCGCGTGGCGTCGCTATCGGTGAGCGTCATGGTGACGCCGCCGCCTGCCGCATCGAGCTCTGCAGCGAACGGCAGATCGCGCGCGAAGCCGTGCATCGGCAGATCGCGCACGACGCCTTCTGCGTCGCGCCAGCGCCCGATCTGGCCGTCGACGAAATGCCGCGCAAGAAACGGAAACAGCAGCGGATTACCGCCGCGGACTTTGGCCGGCTGACTCCAGTCGGCGTCGTCGGGCCAGTAAATGACCTGTTCTTCGTCAATATCCCACGACAGCAACCGGCCGCCTGCCTGCGGCGCAATGCGGAGCAGGGAAGCGCCCTGCGTGATTTCGAGAATGTCCTGATTCTGGAATGTGGCCATGGTCGACGTTCAGAGTGAATTGGATGCGTTGCGTGAACAGGAAGCCGGCGCGTGAACTCCCGGTGGCCGATTTTGCGCTGGTTTGAGCTACGGGGAAACCCTTTCTCGGGAAATTGCGGGCGTGACCGCACGGACAGGCTTGCCGATAATCCGTACCAGCGCTGGTTGTTCGACCGGCGGGCCGACAGTTCAGAACGGAGGACGCATGGATCTCGCAATGGCAATGGGCGTGGCTTTGCTCGGTATGTTCGCTGGCAGCACCATTTACTTCTTCTACAAGGTCGAGCGCTAGACGCGCCGGTAGCCGCTCAAGGGAACGCCTTGCGCGTCGTATCCAACCTCCTTTGCCATTCGAAAAAGGCCCGCTTTTGCGGGCCTTTTGCTTTCGTTTTATTTACAGGTGTTTCAGGTTGTGACGCGGTGCGGCAAAAACCCGGTTATATGTGCGGTAAACCCTTGGCGGTGTCCGGAGCGCCAGGCATAATCGTGCGGCTCCTACGCACGGGAAGCGTTGTCCCGCGCGATGTTTATCACCTTGAGAGGACCGCCGCGTGAACTTGTGGTTTCTGATTTTTCTGAGTGTGTTGCAGGGCGTCACCGAGCTCTTTCCGGTGAGCAGTCTCGGCCATACCCTCCTCGTGCCGGCGCTGTTCGGCATGCACATCGACAAGCATGCGCCGCAGCTGCTGCCGTTCCTCGTCGCTTTGCATCTTGGCACCGCCGTCGCGTTGCTGTGGTATTTCCGCAAGCGATGGGTCGCGCTGATCAATGGCTTCGCCGGCGCGCTGCGCGGTCGTCGCAACGACGAAGGCCACATGATGTGGGCGCTCATCATCGGGACGATTCCGGCGGGTCTGGTCGGGCTGATTCTCGAAAAGGATCTCGAGCGCGTGTTTCACGATCTGCGGATCGTCGCGATCGCGCTGATCGTGAACGGCGTGCTGTTGTGGTTCGGCGATCGTCTGCAGCGCTCGCGTGAGCATCGCGCGCCGGAGAAGCTCACGTTCCGGCAGGCGTTTTTCGTCGGTCTGGCGCAGATCGGCGCGCTGATTCCGGGCTTTTCGCGCAGCGGTCTGACGATGATCGCGGGCAACGCGGCCGGGCTCACGGCCGAGAAAGCAGCGGAGTTTTCGTTCCTGCTTGGCACGCCGATCATTTTCGCCGCGGGTCTGCTCGAAGTGCCGAAGCTCTTTCACGCACCCGACCAGCTCGCCGACGCGCTGCTCGGCGGCGTGCTCACGGCGATTGCGGCGTATCTCAGCGTGCGCTTCCTGATGCGCTACTTCGAGGGACGCGGCAAGCTGGCATCGTTCGGCGTGTACTGCGCGATCGCAGGCGTGCTGTTCCTTGGCTGGTTCATGATGCATCCGCAGCCGGTTTAAGCCGGCGCAGGCTTGTCGTGCCACCGCTCACGCCGGCCCGTCGGGCGCGCCGCGGCGATGCGGTATAATTTGCGGCTCGGTCGACATCTCAGGCCGGGCGACCACTACGGTCTTTGCCTCCCCATAGTTCAACGGATAGAACACGGGTCTTCTAAACCTGAAATCGAGGTTCGATTCCTCGTGGGGGGGCCATAGGTATTCCCAACGTTTCCCAGGATCTACCAAAAAGTATGGTAAGTCAAGGTCCTGCGGCGCTTCGCTTGGCCAAGATTGCCCAAGTTTTCCAATTGACACCCGCGAATATCGGGGGCATCGTTGGGGGCAGTCAAGGCAAACCGGGGCACTTTCGATGCCCCCTCACAATCGAATGCCCCTTTCCGACGTAGCTGTGCGTTCTGCCAAACCGCGCGAGCGGGCGTATAAGCTGGCTGACGGCCAAGGCATGTACCTTGAGGTCATGCCGAACGGCTCCAAGTACTGGCGACTGAAATATCGAATCGACGGCAAGGAGAAGCGGGCAGCGCTGGGCGTGTACCCGGCGGTGTCGCTGCTCGCCGCTCGTAAAGCTCGAGACTCAGTCAAGGAAGCATTACGCGCGGGCCTCGATCCAACACACGAGAAACGACGCGAGAAGCTGGAACGCGGAATATCCCGAGCCAACTCGTTCGAGGCGGTCGCGCGCGAATGGCACACGAGCAAGGTCGAATCGTGGGCGGAAGGGTATGCAGCCAACGTGCTCAAGGTCTTCGAGCTGGACGTCTTTCCGTCGCTCGGCGCGCGCCCAATCAAGGACATCACGGCGCCTGAACTGCTCGACGTCATGCGGAAGATTGAAAGCCGGGGCGCGATCGAAATGGCACGCAAGGCGCTACAGACGTCCGGGCAGGTGTTTCGATACGCGATCGTTACAGGAAGGGCGGAGCGCGATCCGTCGACCGACCTCAAGGGCGCACTCAAAACCCGCAAGGTCAAGCACATGGCCCGCATCGGCGAGCCGGAACTTCCGGAACTGCTCCGCAAGATCGCGACGTATGACGGCGAGCCACAAACGAGGCTGGCGCTTCAGTTCATGGCGCTGACGTTCGTGCGCACCGGCGAGCTGCGCTTTGCGGAATGGACCGAGATCAACGAGGACCGCGCCGAGTGGCGCATCCCGGCAGACAAGATGAAGATGGAGTCGCCGCATATCGTGCCACTGTCGATGCAGGCGCTTGAAGTGGTCCGAAAACTCAAAGAGTTAAATGGCCGATGGCAGTGGGTGTTCCCGCAGCAGACCAACGCGAAGAAGCCGATCAGCGAGAACACGATCCTGTTCGCCCTGTATCGCATGGGGTATCACTCACGCATGACCGGCCACGGCTTTCGCGGCCTCGCGTCAACAATCCTGAATGAGCACGGCTTCAATCGCGACTGGATCGAACTGCAGCTGGCGCATAGCGAGCGCGATGACGTGCGGGCTGCATACAACCACGCGCAGTATCTACCGGAGCGCAGGAAGATGATGCAGTGGTGGGGCGATTATCTTGAGCGTGCTACTACGAGCAAGGCTAATGGATAGATTGGCCGTCGCATTGTCCCCAGAGCCTCAGGCCGCTTCTAGATGGCGTTGAACCTTGCGACTGATTTCGGATCTGTCATCGATTCCTGCGACCATATCATTGGCGGCATTCATCAAGCGCGCTAGGTCGGCTTTAGGGATGTCATCCAAGCTCGAGACTACAACTAGAGAATCAAAGTTTTTACCGACAGCCCTAAGGTGCTGCATGGTGATCGTCGACAGTCTAGCCTTATTGGAACTGTCGACCCCGAAGACGAGGAAATCTCGGCTTTGGGGAAGCGCTATCCTGTAATCAACCACGTATGAGGACGCCGCAGGCAAATCTCGATATGCAAAATCTCGATCGACTTGTCTCCCCGCTGCCGCATCCCGGATGATTTCCGCCAAGTCGTCCAAGAAAGTGTCCGCGATACGTTTTCTGTTCCACTGGGGAAGATCGAGCACACGAGCCACGGCTTGAGCGGTGTTGAACAACCCCTCTGCGAATTTGTTGGAGGGAACATCTGAGTACAGAGCGCCTTCCTCTGATTGGTTTACGCCGCAATCTCGAAGGATTTGTTCATACACTCGGCCGCGCGCGCTTTTCTCAAGGTCGGACAGGTCCATCTCATACGACAGGCGCATCCTTGTTGATCCGTGGTCGGTGAAACGGTAGCCTCCGGCGTTCGCGAGGGCGTACAGGGTAATATGATCGCCGTCCCGTCCAACCATAGGAAGTGCAAGCCTCAGACCGCTAGGTGTCTGTTGCTTACGTATTCCCGCGCACACTGCGGCGCATAGGGCATCGTCGACGGTTGTGGCTAGATCAGACATGCTTGACCTGAAACTGTGTCCGCTTCGACAACATTATAGTCTTGGAGAAGGGCCGTCAGGGCGCCGGCCAGGGTCGTATATCTGTCGGTCTCTTCTGCATATTTGTCTGGCTTGGAACTCGATCCATATCGTTCTGTGGCCGTGTGAATGTGACACACAAACGCGAACTCATTGCCTTCGATAGGATTCGAATGCGCGTGGTCGGAGCCGTTGTAACGAGCAAGCGGAACGGACGATCCGTCCTTCGCCAGCCACACGATGCCAGCTGAAAAATTGTCGGCAATAATCGTGCTCTGTCGGGTGTAGATGCGATAGACGTTTCCATCATCGTCTTCGGCCATTATCTCGGCCTGCGAGTGGCCTTTTGCCTTCGAGGATTCTTTCCATTTCGACGTCGCCGTTTTTTGGTGGGACCGGAGGGCGTCGAGAAGTTCTTCGGTTATGTTGGGCATGGTCTTTCGTTCCCGTCAGCGGGGCTCTCGATCTTCTTAACGGAAGAATAGGGCGAGACTCGATTGGGGTATTCCCGTAGTCCACGTGGGGGTTAAATGAAAATCCGTCTCGACGAATGGCTGAAACGCGAGTTCGATCCGCCGCCAGCAATCCGCACCGCACGTCTGTGGATCAAGGCTGGCAAGATCTATCCACCGCCGGTGAAAGTGGGCCGATCATACTATGTCGAGCAGAATGCAACGTTTGTGGATAGTCAAACCCGACCGACGCTGGCCGATCGTGTGATGGCAAGTCGGAAGGCAAGAGGTTACGACGAATGAACGAGGAACTTCGAATTGCGCTGCTCGCGGTGCAACTGTACGCCGAGCGGCACCCACGACCGTCTCAAGTCAACCAGAAGCAGGCGGCGGAGATGCTCGGTGTGAGCGCGCGGACAGTCGGCAAGATGGTTCGCTTTGGCACGTTCAAATTGAACAGATGCGGCATGATTCCGATTGAGCAGATAGACGCAGCGCTGCGGCCAGTGTGATGAACGCACTCAACATCAAGCAGGTGGCAGAGAAGGTGGCACTCGGTCAGTCTACGATTCATCGCCTCGTCGCGAATGGCGAGTTTCCGAAGCCATTCAAACTCGTCGGAAATCGAACGGCATGGCTCGAACGCGATATCGATAGCTGGATCTCGGAGAAGTCCGGAAGCGCTCCAAAAAGCGAAGCCTCAATGACATTCAAACTGCTTTCCCCTGAGGACTTGCAAGCAATCACAGGAGCGCAGCGTTATTCGATCCAGGCCAAATGGTTCGAGGAGAATTTTCACGTCAAAGTGGTCTGCCGCGCCGATGGATCGATAGTTTTGACACAGCAAGTCTTCGAAGCTCTTCTGGCGAAGCGCATGGGCGTCGCGCCCAAGGTCCAGACTCCGCCTGAGATTGAACGTCCCGCTCTTCGACCAGCGACTAATCGCGCGAATCGCAAGTCGGGATAAGCCGCGCAACGCCCAACGTTTACAAATTCCCGCTTGACCTGTATGCGGTAGCGAACTAATCTCGCAATGTGTCTTAGACAACAGACACCGGGTTTGGCGACCCGAACAATCGAAGCGCACAAACCGCGCTGAGCGGTTTTTTTGTGCGTGTCGCCTTCGCGCGCCTTCTTCTATGGGCGGGCCCTGGCGGGGAGACCTTCGGGTCTGCCGGTTCCTTCGGTTGCCGGTTCGCCAACCCCGCCTTGTGCCCGCTCACCCATTTGGCGATGGGGCTCGGGTTAACTCAAACCGAAGAGGCCGCATCATGTTGCGTCATATCCCCGCCCGTTCTGGGCAATCCCCCGTTCAGTTTCCGTCGTTCGTCCAAGCCGGTCGACACGCGGCCGATCTCTGGCTCGTTGCCGCGCCGCTCAGCGCTGGCGAGTTTCGCGATTTGCGCTACCGCAATCTCCTCTCCGGCATGCCCATGCTTGCTGATGAAGCGGAGCGCCGCGAGGCCTTCAACGATGCATATGCACGTCGCATTGCAGAGGCGATCGTCCGAGCGTCACTCGCGCCGAATGCGCGAACAGAGGTCGTTTCCCATCGCTGATCGCGACGCGATTCGCTCATTGGCGCGCTCAGACTAAAAAAGCAGAGCCCGCAGAGTGTCGGGCTTTCGAACAAGGACCGGAACTGCAACGAGAACCAAAATGGATAAGCCTTTCCAAACCCCGATCAATCTTGCGTCCCTGCAGAAAAAAGAAGCCCTTCAGCATGCCCGTATCGCCGGCCAATCGTTTCTCGACGATTCCGAGGCGCTTCAGCCGTTTATCGGCGAGATGGCTATGAAGTGGGTCGACGCAAATATGCCGATCGCAGATGGTCAGACCGACGATCAGTTCAGTGAGCTCGGCGATGCGCTGGAAGCGGAATTCTCTAGAGCGCTATCGGCTGGTTTGCAGAAGTCCCGGGCGCACCCGGGGTATGCGAACAGCGATCCATTGCTGAAGCGCCTCGATAAGCTCCTCGGCGAGAAAGCGCGCGCCGCGTGGAAGTTGCACAACGTGCTCGCCTTCATGGTGAATGCATTGCCCGAAGACACCCCAGATGGATTGCCCACACGCTGCACGGTGATCGATTTGCGGCGCGACATGGACCATCTCGCCAGCAGCCTAAGCGACCTGCAGGACGAGATCGCAGCGTTCGGGGAGACAAGCCATGAATGACGCAGAGATCCTGAAGCACCCGGCTTTTGACAGGTCACCCGTAGTAAATGCCAGACGTCGTGGGCCGACCCCGCGCGACATTCCTATGCTCAACCGCGAGCGTCGGCACCGTGAACTAAAAGCCCAGCAGGAGGCGCAGCGCACGCCGTCGCCTGAGGAGCGGATCGCCGAGTACGAGGCGGCCTTCCAAGAGGCGGCGCGTGGTCTGCTGGTCGCGGCGCGGGCGCTCAGTGCCGTCAAAGAGAAGCTTCGGAGCTCGTAGCGTGACTGATAACCGCTGGCATAACCGTCTGCAACCGCGCCTAATGAACACTGCGAGCTTAGTCTTCGAAATATCCGGTTGCCAGCGCCTCGTCGAAATCAGTGATCCAAGGGGCGAAGTGATCGGTGTCGTAGATCGCCATCTTTCCGTTGGTGATCCGCGTCACAGAGATTTGCCGAATGGCGCCGGCCCTGCTGCCTCCCGGGAAGGCGTCATCGTCCGTGATCTTGAACTCGCTCAGGTCGATTCCCCGGCTTGCGAGTACAGCCTTGACGTCCTCTTGTTCGTCCCAGGAAAACTCGGTGAAGTCACGGGCTGCCATGTTCGTCTCCTCGGCGCGGTGAGCAGAAAACATCCTAGCACTGAGGTACATTAGGGCACAGCATTCCCCCGTCGAGGACAAACAGGTTTCGCCGTTCCGAAACAGCAGCAGTAAGCTCGAAGTCAAGCCGCGCCTAGATCGGCCAATCGAAAACGGGTTCTCTCACCCGCTGGCGCGGCTCTCCTAGCGAGGGAATTGCGTGAGGGCGCAATGGAAAAAGACCAACTGGAAAGCATCTTACTGGAGAAGTTGGCACGACTTGCCGAAGAGTTTGTCGCTACGCTGACCATCGCAGAGGCCCGTTCGGAACGCGATATCGAGATTGCTATAAAAGCCATCGCCGACGATATAAGCGACGATGGACTTTCCGATGACGGACTTCTCACGGTGTGGGAAATGTTCCTGGATGACGCAGTAGCGTTCACGGATGATCCAGCGAAACTTGAGGCCGCGTTGCAGACCCGGCTGAATCCCCCGCTCGAAGTCGCGGAATACGCACTGCTTGTAGGACTGTATCTCGTGAGAGCGGGCATTAGTCGCGTAATCGACAACCTGCCGAAACAACACCTGCTTGCGGCGTTGCTGCTATCGGATGCGGTCGAGGCGCAATGCTATTGGAAGGCTCTTCGTGGGCCGATACGTTGCCGCAATCCCGATCCCAGGCTGATGAGGGCTGAAAGAACCCTGCAACGGCGTGAGGGCGAATTGTTGGTGCGCGGTGAGATCAGCGAGTCCGCGAGACGAGCTGCGAACGCGAGGCACGAGAAGCCGGGAGGCAGTCGAGAGAAGCGAGAAACGATCCGCACTATATGGGCGTCGGGTAAATACACGTCCCGCGATATCTGTGCCGAGCAAGAGTGCGGAGCCTTGGGCATGTCCTATTCCACCGCACGGCGGGCGCTTCGCAATACGCCCGATCCCATCTAGCCGCTGCGCGCTCTGACTAGCCGCTGCGCGCACCGGCCGTTACGTTTTGACTGGCAAATCCTTAGTCTGCGGACATGTTCTCCACTGTCTGCGAGGTTTCGCCAATGGCTGCAAATTCCCAACCCAAGTCGCCGTCCGCTGACGCACAATTCGAACACGCATTGCTCCCGCTTGACGGCTACACGCGTTGGAACGACCTCAAGCGGCTGGTCCCTCTGTGTCGCGAGAGCATTCGTCAACGCGAACTGGAGGGGCGCTTCCCGCGTCGCATTCACCTGTCTCAGCGCTGCGCCGTGTGGTCGAATCGCGAGCTGCACAAGTGGCTTGCTGACCCCGTCGGATATCGGGCGTAAGGGGCTCGCCATGGCCCAAAGACAAAAAACCGCGACTCCGAAAAGCGCGGCCAAAGAGATTCTCAAGCCGCAGTCTAGCGGAAACGATTCGGCGGCTCAACGCGGCCGAGTGCTCGAATTTCTGCGGCGCCATGGTTCGCTGTCAACGCTCGATGCTCGGCACCTCCTCGATTGCATGCATCCTGCAATGAGGGTGCTCGAGTTGCGCCGGCAGGGCCATGAAATTGTCACCGCCTGGTCGCACGAAGCTACGCCAGAGGGTGGCGAACATCGTGTAGCGCGGTATCACCTGGTGCGCGAGGTGGTCGCATGCTGAGCGACATCGACCGGGCGCGCTCCGCGCTCTTTTACATCGACGCTGGCTGTGACCGTGCGGAATGGATTCGCATCGGAATGGCGGCGAAGGCTGCGGGCCTCGATAGCGCCGACTGGATCGACTGGTGTGCGTCAGGCGCCAACTTTGGCGGCGAACGCGAAGCCCGCTCCGTCTGGCGCTCGTTCAAGCCGGCTGGCGGTATCGGCGCTGCGACGTTGTTCCGTGCCGCAATCGATGCCGGATGGTCGGAAGCATCGGCGACGCGCCGCCCGGCACCTGCTCCTGTTCACCAGATCCGACCCGAGCCCGAAATCCGCGCGACACTCGATCCGCGCTGGCTTGCGTACTGGAATTCGCTCGGCGCGATTCGGGATGCCGGTCGCGCGTATCTGGAAGCACGCCAATGCGCGGTACCGCCGCCCGATGGTGATCTTCGATTCGATCCGGCGGCGCGCCATCCTGCGGGTCACGTCGGGCCGTGCCTCGTGGCGCTCGTGACCGACGTTGCGGGCCGTGGACCGATCTCGCTCCACCGCACATGGATCAATGCCGACGGGACGAAAGCCGACATCGAGCCGCCGCGCATGTTGCTTGGCGGTCATCGCAAGGCCGGAGGCGTAATCCGCCTGTGGCCGGATGAAGCATTGACGCAAGGACTTGCGATCGCCGAGGGCATCGAGACGGCGCTCAGTCTTGCGCGAGTGTTTCAGCCCGTGTGGGCGCTGATCGACGCGGGCAACCTCGCGAAGCTGCCCGCACTGGCCGGCGTCGACGCTCTCACTATCGCAGTCGACGACGATCCTGCAGGCGTACAGGCGGCCCATTCGTGCGCCGAACGCTGGGCACTGACCGACCGCGACGTTACCGTGGTGGAGGTGAACCATGGGGCGTGATATCAACGACGTGGCGATCGAAGGCGGCGCAGATGCAGTTCGCCTCGCAGTCGCGAACGGGCGACGTGTTCCGAAGGCTTCAGAGCGCACCCATGCGGACGTGCTGTCCGACGATCTCCCACTGGACGTCGCGTTCGCTGACGAACTGCCGGATCAGTTCACGCCGCCCGACGAGCTGGTACAGGGTCTCCTGACGGTCGGCGGCGGCAGCGTCCTGTACGGCGATTCGAACAGCGGCAAGACGTTTCTCGTTATCGATCTCGCTGCGGCCGTCGCGCGCGGTGTCGAGTGGATGGGAAAACGCACAGAGCCGGGCATGGTGGTGTATCTGGCTGCCGAATCTCCGGCCTCGGTGCGCAGTCGTCTGCAGGCGTACCAGAAACATCACGGCGTGCGCGTGCCCAATTTCGCGATCGTGCAGAACCCGGTCAACCTGTTCGACAGCGATGCCGATGCGTCCGCGATCATTGCGACCATCCAGCGGCTCGAAGCGCAACGCGGGCAAAAGGCTCGGCTGATCGTCGGCGACACGCTGGCGCGGCTCAGTGCGGGCGCCAACGAGAATGCCGGGCAGGACATGGGCCGCGTCATCGAGCGCGTCGACCGCATCCGCACTGAGTGCAACGCCCACTTCCTGCTCATCCACCATTCGGGCAAAAACGCCGCCGCCGGCTCACGCGGGTGGTCTGGTGTTCGCGCCGCCGTCGACGCAGAGATCGAGATATCGGATTCGCCGACGGGCCGGTGCGCCGAGATCACGAAAGTGCGTGACCTGGGCACGAAGGGCGAGCGGATCGGGTTCCGGCTCGATGTCGTCGAGCTCGGCATGACGAAGTGGGGCGCGCCGGCGACAACTTGTGTCGTTGCGCCTGCCGATGCTCCCGAACGGCCAACGGGGAAGCGCCTCGGCGAAGTAGAGGGCGCCATTGTCGAGTTCCTGACGGCGCATAGGGTAGGCATCAAGAAATCCGATATGGCCGTGCATTTCGAGGATCGCTATCGGCGCACCTCAATCTATCGCGCTGTGAAAAAGCTGGTCGAAGCTGGCGCTGCTCACGAAGCCGCCGGGATGGTTTGCATCGCGAAGAAGGAGGCGCATTGAACGTGGCGAGACTCCCGCAAATCTCGCGTATTTCCTCGCGAGACAAAAATACGGGCCATATCGCCGTGTTGTCTCTCGTCTCCTTCGCGAGACACGCGAGACAAATCCTCCAGCGGGACCGGTCGATTTCCCTCTCTCGCTTGACTGGCGGGGCGGACAGGGTGTTCAAGATTCTCCCTTGCTTCGCGAGACATCCGCGAGACACGCGAGACAAGTGCATCCGTGGTTTGTCTCGTTTGTCTCTCCTCCCTTTAGGGGAGAGACACGCGAGACACGAGCACCGCATCGGACTCGTGGTGGGCGAATTTCAGGAGGCATGCAATGGAAACCGGAGAGAACCGGCACAAGGCGTGCATCGATGCGGAGCCGATCACCTCCACTACGCGCGTACGCGCGCGCGAGGGATCTGCACACATGAGCAAGGCTGATGAACGACTGAAGTCGTGGGGCGATTTCATGCGTGCGGTGCACGAGGCCAAGCGCGGTAACTACCGGTCGGCGCGCGAGATAGTCGAGCGAGTGCGGGCGAGATCTGGAGATGCGGCTGTGGCAATGCAGCGGCGAGAACTGTGGCGGGTCATTCAAGCGGGGAAAGCGAAATGAGCATCGATGCACTGGTGGCAGGCAAGTTGTGGAAGAACCCGGAGGAGCGACGCTCGAACGCCGGCAAGACATTCGTTACGGCGAACGTCCGCGCCGCCGACGGCGACGGGGAAGCGCTGTTCGTCAATGTGGTCGCGTTTAGCGACTCGGCAAAGGCGGCGCTGCTCGCACTGGAAGACGGCGACAGCGTGTCGCTGGCTGGGACGCTCAAGATCGGCACGTACGAGGCTCGCGACGGTTCGGTGAAGCCGAGCATCAGCATGGTCGCCGCGAAGGTTCTGACGGCCTATCACGTGACCCGCAAACGCAAGGCGATGGCAGATGCACCGAGCGGTGATGGTCGGGCGGCGCGTGAGCCGGCGCTGGCTGACGATCCTGTCGACTTTTAACGACGCAAGTTAACAAAGGAGGATTTGAAATGACGCTGCCCGCAAGCTTCACACTCTCGATGTCGCAGATCGCGGCAGAACTCGGGCTGTCGCTACCACTCTCGCTTAATCACGCGTGGGTCGAAGCGCTCGCGAACAAGTCCGGTCTTCCGGTGAGCTTCAGCGATCTTCTCGGCAAGACTGGGCGATTCGACGGGAACATCAGCATCAACGTCACCGGTTTCGGGCCGTTTCCGTCTGGAAGCACACTCTTCGGCGCGACCCTTTCCCAGATAACTGGGGGCTACAACGGGGCCACACTCCTGACGGTCGAAATTGATTTCAATAACGGGACGTGGCCGCCGAATTACACCGGCAATTTCAAGTTGACGAATAACTCGACAGGCGCGTCGTGTGTCCTTTCGCAACTGATCCCCGGCGCGTCCAATACATGGAGGAATTCTTCGCCGCCGCAAAACATCATCCGGAAAGGCCAGACGGACAGCTACAACATTGTGCCGTCGAGCTAATCTGCGGATGGCAGGCTCGCACCTCAATAGCCTCTAAAGTAGAGAAAAGTAGTGAAGCGCGCTGCCTGGTAACAGACCGAAAACAGACGGCGCGGTATGGCTGAGAACAACGAAAAAACAACGAAAAAGCGTCGTCGACGCACGCCAGCGTCATTACCGGGCCGCTAGCTCGCCGCCCTCTCCGACGTTAGAGAGGAGTCATGTAGCCGCCCAGAGCCGTCCGACGTCTCAGTCACTTCTTGATTGCGCTGGCGATGATGAGAGCCCCGACGATGATTGCGGCACTCACTGGCAATGCTGAAATGCCCGCCACGAGCGCCCAGATGATGGCTCCGACGAAGGCAATGAAGAGCACCCACCGGGACAGCTCTCGCGCGAAGATTGCGGCCAGCAATATTGCGGCCGCCGAATACCAGCCGCCGTTTTTGACATCCGACGTGCCGAAATAGTAGGCGCCGTACAGAAACAGTGCCGCGAGCGGGTATCGCACGAGCGGCGACTCGAGGAACGCATCCGTCGACGCCGACTGGCTGGCCCGGCGTTCGAGCTTGGCTTGCTGTTCGAGGCTGTCGGTGTGCACCTTGGCCTTGGTCGCCGCCGGCGTTAGCACGGCATCGCCCTTGAGCAAGTAGAGGCCGATACCGACGATGCAAACCGGCACTGCCGGCCAGGCGTACCACCAGTAATCGGCGAACCTCGCGCCTTCGGGCTGAACCCACCATATCAGGGCGCCAACTCCTATCGCCGCGCACCACCACTTGAGCGCGCGCTTGATTCGCTGCGTTCCCGTGTAGGGGACGCGAACGGTGGAGAATCGTCGCACGGTTGCTTTGCGGTAGGCTCGCGACGCGAAGACGAGTCCGATTGCGATGGGCGCAATGCCGAACCAGCCGCGCGTCAAATCGAGCACTCCATTGCTGTACTGGAGCGCCCACAGGCCAAGGCCAATCGCGAACCCGATGCCGGCCCGCCAAGCAAAAGCCCTACGCCGGTGCCGTTCCGGTATCACCTGGAGCCAAGTGGCGGGAGTTCCGTCTTCGTTGGTGAATGCGGCTTCAGTGCCGCTCTGGTTCCCCGCCCCATCTATCGTTTGTTGTTCGAGCAGCATGGTTGCCACCCCATTATTGTGGTGATTGGAGTGGAGTCTAGGCGAAATGCCGGCTCGCGGTTAGTAGTGACACAAAGCCTTCCGGCGGCGCGCTTCTCGCTGGTCTAACGCTCGCACGACACGCTCTGCGACGCGCTCGGCGAACAGATCCATTGCCCGAGATGAACTCAGTACGTGGTACAGCGTGTATTCCCGTACGAACTCTGACAGTTCGTGACGACTGGCTGTGGACGTCTCAGGGAGTCACCGAATCGCTGCAGGGCTTCGCTGATAGCTTCCAGCTTTCGACGCTTCTGATCCTCCTCGAATTGTTCCTGTTGCTGCTCCAGAGCTTCATTCGCGATGCGTTCCTGCGCCTCCTCCCGCTCCTTGGCCTGTTTGGCTGCTGCGGCTTGGGCCTGCACGCGAGCTTGCAGGGCGGTGTTGTAATTCAGGAAGGCTTGCAAGTTATCGGAATCCGTCGAAACGAACGTGGCGTAGTCGGTTTGACCTGAATAGAGGGATGCGCGGAGCTTTCTCGAATTCGAGACGAACAGGGCGAACGCACTTGCCGCCTCCCCGGTCAGCTGGGCGCCAAACTGCTGCTCGCAGAACGAACGGTCCTCGTCGTATGCAATGAGCGCCTGCTTCTCAGTCTTCGTTGGCTTCGAGTGATCGGCAAGCTGCTGCATGGTGGGCGACGTGATGACTTCGGGCAGCTTCGCCCGGATCGGATCTAGTCGTTTGTCTGCGTGCGCACGAGCCGTGCAGGCATCGTCTGCGAATGACTGGTCCGCTCCAACAAGAGAGGCCGCGACCAGCAACGTCGCCAAAATCCGCTTTTTCATTTCGCTTACCAATTTGCCCCGATCGATCGCGAGAGCGAGAAAAGTTTCACCACTCATCCTTGATATCGGCACTTGGCGCGGAAAGGTTTAAAAGCGACGCCTATCTATGTCCAAAAACGATCGATTACGTACAGGTATCCCCAGCTATGTCCAAAATATAGCTTGTAAACATTTCGGACATGCCCTAACATTCGTACATCACTTCCGTACATGTCGGGGCTCAAAATGTCACGTGTCTTTGCCTACTGCCGAGTTTCCACTGCCGACCAAACGACCGAGAACCAGCGGAGAGAGATCGAAGCCGCGGGCTTTGCAATTGACAAGCGACGCGTCATTGAAGAAGCCATCAGCGGTTCAGTGGCGGCAAGCGAACGCCCCGGCTTTGCGAGGCTCCTCGATCGGCTAGAGCCCGGAGATGTCCTCGTGGTGACCAAGCTCGATCGACTGGGCCGCAATGCGATGGATGTACGCGCGACAGTTGAGCAGTTGGCTGGTGGGGGTGTCCGGGTCCACTGCTTGGCGCTCGGCGGCGTGGATCTCACGAGTGCTGCTGGTCGTATGACGATGCAGGTGATTTCGGCGGTGGCTGAGTTCGAGCGCGATCTGCTCATCGAGCGAACCCAGTCAGGGCTGCGCCGGGCGAAAGCAGAGGGGAAAGAGTTCGGCCGTCCATCGGCATTGTCGGTGGAGCAACGCCAGGCCGTATTGGATCGGCTGGCCATGGGCGAAAGCGTCGCGTCGCTCGCAAAGACATTTTCCACCAGCAGGCAGACGATCATGCGGGTTCGGAGCGCGGGCGCGGAGACTGGGCAGCCCCGCCACTTGGGTTAGAGTCGGTTCTTGGACTTGTTACGCGGTCAAGCTGCCTGATAAACCATGGATGCATGTATTCATTGCAAGCTACAGCATGGCACTGCTAGCCAACGGCCTCCTCACGCTGCACTGCGTCCCGTAGAACCGGACAGCGGTGTCGAAGCAGCTTTGATCCGGCTGTGCCAGCCCGGCTGGGGCGCTTTCGCTTGCCAGAAATGCGGCTCTTTTTTTATCAGGCCTAGCCCCGCAGATCCTCGCCCGCTCTGGACGCGTTTTTCGCTGCCACGGCCAACTGCATGAGGCCGGTCATGCGCTAGAGCAGGTGGGAGATCTCGATTGGGATCGTACTGAACACGCTTCCGACGAGCAGCCACAGCGCACCGCACAGAGACAAATCGAGGCCGCCAGTGGCCGTCATCTCGAGCTGGCGATGGAGGAGTGCATCAGCCTCTGAGCGACTCGTCGATTCGGCATTAAGTAACGCGGTCTGTTCGCGCAGTTCTCCCCGGATCTCTGCCGTGTCGTTGGCCACTTTTGTGCCGAGTTCGTTGAGTCGCTGCTCGAGCGCGAACAGGCGCGCGTCAATGGTTTGCTCCGGAGCGACGCCTACGGTCACGAATCCTGTCGCTGTCATGGTGGCGTTTGCTTGCAGGCTGGCAGCCATGCCGCTTATGGGACGCGGGTACCGGGGCCAGTCACGAAGGAAAGCAAGCGTGCGGTCTGACATCGACGGGTGGCCAAATTGCTTCCGCGTGCTCGCCACGCCGAACGCGACGCTTAGAACCCCCGCCAGCTGCAACCCGAGCCCAGTCCATCGAACGTGCGGCTCTGTCCAACGCTCATGCCAAAGGTAGGCAAGAGATGCGGCCAAGGGTACGAGGGCGATGCCGAGCATACGAGCGCGCGAAAGCCAACTACTGACTTGTCTGAGCCAACTGACGGTCAATTTGACCTTGTTAACGTTTGCCATGGGGCGTTGCGTATTGTTTGCGTTGCTAGATCGTAACATCGCGTTTTCGCCACGCAGCTAGCGCGTCACTTTGCAAAATCCGCTGCCAAACCAACGCCATCGCGAAAGTAAGCTTGCGTCACTCTGTAATCGAGTCTGCCATCGTTCGATGCGTCTTCCCCTGAAGTCGGCCGCCATCAAAAGTTGTTGCCAAATCGGCATTCGTCCTATTAATCTGTGATGGCACTATCGCCCTGCGGGCATCGACAGTCAGCTGGCCAAGTGCCAGCCATTAAGTGAAAGCTCGCTATGCGGGCGCGGTGATTAGGTCACCGTTTTTAAATCGAAAGTTGGGCCCGACACCCAAAATCCGTCCGCAGTTTCTGGACGTCCTGTAAGCGCGCCGCCGCAAGGCTGCCGCATCTGCTTTCCGTGTTCTGCGGAAGGCCTACCCCGAAATCCGTCTATTCCGTAACCGTTGCATCAGCAACGTCAGCCATCGTCATGCGCTCTTGCAGCGCAATCGCCGAGCTTTCGCGCGTCCTGCTACATCGTCCAGCTTCGAGCGGGGCATCGTGGCGGCGCGTGGAGCGCTCGCGCCCGAAATCTCGGTGCCCCGTTGTGTCGGGCACCCGTCAACTGTGCGCGGTCGAGGCGTGGCGCCCTCGATCGATCGACAAAGCCAAATTCACGGAACAGACGGGGAGAAGTGTCCTCCCGCGCGCGGCGGCCTGCATGGCTGTCGTTCGTCGGGCTACGTCGGCTTGCTGGCGCAGAACACTCTCGATCTCACCTAAGGCCGAGGCTCGTGCCCCCGTTTGTTGTCTCCCTGGCGCATTGCGCTGGCCCACGTGGCCCACTGTGGGAGACGACCTGGGGTCGAGCCTCATGTCTTGGTCGACGGGGTAAGCATGTCCGAACAGTCTTTCACGGCCGACCTGTGCCGTGCTGCGCGCAAGGCGCGTGGCAAACAGGGCAACCTGACTTACAAAGGTCGGGAGCAAGCGCTCGCGCGTTTTGCTCACACCGTTTGGCGCGACGGGTACCAGATCCACACAACCGGTCAGGTGAAGGAAAAGCACATCGAGGCGTGGGCGAGGGATATGGCGGCGCGCGGCTGCTCGAAGCGCACCATCGCTAACAACCTCGCGCACCTGCGCACGGCATTGGAGGGAATCAAGCGCCGGCCTTTCGCCGACAAGGTGAGTAACGCGGCGCTTGGCATTGCCGGCGCCAGTCGGGCCGGGACGAAGCGGCCGATGACGCGAGACGAGCTTGAGCCATACCGCGCCGCCGTAGCTGCGATCGATCCGGGTGTCGCGCTCGTGCTCGACCTGCAACTGGAGTTCGGCTTGCGCGCGGAGGAGGCGATCCGAGCTGTCGATTCGCTGGCTGACTGGTATCGCGCGCTGGTTAATCCGGTCGGCGACGGCTTCGTGACTGTCATCCATGGCACGAAAGGCGGGAAGACCCGACGGTGCCCGCCACTCGATCGTGTGCGCGCCGCCGAGACCGCGAAGCGGGCCATCGCATTTTGCGACCAGCACCGCGGCAAGCTCGTCCGCAAGCCGGACCTGAAGAAGGCGATGGACCGCTACCACTACGTGGTGCGGAAGGTCGGCATGACCGGCGAACAAGCGCCACACAGCCTGCGATACGCATACGCCACCGAGCATCTGCGGCGGATGAAGGCGGCCGGCGTGTCGCGGCGTGAAGCTGCTGCAGGCGTGTCAACATGGCTGGGCCACGGCGATGGGCGAGGGACGTGGGTCGAGATGGTTTATGGCCGTGAAGAACTGGCTGCCGCCGAGGTGCAGCATGCATAAACATTTCGACACCTTGCCGCTTGTCGGACACTCGCGGTGGAAGCAGATAGAACCGTTCGTCGGTGTATCTCGGGAGACGTGGCGAAAGCTGTGCATCGAGGGGCGAGCGCCACGGCCAATACAGCTGTCGCAACGATGCACTGTATGGCGCAATGACCAGTTGCATGTGTACCTGGCGGACCCGCTTGGGTATAGAACGGAATGAGTCTCGGGCACGTCGGTTTTGCCGTCGACGTGCTAGCCTGAGACGAAAACAAAACCGATCAGGACCATGAAAATTACATCAGAGCAGATAAAGGCTGCATACGAAGTTGCGATCAACGTGTACGAAGGCAAACAACTGAGAGCGGACGGCGTACAGCGGCTTCACCAAGATCACGATATAGACCCAGGAAGCGCGGGCGATTTCATCGACGACCTCCGGCTGATGCTGATGGGAGAAGAGTTCCATCGCACACTGAGCATTGAAGCAACGGACTATTTTCTGGGACGGATTGCGATTGAACGAGACAGCGCCGATTTAGGTAAAGCGATCGCCGCGAACTACGCGCATTTAGACTACTACGCGAAGCTCCCGACGGGAGGACCTCAACAGACGAAGCGCCGGGTAGTCGACGCGTGGGCGGCAAAACGGGCGGCCCCTAAGGATCTCGGTGAGGTTCATGCGCGCTTTGAGCGGGCGGTTGAGCAGGCGCGCGCGGACTCGCCGACTGTGCGACAGGCCCGCTTAAGAAAAGCACCGAAAGTGCCCAAGAGAATCACGGTCATCTCGGAAGCATATGTCCGGAATCCGGATGTGGTCGCCGAGGTCTTGGAGCGAGCCAAGGGCGTATGCGAGCAGTGTGCGAAGCCGGCGCCGTTCATTCGGCGCAGCGATCATACTCCGTTCCTCGAGGTCCACCACCGCGTGCGGCTGGCCGACGGCGGCAGCGACAGTATCGAGAATGCGATCGCCTTGTGCCCGAATTGCCACCGCGAACTGCACTTTGGAATGGAGAAATAGACGAGTGACGATCCGCGCGGGCGGCTTCGGCTAGCTACCGACTCGGTGGACGAATTGCTCGATTGCCTGAAGGGCCGTGGGCCAATTCGCAAGCCCCGCGTCGACGCGCTTGAAGGTGAGATGTTTGATCGTCTCGCCCGGTAGTGACTTCAGTTGATCGAGCAGGCGATTCTTCTCTGACGCTGGCAGATCGGACTCTGCGATCCGATTCCCGATCAATTCCTTCAGCGTGTCCTCGTGAAGCTTGACCGTCACGACGCCGAGGATGGCTGAAAGGCCTCCGTCGTCAGCCAAGAAATCCATCCCTTTGGCTGTGATGCGAGGCAAGCCGCTCGACATGTGTCCGTCGAGTCCATACTGGATTGCGCTGTCGGCTAAGCCGTGCTCCTCGAGATACATCACGTTGGCGGCGTAGCGCTCGGTGGCTCCATCGTCCATGTCGCGAAATAGCTGCCGAATGTCATACGGCCTAGGATAGCTCTGGGCCAGCATTTCCAGCAGCTCCCGCTGGTAAGTACGATCGAGTTTCACACAGCCTCCTGCTGTCGGTGACGGAAACCGATAATAACGGTCGGCAAACGCTCGAAGCAACGTTCTATGCGTGCTAGATAAATTTTGCCAGCTCATCGGTCGGTCACTCGAACGACACTCGAAACGGAGTTGGAGTCTTGGTCACGCTTGCCCTTGTGCTGCGTTACTTCCGCCGTAATCGCCACTGTGGCGCCTGCTGGGAGAATGAATATCCGCATGTCGTCCATCTCAGCGCCAGGCAGGAATTCGTAGAGGTCACCGGTACCGGCCATCAAATCTGCCTTGGCCAAGATCGTTCCAGCGTCTTCATCGATCACGTCGTTGGCCCCCTTCTTCAGATCGACCTGACGGACGCGTAACTCGTATGCGTCGCCAGCCTTGCTATCTAGCTGGAATGTGACTGGTCGTGGGTTTTTCGCATGGACGTGAACGGCCACGAGGCGCAGGTCGTCCCGGTAAGGCAGGACGTTGGTGTCCATGGTCAGGTTCAGTTGCCAGTCTCGTGAGCCGCTCAAACCAAATATCCAAAGCGCCCACGCGCCCGCGACGATAATCGCCAGACACGATAGGAGCTTCAGCGAAAGATCGGCAATCTCTGTGGAGCGCTTCAAATTCATGGCGGCCACCGATATATCTTCAAGACTCTGTCAATTATTGATCGGCGGGGAATCACGCGCCTCGTGAAGGATCACCATGTCAAGCCTAGAAAGCGACACGGCCGAAAACGGCGACGCAGTTGTAACCTCGTTTCGCCGCTGGCGGGATGTAGGTCGCCTCGACCGATACTCGCCTGTAGGTCATCCCGACACTTGGCAGCGCGCCGGGGCCGTGCCAGCCAGAACCATTCAGATAGCCCGCACGGATCGCGGCAAAAGCGGACAGCTTATCGCTGATCGGCACCGTGAACTGATAGCCTGCGAATACCGTGTACGCCTGCTGCCGGAACGTGTCGCGGTAGGTCAGACCGCCCACCATCCATTGGCCGTGCCACGTCGGCGCACGGTATTCCAGACCGCCACCCCAGTTGTACTGGTTGACGTTGTAGCCGGTTTCGCCGACCGGAACCTGATGCCCGAAATGCCATGACTTGCCGAGCAGGACAAGATCGGTTTCGGCGCGCGCTGCCGGCGCGCCGCATAGGAGTAACCCCAGAAGCAAAGCAATTTTGTTTTTCACGACGGCCGTCCTCGACGAGTCGGGCCTCAGAACTCCCGGTCACGCTCCTGTTTTCCACGGAAAAGGAGCGGGGGCATTCGTGGGGGCATACGACTCTGATGAACCGGCTCTCACGTAGAGCCGACAACGGTCGGGAGTCGAAATATGCCTCCTCGTGGGGGGCCAACCAGGTTTCCTGCAATTCCCCAGTTTTCCCAGAAAGCCCCGCTAAGCCACAGCGGGGTTCAGGCTGCCAGCGCCATACGCAAAAAAGGGCAGCCGAAGCTGCCCTGTCAAAGTCCGGTACGAAGCGGACTGTGAAGCGGACTGTGAAGCGGACTGTGCTTACCCGGTGAATCCAGTCATCTGGTCAGTGCGCGATGTTGAGCGCGTTCGTCAGATCACCCATCGGCTTGCCGCCGTTTGCCATGAGCGCATTGTCGCGGGCGGTGAGACCCGGCAGCGCCGGCAACGCGAAACGTTTCGTGATGAAGCGCAGGATCGACGTCGTGTCGTACTGCGTATGGTCGACGAAACCCTGTTTCGCAAACGGCGAAATGATGATTGCCGGAATGCGCGTGCCCGGACCCCAGCGGTCGCCCTTCGGCGGCGCGACGTGATCCCAGAAGCCCCCGTTTTCGTCGTACGTGACGACCACGACCATGGTCTTCCACTGCGGGCTCTTCTGCAGATGCGAGATCACGTCGGCGATGTGCTGGTCACCCGACGCGACGTCCGTGTAGCCCGGATGTTCGTTCAGGTTGCCCTGCGGCTTGTAGAACGTGACCTGCGCCAGCTTGCCTGCATCGATATCCGCGATGAACGATGCGCCGTTCGTGCCGCCGTCCAGCAGGTGCGTCGTGCGGTTCGCGGTGCCCGGCGCGAGATCGGCGAAGTAATTGAACGGCTGATGATGCGGCTGGAAGTTCGGCGTCGACAGGTTCGCGCCGTAGACCACGCCCGACGTGCCGGCCTGCGTCGCCGACAGCGCCGCGCCCCATGCGCCGCCATACCACGCCCACGATACGCCCGCGTTGTTCAGCAGGTCACCGATGTTCTGCTGCGTCTGCGGCGGCAGCGTGGTGGCCACCGTCGGGTCGGCAAGGTTCGCATCGCCGCCGCTGGCCGCCTTGTTGCCGCTCGGCTGATACGCCGGCTGCATCGTGTTGACCGCGTAGAAATCAGGCGTCAGGTTGCCGGCGTTCGCGAACTTCGGCGGCCCGTTCAGCGCCGAAGCGGGATTGTTCCCCGCGAGCGTGAGCGTTACGCCATCCGCCTCGACCTTCGAAATCGAACCGGCCGCGGGACTCTTGTCCGCGTTCGGATAGACCGGCGTGCATGCGCAGATCAGCCACTGGTGGTTCAGGAACGAGCCGCCGAACGCACCCATGAAGAAGTTGTCGGCGAGCGTGTACTGCTGGGCGATCTTCCAGAGCGGCAGCTTATCCGCGTTCATCGTGTAGTGCCCCATCACGAGACCGCCGGCATCGGACCATGCGGCGAACCTGTCGTTCTTGCCGCCGTTGATCTGCATCTGGTTTTCATAGAAGCGGTGCACGAGGTCGCGTGTCGCTGAAGTGACCGGCGTGTTGAAGCCGTTCGGGTCATCGATCGCGAAAGCCGAATTCGGCAGGTTGGCCGTCATCGCCTGCGTCACGACCGGCGTGACGCCCGTCTGCGTAAGACCGTTCCAGACCTGCGGCAGCGTGGCGAGCACGGAGCCGTCGCGGTCGAGCTGCTGCGAGCTCGCGGCGGTCACGCCCTGGAGGCCGTTGGCGCCCGGGAACTGGCCGTACAGGTTGTCGAAGCTGCGGTTCTCTGCGTAGATCACCACGACGTTCTGCACAGCCTTGATGTCCGGCTGCGACACGCCGTTGCCGCCGCAGGCGTACAGGCCGATCGCTGCTGCGATCGCGATGGGCGTCGCGCAGATCAGTTTCTTGTTCATTGAGTTTTCTCTCTCGCGTTGGGGACCGGCGGTGTCCTTCGACCTGGCGCTGCGTCGAGGTTGGTATGGCCAGCGCGAAGAGTGTCGCAGCGCAATTTGACAGAACGATGTAAGCATTACGGACAGCTTAAAGTCCACGTAACGCTGTAGGCAGGATGTCATCGAAGTGACATGCACGTGACATACGCTCGCGCAGTTCAACAACGTCGAAGATGCTCATATGCTGCCTGGTCAGAAAGGGATGCTGAAGCAAACGGCTGCGGCCAGGAGGTTGCGGACGGGTTTCCTCACGGCCGTGTGGGTGTCGTTCGCGCTGACAGGTTGCGATGCGCATGGGCCAGGCGGCGGGGGGAATGCAACGACGGTTGCGTCAGCGGTAAGGGTTGCATCAGCGGCGGTTGTGCCGGTTGCGGCACACGGCGGCGGACAGACGCGCGCCGAAGTCTACGAGTCGGTCCGCAAGATGACCGCGCTCGGCAAGCAGCTCTTCTTCGATGCATCGCTATCGGGCTCGGGCAAGCTTGCGTGCGCGTCGTGTCACAGCCCCGACCACGGCTTCACGCCGGCGAATTCGCTTGCCGTGCAGCTCGGCGGCAGCGACATGCGGCAACAAGGTTTGCGCGCCGTTCCGACGCTCAAGTATCTGCAGTCCGTGCCGGCCTTCGCTGAGCACTTCCACGATTCCGAAGACGAAGGCGACGAGAGCGTCGACGCGGGCCCGACTGGCGGTTTGACGTGGGATGGCCGCGTCGACCGTGGATCGGATCAGGCGCGCATTCCGATCCTGTCGACCTTCGAGATGGGCAGCACGCCGGAGAAAGTGGCCGCAGCGGTGAAGGCCGCGCCGTACGCGAACGCGTTTCGCGCGGCATTCGGAGAGCACATTTTCGACGACACGGATGCCACATTCAAGGCCGTGCTTCAGTCGCTCGAAACATTCGAGCAGACACCTGAGACGTTTTATCCATACACGAGCAAGTACGACGCTGCACTCGCGGGCAAGGCGCAGCTCACAACCGCCGAACTGCACGGCCTGCAGCTTTTCAACGACGGGAAGAAGGGCAATTGCGCAAGCTGTCATCTGAGCCAGCGCGCCAACGACGGCTCGCCGCCGCAATTCAGCGATTTCGGTCTGATTGCGATTGGCGTGCCGCGTAACCGCGCACTGAAGGTCAATCGCGATCCGCACTTCTACGATCTTGGGGCATGCGGTCCCGAGCGAACCGACCTGAAGGGACACAACGAATATTGCGGAATCTTCCGCACACCGACGCTACGCAACGTCGCGTTGAAGAAGCGCTTCTTCCACAACGGCATCTACCATTCGCTCGACGAGGTGGTGCGCTTTTATGCAGAGCGCGATACGAATCCGGAGAAGTTCTATCCGGTCGTGAAGGGCAAGGTGCAGAAGTTCGACGATCTGCCGAAGCGTTACTGGGCAAACCTGAATACGGATCCGCCGTTTGATCGCAAGCCGGGCGGAGAGCCGGCGCTGAACGAGGCGGAAATCAAGGATGTGGTGGCGTTTCTGAATACGCTGACGGATGGCTACCAGCCCGCCGCGCACTGAACGCCGCGGTTATGACTTCAGCAGGAATGCGCAGATCATCAGCAGCATCACAAACGAAGCCAGCATGCAAACGAAGCCTGCGCGCGTGAGGATGGCGGGCCATTGAGGGCGTGGCAGCACGTTGATGCTCAGCACGCCGGCGACTGGCGCCGGATCGCGCCGCGCCGCGATCGGCACGAGCGCGATGCAGATGAGCGTGAGCATGATGACGAAGAAGCGCAGAGCGATTGAGTAGTCCATGGCGGCAAGTGATCGTAGATGCGCGTGCGGACGGATGAAGACGGGTGAAGCGCAAGCGCGTAGCAGAGATCGCCATGCTAGGGGTCCGGCCCGACCCTCGCTATCGGACCGGTCCGAAAAACGATGACGGTCCGGTTCTCGCACCGTCCGCCGGGCAGCGGCTGCGCGTAACGTCGTGCTATGCTTTTAAGGGTCAGCTTACGCGGTATCTGGCGCGTGGGCGTTCCAGTCAGCCTTCAAGGAGAACAATCAATGTCGATGCGAACCCGAGCCCTGTTGTGCTGGGCTGCAGGTGGACTGCTGCTAGCAGGCGCAGGCGGCGCGCAGGCAGCGAATCTCGGCTTCCTGAACGACACGCCGATCAGCTACATGAAGCCGCGCGACGTCGATTCGATCAAGAAGGCCGTCCTCGAGGCGCTCAACGACAAGCAGGACGGCGAGACCGCGAACTGGGTCAACGAGGGCACGGGCAATAGCGTCAAGATCGACGCCACGGTGACGCCCGATCAAACCACGAAGGAAGGCGACCGCACCTGCCGCTCGACAGCGGTGGTGCTGCAGTCGAAGGGCCAGTCGATGAATCTGCATCCGCTCTTTTGCAAGCAGGGCAGCGGCGCATGGCAACTGCAGAAACGTTGAGCACGGCGATTGTGCGCGGCGCGGGGGCGGGCTTTGCCTTCGCTGTCGCAGCAAAGGCGATAGTGGCATCGCGCCGCTCGATCTGGCGATGAGCGCGCGCGTCACCTCGTGCGGCGTCGTGTTGCTCGATGCCGATGGTCGCGTGCTGCTCGCGCACGCCACGGAAACCTCGCACTGGGATATTCCAAAAGGACATGGCGAAGAGGGTGAAGCGCCGCATGTCACCGCGTTGCGGGAAATGGTCGAGGAAACGGGCATCGAGCTCGCGCCCGAGCGGCTGAAAAACCTCGGTCTCTTTGTCTACCGCCGCGACAAGGATCTGCATCTATTCGCGGCGCGTGTGCGCGATGGCGAAATCGATCTCGCGAAGTGCACGTGCACGTCGATGTTCCCGCGACGCTCAGACGGCACGATGATTCCCGAAATGGATGCATACCGCTGGACCGCGCCCGACGAAGTCGAGCGCTATGCGAGCCGCAGTCTCACCCGGCTTTTTCAGACGACGCTCTCGCTCACCGAGCTGCACCGCACGCTATAAGCGCGGACACGCGGCTGGCGCGGCTTAATCGAGCGCTTTGTCGTTCGGATGGGCGAAGAGTTCGCGCATCTCGGCGGAGATCGGGAAGTTCAGGTTCGTGCCGTGTGGCGGAATCGGCTGGGTGAACCAGACGTTGTAGAGCCGCTCAGCTTCGCCGGACGTCTGCATCCGCGAAATGACCCCGTTGACGACGTCACGCATGGGCGCGTCGCCCTTGCGGAACATGCACGCGTACGCCTCGTAGCCGAGCGGCGTGCCGGTGATCACGTAGTCTTCGGGATGCGCTTCCGCGGCCTTCAGGCCGTGCAGCAGCGGCTCGTCCATCACGAACGCCACCGCGCGGTCAGCGCGCACGGCGGCGAACGCCTCCGGATGATCCCTGGTCGCCGTGATGCGCATGTTGAGCTGCTTCTCGCTGTTCAACTGGCGCAGCAGGCGTTCATCCGACGTGCCCGCCGTCGTCACCACGGACTTGCCCGCGAGATCCGCGAAGTCCGCAATGCCGGATTTTTTGCGCGCGATCATGCGCACCGCGTACTGGAAGAAGCTGTCCGAAAACGCGACCAGCGACTCGCGCTCCACCGTGTGCGTGGTTGAACCGCATTCGAGGTCGATCTGGTTGTTGAGCAGCATCGGAATGCGGTTGCTCGACGTCACGACGATCTCGCGCACCTTGAGATCGCGCACGCCCAGAGCTTTCTTGATCTCATCGACGATGCGCAACGCGATCGTGTACGAATAGCCGACTGTGTGGCCGCCATCGGAGTAGGCAAACGGAATCGACGCCTCACGCACGCCGAGCGTGATGACGCCGTCGTCGTGAATTTTCTTCAGCGTGCCGGTGAGTTCATCGGCATGAACGCCGAGTGCGAACGTAGCCGCGGCGGCGCATGCGATCAGCCGGATTCGGGCTGCGAACTTCATTGCTCCTCCGGGAAGGGCGCGCCTTTTCAAAAAAATCGGATCCCGCCGCAACGCCCTGTCGATGGTATGGAGCGCGCCGGCGCACGTTCCTGCCGGAAGCGATGCGCCGCGGACTGCATTCAAGTGCCCGACGGTCAGTGGAACACCCGGCTTACGCCGGCTTGCCCCAACTATCCCGCAAAGTCACGATACGGTTGAAGACGGGTTTTCCCGGCTTCGAATCGTAGCGATCGGCGACAAAATAACCATGTCGTTCGAACTGGAAACGTTGCTCCGGCTGCACGTCGTGCATGCCCGGTTCGAGGTACGCGCTGGCGATACGTTTCGAATCCGGGTTCAACGCTTCGAGGAAGTCCCGGCCGCCCGCATCGGGTTGTGGTTCGCGGAACAGGCGGTCGTAAATGCGCACTTCAGCTGGCAGCGCGTGCGCGGCGCTCACCCAATGGATGTTGCCCTTGACCTTGTAGGTGTTCGCGCCTTCCGTGCCCGACCTGCTGTCCGGGAAATAATTGCAGTGCACGGCGATCACGTTGCCGTTCGCGTCCTTCTCCGCGCCCGTGCATTCGATCACGTAGCCATAGCGCAGACGCACCTTGTTGCCCGGGAACAGCCGGAAATAACCCTTCGGCGGTGCTTCAGTGAAATCGTCACGCTCGATCCACAGTTCGCGCGAGATCGGGAACGTGCGCGTGCCCATTTCCGGATGATGCGGGTGAACTGGCGCACTGCATTCTTCCGTCGTGCCTTCCGGGAAGTTGTCGATGATCAGCTTCAGCGGATCGAGCACGGCGGCGGTACGCGGCGCCTTGTCGTCGAGATCGTCGCGCAGCGCGCCTTCGAACACGCTCATGTCGATCCACGAATCGACCTTGGTGATGCCGATGCGTTCACAGAACAGCTTGATGCTCCCCGGCGTGAAACCGCGCCGGCGGACGCCGACGATGGTCGGCATGCGCGGATCATCCCAGCCTTCGACGTGGCCTTCGGTCACCAGTTGCAGCAGCTTGCGCTTGCTGGTGATCGCATACGTGAGGTTCAGGCGCGAAAATTCGATTTGTTGCGGCAGCGGGCGTGTGAACACGCCGGCGTCGGCCAGTTCGTTCAGGATCCAGTCGTACAGTGGCCGGTGATCCTCGAATTCGAGCGTGCACAGCGAATGCGTGATGTTTTCGAGCGCGTCCGAAATGCAGTGCGTGTAGTCGTACATCGGATACACGCACCATTGATCGCCGGTGCGGTAGTGATGCGCAAAACGGATGCGATAGATGACCGGGTCGCGCATGTTGAAGTTCGGCGACGCCATATCGATCTTCGCGCGCAGCACGTGCTCGCCTTCCTTGAACTCGCCCGCTTTCATGCGGCGGAAGAGCTCGAGGTTCTCCTGTGCCGTGCGGTTGCGGAACGGCGACGGCGTGCCCGGCTCGCTCGCCGAGCCGCGGTTCGCACGCATTTCTTCGGCCGACTGGCTGTCCACATACGCCTTGCCGCGCTCGATCAGCAATTCGGCGAACGCATACAGCTTGTCGTAGTAATCGCTCGCGAAATACAGGTGTTCCTTTTCGTCCTTCGTCCAGTCGAAGCCGAGCCAGGTGACGGCATCGATGATCGAATCGACGTACTCGACGCTTTCCTTCTCCGGATTCGTATCGTCGAAACGCAGATGGCACACGCCGCCGTAGCTGCTGGCGATGCCGAAATTCAGGCAGATGCTCTTCGCGTGACCGATGTGCAGATAGCCGTTTGGCTCAGGCGGGAAGCGTGTTTCCACGCGCTGGCCCCACTTTCCGGAGCGGTTGTCGTCATCGATGATGTTGCGGATGAAATTGGATGCCGCGGGCGCTTCGTTGCGTTCGGTATTCATGCGTGATGGTGAAAGTCGTTCGGGGACGCGCGATGCGCCCGCTTATCTGTCAATTCTACCTGACCAGTCAAGGAGCGCCAGGGTTCACGCGGCACGCGGCCGGAGTGAGGACTTCGTCCGGACGCTGTTACAGCGTGCAACAGGAGGTAAAACGCGTTGTCCGCGTGCGCGCCGCCCGGCCAGAATGCGAGCGTCGCGGCACAGGCTGCCTCGCAACATGCAACGTATATGAAGACAATAACGACAGATTTCACCAGAAATGTACTGAAAGTTGCTGTCATGGGCCGCAGGCGGGCTGACTGGCACGGGACATTGAGCGGTTGGGGCGTTTAAAGCCCGTCGCGATTGAAGCGAACGGGTTGTTTTGCAGTCGCGGGCCCTGTTGAGCCACATCCGGTCCGGACCTTTTCGCCGCGCAAGCGGTATTTCACCATTCACGCGCACCGGCGCGGCCTGGCTGTGCCGGCCACGCGCCTTGCCCGAAGGCCGGCCGTTCGGCAACATGGCGCCTTCAGTTCCCGGAGTTTCACGGATGCCCGATCCCATGCACGATGCGCCCCGCGCGCCTTTCGCCTCACTGTCCCTGCGCCGCCATCTGGGCGCGGTCACGCTGGTCGCCGCATTGGCATGTAGTTTCGTGCCGGTCGCGCCCGCGCTCGCCAAAACTGCGCCGCCGCCGAAAACGGTACTCGACGCATCGGCTGTCGCAGTGCCCGATCGCTACAGTGCCGACACGGCTCAGCAGATCTTCGCCGCCGGCGGCAACGCGGTCGATGCGGCGGTCGCGATCGCGTTCACGCTGGCAGTCACCTATCCGGACGCCGGCAATATCGGCGGCGGAGGGTTCATGACGCTCTATATCGACGGCAAGCCCTACTTTCTCGACTATCGGGAACGCGCGCCGCAACGGGCGACCCGCGACATGTATCTGGACGACAAGGGCAACCCCGTGCCGGGCATGAGCCTCGTCGGATTCAGGGCGGTGGCCGTGCCGGGCACGGTCGACGGCATGTGGGAGGCGCAGCGCCGTTTCGGCAAGCTGAAGTGGAAGCAGGTGCTTGCCCCGGCGATCAAATATGCGACCGACGGTTTCGTCGTTGAGCCGTGGCTGCAGAAGCGCGCGGAATACGCGTCGAAGAATTTCGCGGGCAAGACCAACTTCAGCGTGTACTTCTCGGGGCTGAAGGCGGGCGCGAACTTCCGCCAGCCGGAGCTGGCGCAGACGCTGTCGCGTATCGCGAGCGACGGCGGCCGTGAGTTTTACGATGGCAAGACCGCCGATCTGATCAGTACCCAGATGTATGGTCACGGCCTGCTGTCGAAGGGTGATTTGACGCAATACAAAGCCGTCTGGCGCCAGCCGATGACAGCCGACTGGAACGGATATCAGATCGTCACGGCGCCGCCGCCGAGTTCAGGGGGCGTGGGCCTGATCCAGATGCTGAAGATGAAGGCCGATCTGAAGCCGGCATTCGCCGGGCTCGAGCTGAATTCGCCACCTTATATTCACCTGATCGCGCAGATCGAGGACCGCGTGTTCGCTGACCGCCAGCAGTACATGGGCGACCCGGATTCGTATCGCGTACCGGTCGACAGACTGATTGACGACGCCTACCTCGCGCAGCGTGCCGACGAGGTGTCGCCTGACGAAGTGCCGGGCGCCGCACCCGTGAAGCCGGGCCTCGGCGATTCGATGCCGGAGCGCGCCGAGACGACGCACTTTTCGGTCGTTGATAAATGGGGCAATGCAGTGTCGAACACGTATACGCTCAACGGACCGTTCGGGTCGGGTGTTGTTGTGGACAACGCCGGCTTCGCGCTGAACGACGAGATGGACGACTTCGTCACGAAGGCCGGCGCGCCAAACCAGTTCGGCGTGACGGGCGGCGATGTCAATACAGTCGCGCCGGGCCGCCGGCCGCTGTCGTCGATGACGCCGACCATCCTGCTCAAGGACGGCAAGGTTTCGCTCGTGATCGGCACACCCGGCGGCTCGCGGATTTTCACGTCGATCTTCCAGGTGATGACGAATCTTTACGATTTCGGTATGCCGCCTGCCGACGCGCTCGCCGCGATGCGCTTTCATCACCAACTGCTGCCGCCGAAGACAATCTACTGGGAGCCGTATCATCCGGTCACGGGTGAACTGGCCGAACAGTTGCAGGGTTTGGGCTACACGCTCGAAGGGCAGGTCTTCAACGGCGATGTCCAGTTAATCCGCGTGGACGGCACGACGCCGGAGCCTGCCGCTGATCCACGCGGCGTGGGCGTGGGCAGGGAGTTTCACTGAACATAACGACAAACCGGCGAGACGGAGAAAGGCGATGACGACGCATAAGGTTCTGGTGTTGCCCGGATATCAGAATTCCGGTGAAGGTCACTGGCAGACACGCTGGGAAGCGGCACATCCCGACTATTCGCGCGTCCGGATGCCAGACTGGGATCGCCCGGTGCGCGACGCGTGGTGCCGGACGCTGGATGAGGCCGTTGCCGCCGCCGACGTGCCGGTGGTGTTCGCCGCGCATAGCCTCGGCTGTCTGACGGTAGCCTTCTGGGCCGGGCAATACGCGACTGCGGCGCGTGCAGCGAAAGTGGCTGGCGCGCTGCTGGTTGCAGTGCCTGATCCGGCGGAAGCGCAGTTTCCGGCTGACGCGTCCGGCTTCGCGCCCGTGCCGCTCGAACCGCTACCGTTTCCGACGATCGTGGTGGCCAGTACTGACGATCCGCACGGCGGTCCCGCGTTCTCACAGACCTGCGCCAGGGCCTGGAAGAGTGCGTGGTTCGACATCGGCCCTCGCGGTCATATCAACGCCGCAAGCGGTCTGGGTGACTGGCCTGAAGGGATGTGCTGGCTGGAATCGCTGGCGCCAGTGTCCGGGCGTGACGGGCACGCGTAGCCAGCGGGGCTGGACGAAAGGCGGTGGCAGTGGGAGCGTTGGTGCTGAAGCCGAAGCCGAAGCCGAAGCTGAAGCCGAAGCCGAAGCCGAAGCCGAAGCCGAAGCCGAAGCCGAAGCCGAAGCCGACACCAGCAGCCGCCTTTAGCACCCACGTCAGCACGACGAGTCAGATCACAGACCGTGCCCTCAAATCCGCGATCCGCGCGTCATCCAGTCCGAGCACGCTCCGCAATATCTCGTCGGTATGCTCGCCGAGCATCGGCGGATGAGCGACCGCCTGTGGCGGCGTCACACTCATATTGACCGGATTGCGAACCAGCTTGACCATCCCGCCCGACGGATGCGGCAGGTCGACCTGCATACCCCGTGCGATCACCTGCTCATTCCTGAACACCTCGCCGAGATCGTTGATCGGCCCGCACGGCACGCCCGACGCCTCCAGCGCCGAGATCCACGCCTGCTTGCTTCTCAGCCGGACCATGTCGGCGAGCAGCGGCACGAGCGTTTCGCGGTTGCGCACGCGTGCCGGGTTGGTTGAGAAACGCTCGTCATCGGCGAGTTCCGCGCGGCCGCCTGCTTCGACAAACTTGCGGAACTGCCCATCATTGCCGACCGCGACGATGATCCAGCTGTCGCTCGTCTGGAACGTCTGGTAGGGAACGATGTTCGCATGTGCGTTACCCCAGCGCACCGGCGGATTGCCGCTCGCGAGGTAGTTCGAGTTCATGTTGGCAAGCATGGCGACCTGCACGTCGAGCAAGGCCATGTCGATGTACTGACCTTCGCCGGTCCGGTCGCGATGGGCGAGCGCGGTCAGTACGGCGATCGTCGAGTACATGCCAGTCATCAGGTCGGCAATGGCGACACCGGCCTTTTGCGGGCCGCCGCCGGGCAGCGCGTCGCGCTCACCGGTGATGCTCATAAAGCCGCCGATGCCCTGGATGATGAAGTCGTAGCCCGCGCGCTGCGCGTACGGGCCTGTCTGGCCGAAACCGGTGACCGAGCAGTAGACAATGTCCGGCTTCACTTCTTTCAGCGATGCATAGTCGAGCCCGTATTTCTTCAACTGCCCGACCTTGTAGTTCTCGAGCACGACGTCGCACCGCGCGGCAAGATCACGGATGATCTGCTGCCCTTCGGGCGTGGCGATATCGACGGTGACCGAGCGCTTGTTACGGTTCGCGGCAAGGTAATACGCGGCTTCGCGCGTGTCTTCGCCAGCAGGTGTTTTCAGGTACGGAGGGCCCCAATGGCGCGTATCGTCGCCCACTTCGGGACGTTCGATCTTGATGACGTCCGCGCCGAAGTCGGCGAGGGTCTGTGCACACCAGGGGCCGGCGAGCACGCGTGTGAGATCCAGCACGCGGATGTGACTGAGGGCGCCCATATTCTCTTTGTGTCTCCTTTAAGCGTGGCTGCAAGGCATGCGCACCGCGTGGTGCAGCTGCCGTATCGATGTCCTGAATCTTAAGCGATTCCCGTCAGACGACCCATCGGCCGGATGGCATAGGACGGATCTGAGGCCGCGAAGGCCCGCCCCGCACGGATCGGCGGGAAAAACCTGGCCGGATGGCTAACGTTGTGCGCAGACCGCCTCAAGCCGCTGCGCACGGGCGCCGATCCCGTATAATCAGCGGCTCAGGAAACAATCAGTTGGCGCATCCCAGGATGCAGCCGAAACAGTCAGGACCGTCCCCCGCACGCCATGAAAGCCTCCGAAATCCGCGAGAAGTTCCTCAAGTTCTTCGAATCGAAGGGCCACACGATTGTCCGTTCGTCGAGCCTCGTGCCCGGCAACGATCCGACGCTGCTCTTCACCAATTCGGGAATGGTGCAGTTCAAGGACGTGTTCCTCGGCGCGGAATCGCGTCCGTACTCGCGCGCCACAACCTCGCAGCGCAGCGTGCGCGCGGGCGGCAAGCACAATGATCTGGAAAATGTCGGCTACACCGCGCGTCACCATACGTTCTTCGAAATGCTCGGCAATTTTTCGTTTGGCGACTATTTCAAGCGGGACGCGATCCACTACGCGTGGGAACTGCTGACGGGCGTCTACGGGTTGCCGAAAGACAAGCTGTGGGTCACGGTCTATCACGAAGACGACGAAGCGCACGACATCTGGGCGAAGGAAGTCGGCGTACCGGTCGAGCGCATCATCCGCATCGGCGATAACAAGGGCGCGCGTTACGCGTCGGACAACTTCTGGCAGATGGCCGATACCGGCCCGTGCGGCCCGTGTTCGGAAATCTTCTACGACCACGGCCCGGACGTGTGGGGTGGCCCGCCGGGATCGCCTGAAGAAGATGGTGACCGCTATATCGAGATCTGGAATCTCGTGTTCATGCAGTTCAATCGTGATGCCCAGGGCAACATGACGCCGCTGCCAAAGCAGTGTGTCGATACCGGCATGGGTCTCGAGCGTATTGCCGCCGTGCTGCAGCACGTGCACAGCAACTACGAAATCGATCTGTTCCAGGCACTGATCAAGGCCGCTGGCCGCGAAACCGGCGTGACCGATCTGACGAACAACTCGCTGAAAGTGATCGCCGATCACATTCGCGCGTGCTCGTTCCTGATCGTCGATGGCGTCATTCCCGGCAATGAAGGCCGCGGCTACGTGCTGCGCCGGATCGTGCGTCGCGCGATCCGTCACGGCTACAAGCTGGGCCGCAAGGGTTCGTTCTTCCACCGTCTCGTCGCGGACCTCGTCGCGCAGATGGGCGGCGCATATCCGGAACTGAAGGACGCGGAACAGCGCGTGACCGACGTACTGCGTCAGGAAGAGGAACGCTTCTTCGAAACGATCGAGCACGGCATGTCGATCCTCGAGAGCGCACTGGCTGATCTCGACGCGAAGGGTGGCAAGACGCTCGATGGTGAACTCGCGTTCAAGCTGCATGACACGTACGGCTTCCCGCTGGATCTGACGGCAGACGTCTGCCGCGAGCGCGAAGTGACGGTCGACGAGCCCGCGTTCGACGAAGCAATGGCCCGTCAGCGCGAACAGGCGCGCGCGGCCGGCAAGTTCAAGATGGCGCAGGGGCTCGAATATTCCGGCGCGAAGACGACGTTCCACGGCTACGAAGAAATCGTCTTCGACGACGCGAAGATTATTGCGTTGTACGTCGAGGGCGCCTCCGTCAAGGAAGTCGCGAAGGGCCAGCAGGCGGTCGTCGTGCTCGATCACACGCCGTTCTACGCGGAGTCGGGCGGTCAGGTCGGCGACCAGGGTCTGCTTGCCAACGCGAGCGTGCGCTTTGCCGTCGCCGATACGCTGAAGGTGCAGGCCGATGTGGTCGGTCATCACGGCACCCTGGAACAAGGCACGCTGAAGGTCGGCGACATCGTGAAGGCGGAGATCGACGCGGTGCTCCGCGCGCGCACGGAACGCAATCACTCGGCCACCCACCTGATGCACAAGGCGCTGCGCGAAGTGCTGGGCTCCCACGTGCAGCAGAAGGGTTCGCTCGTCGATGCCGACAAGACCCGTTTCGACTTCGCGCACAACGCGCCGATGACCGACGAACAGATTCGCCAGGTCGAAGCGATCGTGAACGCCGAAGTGCTGGCGAATGCGCCGGGTATCGTGCGCGTGATGCCGTTCGATGAAGCAGTGAAGGGCGGCGCGATGGCGCTCTTCGGCGAAAAGTACGGCGACGAAGTACGTGTGCTCGATCTCGGCTTCTCGCGCGAACTGTGCGGGGGCACGCACGTGCGTCGTACGGGCGACATCGGCTTCTTCAAGATCGTGATGGAAGGCGGTGTGGCCGCGGGCATCCGTCGCGTGGAAGCCATTACGGGCGACAACGCAGTGCGCTTCGTGCAGGAACTCGACGCGCGTATCAACGCTGCCGCAGCCGCGCTGAAGGCGCAGCCGTCGGAACTGACGCAGCGTATCGCGCAGGTTCAGGATCAGGTCAAATCGCTGGAGAAGGAACTCGGCGCGCTGAAGTCGAAGCTTGCTTCCAGCCAGGGCGATGAACTCGCGGGTCAGGCGGTCGAAGTTGCGGGTGTCCACGTGCTGGCCGCGACGCTCGAGGGTGCGGACGTCAAGACGCTCCGCGAAACCGTCGACAAACTGAAGGACAAGCTGAAGAGCGCGGCAATCGTGCTGGCTTCGGTCGAAGGTAGCAAGGTGAGCCTGATCGCAGGTGTGACCGCGGATGCGAGCAAGAAGGTCAAGGCTGGCGAGCTCGTGAACTTTGTCGCGCAGCAGGTCGGCGGCAAGGGCGGCGGCCGTCCCGATATGGCTCAGGCTGGCGGCACGGAGCCGGCGAATCTGCCGGCGGCCCTCGCGGGTGTGAAGGGTTGGGTCGAAGCGCAGCTGTAATCGAAGGCGTGTAACGCGCATTGGCGGTCAGGTTGTCCCTGACCGCGAGATGTCGAATCAGAAAGCCGCGAGCGTTGAACTCGCGGCTTTCTGCTTTTCAGAACGACTGCTTCCCTCAGTTGTTGACGCGAGCCGCGTTCACACGGGCTGCGCGATCTCACGCTGTGGATGTTCATCCGTCGCCAGGTTACTCTCCGCCAGTAACTGCTCGCGCAGCGCGTTCAGGGCTGAAGAGAAGTGTCCGCGTCGCCAGATCAGCAGCGTATCGATCGCGCCGAGTTCGTCGAGCGGATGAACCACGATCTCGTCGACGTTCTGCTGCAAATCCAGCACCGAGCGCGGCGCGATCGCAACGCCCGCGCCTGCAGCAACGCACGCGACCATCGCGTGGTAAGAACCCAGTTCCAGCACGCGCGCCGGCCGGATGCCGTGCTCCAGATACCACTTCTCGATGTAGCTTCGATACGCGCAACCGCGCTCGAACGCGACGAGCGTCGATAGCGCGACATCACGCGCGTCGCGAATCGGCGGGTGACCGCGCGGCGTCAGCATGACCAGTTCTTCACGGAAGACCGGTACGTAATCGAAGACGTCGCACAGCGTGTCCGGATCGGGTGGCGTCGCGACCAGCGCGGCGTCCACCTCGAATTCGCGCACACGTTCGATAAGCCGTCCCGTCGTGCCGGTTTCGAGTTCCAGCGCGACCTCGGGCCAACGCTGGTGATACCGCGCGAGCAGCGCCGGCAGCCGGCTTGCCGCGACGCTTTCCATCGTCCCAAGCCGCAGTCGCCCGTTCGGCCGGTTTTCGCGCACGGCGTGGCGCGCTTCGTCCGCAAGCGCGAGCAGGCGCTCGGCGTACGGCAGCAGCGTTTCGCCGGCCGGCGTCAGCACGAGTCGACGACCATCGCGGATAAACAGGTCCGTGCCAAGCTGTACTTCCAGTTGCTTGATGCGGGTCGTGACATTTGACTGCACCCGGTTCAGCTTCGCGGCAGCGCGCGTCACCCCGTTTTCGCGCACTACAGCGCGAAAGATGGTCAAGGCGGCCAGGTCCATCGTTCTCTCCCGGAGATTCCTCCAATCATCATAATTCATTTTTTATGATGTGAAGAGCGGACTAGTATCAGAGAACGGGATGACCGACGCGCGCGTGTCGTCGGCTCCGGAAAACCTTCGTCGATACCCATGACCCTTCTCGCCGCTCCCGCCACCGTATCCTCCGCTCACTCCCACGACGCCCGGCGCGCCGCGCTCGCGTGCATGGTGGCGCTCGCTGTGGCGCTCGGAGTGGGGCGCTTCGCATTCACGCCGCTGCTGCCCCTGATGCTGCAAAGCGGCGCCATCGATATCCGGCATGGCGGCTTGCTCGCTTCCTTCAACTACGCGGGCTATTTCATCGGCGCGATTTCCTGCGCGGCGCTGCGGGTCGATCACGCGCGGATGGTGCGCGTCGGTCTCGCTGTCACTGTCGTGCTGACGCTCGTCATGGGTGTCACCGACCAGTTCTGGATCTGGGCGCTGGTGCGGCTGGTGGGCGGGGCCGTCAGCGCGTGGACGTTCGTGTTCGCATCGCAGTGGGGGCTGCGCCGGCTCACCGAGCTGGGCGCGCACGGCTGGAGTGGCGTGATCTATACAGGGCCGGGCGTCGGGATCGTCGGCACGGGCCTGCTGGTGAGCGCCGCGGGCGGTCTCGGCGCGACAGTGGGGTGGATCGGCTTCGGGCTCATCTCGGCGGTGCTGGCGGCGCTCGTATGGCATGTTTTTGGATCCGCTCCCCGGCGCTCCGCTTCGCCTGCGCCGGAAACCGGAACGGGAACAGGAACAGGAACGACACGGGCGACGCCAGCCGCTGGGCATCAAGCATCCGAAGCCGCTCAACGCGGCCAGGCCGCACAGCACGCACAGCATTCCGATCGCGCCACATCAGCTAGCGGCCCCCTTGCGTCCGGATCCACCCACCAGCCCCAGCCCCGACAACCCGCCCAACACGCGGACAACGCGCATCACACCCACCGCGCCGACGCCTTCTGGCTCGTCGTGCTGTATGGCGTCCCCGGCTTCGGCTACATCATTACCGCGACGTTTTTGCCGGTGATCGCGCGCGCCGCGTTGCCTGGCTCGGCCTGGCCCGATCTGTTCTGGCCGATGTTCGGTGTGGCGCTCATCGTCGGCGCGTTGCTCGGCGCGCGTCTGCCGCTCCACTGGGACAATCGCACGCTGCTGGCCGGCTGCTACGTGCTGCAGGCGGCGGGTATTGCCTCGGGCATCATCTGGCCGACTGCGGCGGGATTCGCGATCGGCAGTATGTTGATCGGGCTGCCGTTCACGGCGATCACGCTGTTCGCGATGCGTGAAGCGCGTCGTCTGCATGGCGATCACGCCGCGGGATTGATGGGCTATGCGACCGCCGCTTACGGCATCGGCCAGATTGTTGGCCCGCTCGTGGCCGCGCCGGTCGCCGCGCACACCGGCTCGTTTTCGCCGGCGTTGTGGCTGGCCGCCAGCGCACTGATGCTCGGCGCCTTCGGGCTCGTCGTCGTCACGCGCGTTTCACGGCGTGCGGCGCGGTAGTGGTCCCTTCGTCGTCCTGTCGGCGCTCTCGCCGCGCGTACGGGCAACCGTCCGGCCGCATGCCACGATAGCGTCCGCCCACGCCCCGAACCCTACGATTTCCCTCCAGCAAATTCGAACGACCGGACAATAATGGGACGGCGCACTAAAATGTCCGCTTCCCGTTACTTTCGCGTGCCTGTTGCCGGGCGCGCCGCCTGCCATGCAACATTTCGCGTCGGATAATTACGCCGGCATCTGCCCCGAAGCGCTCGCGGCGCTAGTCGAAGCCAACAACAGCGGTCACGAGCCGGCCTACGGCGACGATTCCTGGACCGAGCGCGTCTGCGACCGTCTGCGTGACCTGTTCCAGACCGACTGCGAAGCCTTCTTCGTTTTTAATGGCACGGCGGCGAACTCGCTGGCGCTGGCGTCGCTGTGTCAGTCGTATCACTCTGTGATCTGCCACGATCTCGCGCACATCGAGACCGACGAATGCGGCGGTCCCGAATTCTTCTCCGGCGGCTCGAAGCTCCTGACCGCGCCCGGCGTACACGGCAAGCTGACGCCCGATGCAATCGAGGCCGTCGTCACCCGTCGCGCCGACATTCACTATCCGAAGCCGAAGGTCGTGACGCTCACGCAGTCGACGGAAGTCGGCAGCGTCTACAGCGTCGAGGAAGTGCGCGCGATCGCCGCGATCGCAAAGCGCCGCCACCTGAAGGTCCACATGGACGGCGCCCGTTTCGCGAACGCGGTTGCAGCGCTCGGCGTGCATCCGTCGGAAATCACGTGGCGCGCGGGCGTCGATGTGCTGTGTTTCGGCGGCACGAAGAACGGCTTGCCGGTGGGCGAAGTGGTGGTGTTCTTCGACCGCGCGCTCGCCGACGATTTCGCGTACCGCCTGAAGCAGGCCGGCCAGCTGGCGTCGAAGATGCGCTTCATCTCGGCGCCGTGGCTGGGCCTGCTGGACGACGACGTGTGGCTGCGCAACGCACGCCACGCGAACGCGATGGCGCAACTCATGAAGACGCGTCTTGAAGCGATTCCTGGCGTGAGCATCATGTTCCCGGTCGAATCGAACGCGGTGTTCGCGCAGTTGCCGGCGCATGCGGCGAAAGCGATGCGGGCGAAAGGCTGGAAGTTCTATGAGTTCATCGGCGCGGGCGGTTGCCGTCTGATGTGCGCGTGGGATACGCAGCCCGAAACCGTCGAACGCTTCGCCGCCGAAGTTCGCGAACTGTGCGCAGCGTGAAGCCGCGCGGCGCGACCGTGCAATTCACCGCGCAGCACTGAAGCACGAGCGGACCCGAACCCGCATTCGACATTCACCCATCCTTAATCTGATCGAGCATGTCCGACTACCAATTCTGCCCGCGCTGTGCGACACCGCTCACCGAACGCAGCGACGCTAAACACGAAGGCGGCCGCGTGCGCCAGGTCTGTCCCGATGACACCTGTGGCTACGTTCACTGGAACAATCCGCTGCCGGTCGTCGCGGCCATCGTTGAATATGAAGGCAAGATTCTGCTCGCGCGCAACGCGGCCTGGCCTGAAGGGATGTTCGCGCTGATCACCGGCTTTCTGGAGAACGGCGAGACGCCGGAAGCGGGCATCGCGCGTGAAGTTCTCGAAGAGACGTCGCTGCACACGGAGTCGGTCGAACTGATCGGCGTCTACGAATTCATGCGCAAGAACGAGCTGATCATTGCGTATCACGTGAAGGCGCACGGCACCGTGGCGCTGTCGCCCGAGCTGCTCGAATACCGGCTGGTCGAGCCGGCGAAGCTGCGTCCGTGGCGTGCGGGCACGGGCCAGGCGCTCGGCGAATGGATGCGCCGGCGTGGGCTGCCGTTTGAATTCGTCGAGCGGCCGGGACAATAACTGCGGGCTCGATGGCGACGCCGGGCCGGCGCCTCGCTCGCTGCAATCACCTTAAGCCAGAAATAGACTGCGTGATACCTGGCCATCCGGCCGATGGCGAACATGTCGCGGGTATTGCTACAGTGTCTGCATGACCCCGGCGTCACGACATGAAACGCTGGAACGTAGAGCGGCCCGCGCCATTCATCACAATACAATCAGGAGACAGATTCGACATGGCCTACATCTACTATCTGACGCACATCCATCTTGGCTACGATGCGCTGGCGCAACTGCCCGCCGAATGCGCGCGGGTCGGCATCAAGCGGCCGCTCGTCATCACCGACAAGGGTGTCGTCGCAGTGGGCGTCGCGCAGCGCGCGATCGACGCGTTGAAGCTCGCCAGCGTACCGGTGTTCGACGACACGCCGTCGAACCCGACCGAAGCGATGGTGATGGCCGCCGCGGCACGTTATCGCGAGGAAGGGTGTGACGGGCTGGTCGCCGTGGGCGGAGGTTCGTCGATCGATCTTGCAAAGGGCGTCGCAATTGCCGCGACGCATCCGGGTACGCTGACTGAATACGCGACGATTGAAGGCGGCAGCGGCAGGATCACGGAAGCCGCCGCGCCCCTCATCGCCATTCCGACGACGTCCGGCACCGGCAGCGAAGTTGCGCGCGGTGCGATCGTGATCCTGAACGATGGCCGCAAGCTCGGCTTCCATTCCTGGCATCTGTTGCCGAAGTCGGCGATCTGCGATCCGGGTTTGACGCTCGGTTTGCCAGCAGGACTGACCGCCGCCACTGGCATGGATGCGATCGCGCACTGCATCGAGACGTTCCTCGCGCCGTCGTTCAACCCGCCGGCCGACGGCATCGCGCTTGACGGGCTGGAACGCGCATGGGCGAACATCGAACGCGCGACGCACAACGGCAGCGACCGCGATGCGCGTCTGAACATGATGAGCGCTTCGATGCAGGGCGCGATGGCGTTCCAGAAGGGCCTTGGCTGCGTGCATTCGCTGTCGCATCCGCTCGGCGGCATCGCGGTGAACGGGCGCACGTCGCTGCATCACGGCACGCTGAACGCGGTTGTGCTGCCTGCCGTGCTGCGCTTTAACGCATCCGCCGAAACGGTGGTGGCGAACAACCGGTACGCGCGCATGCGTCGCGTGATGAATCTGGCGGCAAACGCCGATCTCGCGCAGGCGCTGTTCGACATGACCGCGCGTCTCGGGTTGCCGACAGGCCTGAAAGAGATGGGCGTCGACGAAAGCGTGTTCGACAAGGTGATCAAGGGCGCGCTGGCCGACCATTGCCACAAGACCAATCCGCGCGAAGCGACGGCCGCCGACTACCGCCGCATGCTGACCGAATCGCTCTAAACCTGCTCCTACCACGACGCTTTGAAGAAGATGAGCAAACCGACTCCGACGCCGCGCGACGCCTACCGTCATTTCCTGCCGATCACGACGCGCTGGATGGACAACGACGTCTACGGTCACGTCAATAACACGGTCTACTACAGCTATTTCGATACGGTGGTGAACGAGTATCTGATCCGCACCGGCGCGCTCGATTTCGAGCACGGCGAGACGATCGGTCTCGTCGTCGAAACGCATTGCAACTACTTTGCGCCGTTCGTGTTTCCGGAGCGCGTCGAGGCGGGGCTGCGCGTCGCGCGCCTGGGTTCGACGAGCGTGCGCTATGAAGTCGGGCTCTTCAAGGAAGGCGAGACGCATGCGGCGGCGCAGGGGCACTTCGTGCATGTCTATGTCGACCGCGAGACGCGTCGGCCGGTCGCGCTGCCGGCTGTGCTGCACGCGGCGCTCGCGCCGCTTGTCGTAACCGCGGAATAGCGCGTGCAGTCGCTCGTCATCAACCTGCTGAACGGCGTCAGCTACGGATTGCTGCTGTTCATGCTGTCGGCAGGGCTGACGCTGATTTTCAGCATGCTCGGCGTGCTCAACTTCGCGCACGCGAGCTTCTACATGCTCGGCGCGTACGTGGGGGTTTCGGTCGCGGCGCGCGCGGGTTTCTGGAGTGCGCTCGTGATCGCGCCGGTTGTCGTCGGCATCGTGGGCGCGACGATGGAGCGCTGGCTGCTGCGTCGCGTGCGGCCGCACGGACATCTCGCCGAGTTGCTGCTGACGTTCGGCGCGGCGTACCTGATCGGTGAGGCGGTCAAGCTTGTGTGGGGTTTGCCGGCGCTCGCAGCGCCGGTGCCACATGCGCTGGATGGTTCGCTCTTCACACTATACGGCGCGGGTTTTTCGCGCTATCGCGCGTTCATGATGGCGGTTTCGATTGCGATGCTCGCCACGTTGTATCTGGTGCTGCGCACGTCGAAAACCGGCCTGATCGTGCGGGCAGCGCTGACGCACGCACGCGCCGTCGAGGCGCTCGGTCACAACGTGCCGCGCGTGTTCACGCTGGTGTTCGCGACGGGCACGGCGCTCGCCGCGCTCGCGGGTGTGATCGGCGCGCCGCTCTTCGTGATCGAACCGGCAATGGCGGAATCGGTTGGCTCGATCGTGTTTGTCGTCGTCGTGACCGGTGGACTGGGATCGCTCGGCGGCGCGCTGGTGGCTTCGCTGGTTGTTGGGTGTGTGCAGACGTTTGCTGTCGCCAGCGATACGTCGCTCGGAATGCTGGCCATGTGGATCGGGCAGCGCATGCCGGCTGCGTGGGCGTCGTTGAGCGTCGCGCAACTGGCGCCCCTTGTGCCGTATGTGCTGCTCGTCGCGATGCTCGCGTTGCGGCCGCGCGGCCTGTTTGGACAGCGCGACGATGAAACCTGATCCCCGGGCCACGCGTCAGGTGCAAGGCGATCTCGCGGGTGAGTCACGACCGCGTGCGTCTTCGTGGCGATCCTCCTTGCCATGGCTCGCGTTGATCGCGCTGTTTGCCGTGCCGCCTTTGCTGTCGTCGCAAAGCTGGTTGCTGGCGTATCTTGCGCAGACCGCGTCGATGATCGTCTTCGCGCTGTCGTACAACCTGCTGCTCGGCGAGACCGGTCTGCTGTCGTTCGGTCACGCGGCGTTTGCAGGGCTGGGTGCGCTTGGCGCTGCACATGTGTTCAACCGGTACGGGGTCGCATTGCCATTGCTGCCGCTCGTCGGCGGCATGGGTGGTGCGCTGGCTGGCGCGGTCGCGGGCGCCGTCGCGACGCGACGCGCGGGTACCGCGTTTGCGATGATCACGCTCGGTATCGGCGAACTCGTGGCCGCCGCGGCTTGGACGTTGCCCGACTGGTTCGGCGGCGAGGCCGGCGTGCCGATCGACCGCGCAGGCGGCCCGCCGTGGGGCGGCTTTACGTTTGGTCCGACCCGCGAGGCGTACACGGTGATCGCGTGCTGGTGCCTGCTCGCGACGTTTGTCATGGGGTCGTTGTCGCGCACACCGCTCGTGCGGCTCGCGAATGCCGTGCGCGATAACCCCGTGCGTGCGGCGTCGATCGGTTGCGATCCGCGGCGTCTGCGTTATCGGATGTTCGTGCTGTCGTCGTTCTTCGCGGGCGTCGCCGGGACACTCGGGCTCATCAATGTCGAACTGGTGTCGACTGAAAGCGTCGGCATGCTGCGCTCGGGCGCGGTGTTGATCGCGACGGTGACAGGCGGAGCGGGTTTGTTTTTTGGGCCGGTCGCGGGCGCGATTGTGCTGGTGTTCTTTAGCGTCGCGGTGGCGAGTGTCACGCGGGCGTGGCTGTTTTACCTTGGGCTCTTCTTCATTGTCGTCGTTGCGGGTTCGCCGGATGGGATCGCCGGGTTTGTCGCCCGTGCTGTTACGCGATCGCGGCGCTTCGGATGGCGGGCGTGCCGGCGCGCGTGGTTGTTCGATGTGTGCGCCGCTTTCATCTGGTCGCTTGCCGTTGTGCTCGCGGTGCAGTGGGCGTACGCGTTGCAGTCGGCGGACGAGGTGGCCGGACATGTCATGCTGTTCGGCGCGCTTGCGGTCGATGCGGCCGGATGGGTCGCTGGATTGCTGGCGTCGATTGCGGTGCTGGCGCTGGCTGGATGGTTCGCGCGTCGTCGTGCGCAACGTGGCTGGGCCCGACTGGATGGCATTCATGGTGAAGCGCGGGCCCACGCTGAGGCTGAAGCCAGCGCTAACTCCAACGCCCCAACCACAACTCGGCCTGGAGCCCCGCGATGACCGCCGCCCTCGCACTCTACGGCGTCGAGAAGCGCTTCGGCGGGACCGTCATCCTGCACGGCATCGACCTCACGATCGAAGCCGGGGAGCGCCACGCGCTGATCGGCCCGAACGGCGCCGGCAAGTCGACACTCTTCAACCTGATTGCGGGCGCGGGACGTGTCAGCGCGGGGCGCATCGAAATCAACGGTACCGACACCACACGTCTGACTCCGACCGCCATCAGTCGCCGCGGACTCGCGCGCAGCTTTCAGACGACGAGCGTTTTCGGCCGTCTGACGGTGCTCGACAATCTGCGCTGCGCCGTGCTCGCGGCGAACGGCGAAGGCGTGCGCTGGTGGCATCGATGGAAGCATGCGCGCGTGGTCGACGAAAGCGCCGGGCGCGTGCTCGATGCCGTGGGTCTCACACCGCGCCGGCATGCGCCCGCCGGTACGCTCAGCTACGCGGAACAGCGCGCGCTCGATCTTGGCATTGCGCTCGCGGGCGGCGCGCATACGCTGCTGCTCGACGAGCCCACTGCCGGCATGAATCGCGCCGAAGCCGCGCGCGCCATCGAGCTGATCCGCGAGACGACCCGAGGCCGCACGCTGCTGATGATCGAACACGACATGGACGCGGTTTTCAGCCTCGCTGACCGCGTCTCCGTGCTCGTGCAGGGCCGCGTGATCGCGACGGGCACGCCGGCCGCAATCCGCGCCGACGAAGCCGTGCGCGCGGCCTACCTCGGCGAGGATTTCGCACGATGACGGCATTGCTCGACATCGGCGGCCTGTGTGCTTGGCACGGCGCGAGTCAGGCGCTGTTCGGCGTCGACCTGCGCATCGACGCGGGTGAGGTCGTCGCGCTCGCGGGACGCAACGGTTCCGGTCGCTCGACGCTCGCAAAGGCGATCATGGGACTTGTGCGCACCCAGGGCCGGGTGCAGTTTGCCGGCCGGTCGCTGACGGATCTGCGCACCTTCGAGATCGCGCGGCTCGGCATTGGCTACGTGCCTGAACATCGCGACGTGTTTCCCGCGTTGACCGTGCATGAGAATCTCGAGCTTGGCGTGGCACCGCGTCAGGCGAAACGCACAACGCCGCGCTTCACTTTTGATGACGCCTACACGCTCTTTCCCGTACTCCACGAACGCCGGGCGACGCGTGCTGATGCGCTCTCCGGTGGCGAACAGCAGATGCTGACGCTCACCCGTGCACTCCTTGGCAATCCGGCGTTGCTGATCGTCGATGAACCGGCTGAAGGGCTCGCGGGCCAGGTTGTCGCGCAGGTGAGCGGCTGTCTGCGACAGCTGCGTGATCGCGGCGTCGCGGTGCTTCTGATCGAGCAGCGGCTCGTCATCGCGCATGACATCGCGAGCCGGATCGCCGTGATGGGCCACGGCGAGATTGTGTTCGACGGCACGCCCGACGCGTTTCGCGAGCGGGATGATGTCGTGCAGGAATGGCTGGGCGTCGGTTGATGCTGCGGTGTGTCGTTTTGCCCTTGCGCCAGGCGATGACGATGAGTGTTGCCACACGCAACACAACGCAACACAACACTCACCGGACGCGCAGCTATTTCCTAAGCCTTCGCATCCCGCTCGATGATCCATTCATGCGCCGGATCGTTCTTGAAGTGCCACACGCGCTGCTTCCCGGCCATCACGTTCAGATAGTACGAGTCGTAGCCATACGGCACGACGACCGGATGATAGCCACGCGGCACCATCACTACATCGTGATTCTCGACGGCGAGCGATTCGTCGATATCGCGCGAATCCGTATAGACGCGTTGAAACGCAAATCCTTGCGGCGGGTTCAGCCGATGGTAGTACGTCTCTTCGAGTGAGCTTTCCTGCGGCACGTTGTCGGTGTCGTGCTTGTGCGGCGGATAGCTCGACGCATGACCGCCGGGCGTGCGCACTTCGACCACCAGCAGTGATTCCGCCGGCTCGGTCTGCGGAAGAATGTCGCAGACGTAGCGCGTATTCTGGCCTTTACCGCGCGTCGAACGCTTCATCTGCGAAGGCTCGATCAGGCGCGCCGGCAGCGTGCCGGTAGCCGGTGCGCTGGCGACGCCGATCTCCGCACGTCGAGTCGCGCGGATCGTGGTGCGCACGCCGGGCGGGATGTAGACCGCGTAGGGTGCGGCGTCTTCGAAGACGCTGTCGCGCGAGCCGAGGCTCGTCCATTTCTGGTCGGCAGTTTCGATATCGACCGCGCCCGTCAGCACGACGATGCACGACTCGCGTCCCGCTTCCTGCACGTAGACAATTTCTTCCGCTTCCATCCTGTACGCGACAAAACCGACGTACCGCCACGCGGCGGACTGCGGCGTCACGCGCGCGATTGTCTGGCCCTCGCGCTGTGCCTTGACGAGCAGACTCATGCTGCCTCCCTTGACGGAACCAGCGGCGCATCGACGAGCGAGCGCAACGTCTGGTAACCCTTCTGCGCATACTTGTACGAAGCGGCGATCACCGGATCCTGCTCGGCTTCGACGACGAGCCATCCACGATATCCGTGCTGCTTCAGGCGACCGATGATCGAAGCGAAATCGACCGTACCGTCACCCGGGACGGTGAACGCGCCGTTGATCACCGCGTCGAGAAAACTCCAGTTGCGGTTGCGCGCGAGCTTGATGACCGAGGGCCGCACGTCCTTGCAATGCACGTGGCACACCCGCGCGACGTGTTTGTCGAGCACCGCGACCGGATCGCCACCCGCGAACGTGATGTGGCCCGCATCGAACAGCAGACCGACGGCATCGCTCGTGAGCGACATCAGACGGTCGACATCCGCAGGCGTTTCCACGTACGCGCCCATGTGATGGTGATACGCGACCCGCACGCCACGGCTTAGCGTATAGCGTGCGAATTCGTCGAGGCGGGCAGCGTACTGCTCCCACTGTGCGTCCGAGAAGAAGCGCGGCCTTTGATACAGCGGTTGCGGCGCACCCTGGATCGAATCCGCGACTTCGCCGTACACCATGACCGTCGCGCCGTTCTTCGCGAGCAGGTCGAGATGCGGACCGACCGACGCGATTTCCTCTTCGACACTGCGTTTCGCAAGCCTTCCCGAATACCAGCCGGATACCAGCGCAAGATCGTATTGCGCGAGCAGCGTCTTCAGCGCCTGCGGTTCACGCGGGAACTTGTTGCCGAGCTCGAACCCGTCATAGCCAATTTCGCGGCCTTCGGTCAGCGCCACGTCGAGCGGTGTCTCGCCGCCAAGCGACGGCAGATCGTCGTTCATCCACGAAAGCGGGTTGATGCCGATGCGTACTGCGAAGTCAGTCGTCATACAGATGTCCTCAATCGTTAGCCGTGTCGTCGCCGGATTCACCGGATTCACCGGATCCGTCCGTCGCGCCGCGTTCGCGCGCGGCGATCTGCGCCTCGTATTTCGCGCGCGCTTCGCGCACGGCAGGGCGGGTCGATACCTCGGGCACAGCGACTTCCCACCACCAGCCGCCGTCATCGGTGGTGCGGGCGGCGTCGGTATCGATGCTGATCACGTAGGTGCGGTCGGCCGCGCGCGCACGTTGCAGCGCGGCCTCCAGTTCGCCGATGTCCGCGACATGTTCCGCCAGCGCGCCGAGCGCGCGCGCGTGCGCGGCAAAATCGACGGCCGGCGCGCCGAGCGGACCTTGTGCGCAGTCGTCGAACATGTTGTTGAACGGCGCGCTGCCGCACGCCTGTTGCAGACGGTTGATGCAACCGTAGCCGCGATTGTCGAGCACGACGACGATCAGCTTCGCGCCGAGCATCACCGACGTCGCGATCTCGCTGTTGAGCATCAGATAACTGCCGTCGCCGACCATCACGATCACGTCACGTTCCGGTCGCGCGAGTTTCGCGCCGAGGCCGCCCGCGATCTCGTAGCCCATGCAAGAGTAGCCGTATTCGACGTGATAACCGCCCGGACGACCCGTGCGCCACAACTTGTGTAGCTCGGCGGGCAACGTGCCGGCCGCGCAGACGACGATATCGTCGGTGGTCGAACGCGCGCTGGAGCGCTGAACGGCGCCGATCACGTCGGCGTCGTAGGGCAGCACGCCTTCGCGTTGCGGTGCATGTGTGAGTTTGCCGAGCGTGTCTCGCCATTGTGAGGCGAGTTGATGTGCGCGCTGCGTCCAGCCTGCATCGGCGTGCCATTCACCGAGGCGCGTGGACAACGCTTCGAGTGCCAGACGCGCATCCGCCTCGACGATGATGGCGCGATGCTTCATGCCGTCGAACGCGTTCGCGTTGATGCCGATGACGTCCGCCTGCGTGAAGAGCGTGTTCGACCCGGTCGTGAAGTCCTGCAGACGCGTGCCGACGGCCAGCACGCAATCGGCGTGATGAGCGAGTTCGTTTGCAGCGGGCGAGCCGGTCACGCCGAGCGCGCCAGCGTTCAGCGGATCGTCCCATGCGAGCGAGCCTTTGCCTGCCTGCGTTTCAGCAACGGGAATGCCATGCGTCGTGGCGAATGCCTTGAGCGCACCGGTTGCGTGACCATAAAGCACGCCGCCGCCTGCGACGATCATCGGACGCTTTGCACACCGCAGACGTTCGAGCGCGGCATCGAGTTCATGTGCGACCGGCGCGGGCGAATGGAACGTTACGACGCGCGGTGCGAAGAAGTCAGCCGGGAAGTCGAATGCCGCGGCCTGCACGTCCTGCGGCAACGCGAGCGTGACGGGACCGCACAGCGCGGCGTCGGTCAGCACGCGGATCGCGCGGGGCAACGCGTTCAGCAACTGTGCCGGATGGACGATGCGATCGAAATAGCGCGACACGGGTTTGAACGCATCATTCGCGGAAATGCCGCCATCGTGGAAATCTTCGACCTGCTGTAGCACCGGATCGGGCGCACGCGAAATAAAGATATCGCCCGGCAGAAGCAACACCGGCAGGCGGTTCACGTGCGCAAGCGCCGCGGCCGTCAGCAGATTCGTCGCGCCGGGGCCGATGGATGTGGTGACGGCCATCATGCGTCGACGGAAATGGGCCTTCGCATACGCGATCGCGCTGTGCGCCATCGCCTGCTCGTTGTGCGCGCGTAGCGTCGGGAGCTCGTGACGATGCTGGTACAGCGCTTCGCCGAGACCCGCGACGTTGCCATGTCCAAAGATCGCGAACACGCCGCCGAAGAGCGGCTCGGTGCCCTTGCCGTCTTCCGTGACGACGCGCTGTGCCGCCAGATAGCGGACGATCGCCTGCGCGCCCGTCAGGCGGATCGTGCCGCCGGACGGCACCTGAGTCGCTTCGTTGGCCGGCGCCGTATCGTGATGCAACACACGTTGGTTCATGCCGCCTGCTCCTGATGGACTTTGCGCGTGCCGCCCGGCTGCGTCGAAGACTGGCTCCGCGCGGCGCGCCACGAAGCGATCAGTGTTTCGAACGTGCTGCGAACGCGCGCGATAAGTTCGTTGTCGTCGATCTGGCCAGCGAGCCACGCGTAGCTCGGTTCATGAAAGATCGTACGCCCAACCGTGAAACCGCGACACGTCGCCGATGTGGCCGCCGCGCGGAATCCTTCATTCAACTGTTCGACAGCCGCCGACAGGCCGAGCAGTACGACGCCCCGGCAATACGGATCACGTTCGGCGATCAGCGCATCGATGGCCTGCCACTGGCTCGCTTCCATCGGTTCGAGCTTCCACCATTCCGGATAGATGCCGATGTTGTACAGCCGCTTCAACGCGCGATAAACCGTATCGGATGCCATCGGCAGAGTCGCGTTCCTGGGCGGAATCACTTCGAGCAGCAGCTCGTGGCCGCTCGCCTGCGTTGCGTCGTACAGCGCGCGCAGTTGCGCTTCCTGTTCGAGCCGCTGTTCGATCGGTTCATCGGGATGAAACTGCACCAGGCATTTGGCGACGTGATCGCGCGGCCAGTTCATGAGTGTCGTGCCGATCGAGCGTCCGTGATCGAACACGAGCGGAACCGACCCGGGCAGTTCGACCGGACGGCCGATCCACCAGCCGCGTCCGGTTGCCGCGTTCAATGCATCCTGGCCGTAGCGATCGTCGATCAGCACGCCGATGCGGCCTTGCAGGCCGAGCGCGGTTTCCGTCTGCGCTACGGCTTCGACGAACAGGCCTTTGAGACTGGCGATACGCGATTCGTCGGCGCCGGTCTGCTGCGCGAGATCGAAGAACTGGTTGCGGTGATCGAACGCGAAGCCGAGCACTTCATCGCGCGCGGTGCGAGCGGGTGTGACGCGATGCAGACGCGCGAGCGTCGCGTCGCGATCGGGGCGGCGCATCCGCTGCGGGTCGGCTTTCGCTTCGCGCAGGAAGTATTCGAGTTCGGCGGGCGTTGGCATCGCCGGCGCGCAGCCGTGGCGCGACACGACCAGTGCGCCGCTCGCGTTCGCCGCACGCGCACACGCTTCGAGTGGTTCGTCGCGCAGCCAGCCGGACAGGAAGCCCGAAGCGAACGCATCGCCCGCGCCCAGCACGTTCAGCACTTCGACCTGGACGCCGCCTTGAACGGGCAGGTCATCGAGTGAGGCAGGCACGTCGCCGTCGATGATCTGGCAGCCCAGCGGGCCACGCTTCACGACCAGCGTCGCCGGAGTGAGCGCGCGCACGGCAGCGAGCGCCTTGACGAGATCCGTATCGCCGCCCGCGATGCTGAATTCCTCTTCGGTGCCGATGATCAGGTCGAAAAGCGGCAGGAAGCGTTGTAAATGCGCCGTCACGCCTTCGCTGGCGACAAAGCGTGTCTCGCCGTCGGCCTTGCCTGTCAAACCCCACAGCACCGGCCGGTAGTCGATATCGAGGACGGTGCGCACCTGGTTGCGTCGCGCGTAATCGAGCGCGCGGCGGCTCGTGCGGTTCACCTGTTCCGTCGAGAAATGCGTGCCGGTGATCAGCAGCGCCTTCGACGACGCGATATACGCTTCGTCGAAGTCGTTTTCATCGACGGCCATGTCCGCGCAGTTCTCGCGATAGAAGACGAGCGGGAACGTGTCGCGATCCTTCAGACCGAGCAGCACGAGCGCCGTCAGACGCTCCTGATCGATGCGCACGTGGCTGATGTCGCAGCCTTCGTTCGCGAGCGTTTCGGTGAGAAAGCGACCCATGTGATCGTTGCCGACCCGCGTGAGCATCGACGCTTCGAGACCGAGCCGCGCGCAGCCGAACGCAATATTGGCTGACGAGCCGCCGAGATACTTCGCGAATGTCGACACATCTTCGAGCCGCGCGCCGACCTGCTGCGCATACAGATCGACCGCGAGGCGGCCGAGGCAGATCACATCGCGGCTGCGGCCTGGCGCGAAGCGGCTTGCGGTCGAGAGACCGCTTGCGGTCGTTGAGCCTGAGTTACTGGAAATAGCCATGGAAATTCCTGATTGTCGATGCATCGAATGAACGTCAGGACGATCGCTCAGATCGTCGCGCCTTCGAGTTCGCCGATCATCTTCTGCATCTCGGCGCCGCCTGCCATCATGTCGAGCACTTGATCCTTGCTGATCGTTTCCTTCGTGTACGTACCGAGCGATTTGCCGCGATTGAGCAGCGTGAACGAATCGCCGATCGGATACGCGTGGTGCACGTTGTGCGTGATGAAGATCACAGAGATGCCTTTCGCACGCGCCGTGTGGATCAGCTTCAGCACGTTGAAACTCTGCTTCACGCCGAGCGCGGCGGTGGGTTCGTCGAGAATCAGCACGCGCGCGCCGAAGTGAATTGCACGGGCGATCGCGAGACACTGCTTTTCGCCGCCGGACATCGTGCCGATCGGCTGATGCGGATCGCGCACGTTGATGCCCATTTCAGCGAGCTTGCCGCGCGCGGTCGCCGCACTCGTTTCGAGGTCCATCACGTTGAAGAGGCCGAACAGCTTTTTCTGCGGCTCGCGTCCCATGAAGAAGTTGCGCGCCACCGACAGCAGCGGCACCAGCGCGAGATCCTGATACACGGTGGCGATACCGAGATCGAGCGCATCTTTCGGCGACTCGAACTGCACCGGCTTGCCGTCCACCAGATACTGGCCGGAGGAGGGCGCGTGCACGCCGGCGAGCGTCTTGATGAGCGTCGACTTGCCGGCGCCGTTGTCGCCGAGCAGGCAGTGCACTTCGCCGCGTTTCAGGCGCAGCGTCACGCCGCTGAGCGCGATGACCTTGCCGAAGTATTTGCTGACGTTCTCGAGCGCAAGGATGATGTCGCCATCGTTTGCGTTTGCCTGGTTGTTGAGATCGGACATGGTGTTCTCCCGTTCAGCCCTGCGATACGCGGCGGCGCACATAGTGATTAAAGAGCACGGCGAGCAGCAGCATCACGCCGAGGAACACGCGGAACCAGTCGGAACTGATGTTCGTGTAGGTGATGCCGATCTGCACGACGCCGAAGATCAGCGCGCCGAAACAGGCGCCGATCACGGAACCGTAACCGCCCGTCAGGAGCGTGCCGCCGATCACCGCGGCGATGATCGCCTCGAATTCCTTCTGCAGACCGCGGTCGGCCGCAGCAGAGCCGATGTCGCACACCTGCAGCACGGCGAACAGGCACGAGCAGAACGCGGTCAGCACGAAAAGCGAAATCTTCACGCGACGCACCGGCACGCCGACGTTCTTCGCCGCATTCGCGTCGCCACCGACAGCGAGAATCCAGTTACCGTAGCGCGTCTTTGCGAGGATGAATGCGCCGACTGCGGCAAGCGCGAACCACCAGAGAATGACCTTTGGAATGCCCGGCACGAGCGGTTCGCCGTTGTCGAGCAGCTTGCCGATGCCCATATGTGCGAGATTCGCGAAGAACCCGTGCAGCGCGACGCCATGAAACAGCGTGTTCGCGATCCAGTCGTTCTGCGCGAGGTCGCCGACGCCGGAGATGATCGTGCGGTCCGCGACCATGATCGACAGCGCGAGCGTCAGGCCGCGCAGGATGAACAGGAACGCGAGCGTGACGATGAACGACGGCAGCCGCGTGCGCATCACCAGATAGCCGTTCAGCGCGCCAAGCGCCATCGAGCCGGCGAACGCGAACAGGATCGAGAGCGAAAGCGGCCAGTGAAAATACACGGACGGAATCGCGACCATCATGCCCGCGAAGCCGATCATCGAACCGATCGACAGATCAAATTCGCCGGCGATCATCAACAGGCACGCGCCGACCGCGAGCAGCCCGAGATACGCGGACACCTGCGACCAGTTCATCACACCGTCGAGCGCGAACATGCCGGAGCCGCCCGCGGCGAACGCGAACACGGCGAAGACGAGTACAGCGCCGGAAATCGCGGCGAACTCCGGACGGTTCAGCAGATGCCCGAACCGGGACTCCTTGCGCACGCGTTCGTCCGATGGCTGCGGAACAGAAGGCGCATCCGTCTCCTCTTCAGGAGCTTTCTGAACATGCGAGGGGAAATGCTTGCCGGCTACGCCCATGATGTCTCCTTGATGCCCGGTCTCCGGGATGCGCATGGGGTTGCGTATCGGGGAAAGCCGGTAAATGTGCGGCAGTTGAGGACGAAGCAGGTCAGCAACGGCGGACTGGTGTCCGCCATCGCCTTCCTGGTCTTTGTCTTTTTTGCCGCGTGTGACTGACTAAACGCGAACCGCTGTCACTACGCGAATCGGGAAAGAATCAGCGGTACTGACCTGCGTACTTGAGAACCTTGTCGATGTTGTCCTTCGTGATGAAGCCCGGACCCGAACGGATGTTCTTCGGTCCATACGACGGTTCGAGCCCGTAAGTCGCCAGACGCGCCTTGAACTTCGGATTCGCTTCGAGGATCTGGCGGATCTTCGTCGTGTCCGTCGTGTGTTCCTTCTTCACGATTGCCAGCACCGCTACGGGGATATAACCCTGCAGATACGGCTGCTGGTCGATCGCGAACTGGATCGTGCCGGCCTGGATGGCCTTCGCGATGTCGTCCGAGAAGTCGAACGTGCAGAAGTAGATCTTGCCCGCAAGGCCCATCTGCGTGACGGCCTTGAGCGTTGCAGATGCCGGTGTCGGTCCAAGCGTCAGGATCGCGCCCGTGTTCGGATGGTTGCGCAGATATGCGCTCACCTTCGACTGGATTTCCGTCGGATCCTGGCCCGAGTCGATCGTCGACGTCTTGTAGTCGACGCCGATCGCTTCAGCGAAACCGCGGCAACGGTCGAACGAAACCGTGTTCGTTGCGATGTGGTTCACGCACAGGAACGATTTCACGCCTGCTGCCTTGGCTTTCTCGCCCGCGGCTTTACCCGCGACGTATTCCGGCTGGCCGACGTGCATGATCGCGCCCAGCTGCGCGCTTTGTTCCTCAGTACCGGAGTTGATCGTGACGAGCGGAATCTTCTTCGCCGTCACCTTGTTGATCGAGCTCTTGAGCACGTCGAAGTCGGCGATGGTGACGATCACGCCGTCATAGTTGCGCGCCGCAGCCTGTTCGACCAGACGCGCCATGTCGGCGATGTCGCCGTTCGGCGGATTGCGATAGTCGGTCTCGACGTTGAAGTCCTCGTCGGCCTGCTTGATCGCGTTCTTGATCGTGTTCCACCACGAGTCGGAATCTGGCGCGTGGCTGATCAGCACGAAGTGCGCATCCGCAGCCTGCGCGGACGACGCGGCGCCGAATCCTGCGGTGAGTGCCAGTGCCGCAGCCAGAATCCTGAGCGAAGCCTTGCCCTTGCAAAGTCTCATTGTCTCCACCTTTCTCGGTCTGTCGTTATTAAAGGGAGCGCGTTGCACCGCGATTCGTTGCCCGGTACATCGATGCTCACGACCAAGATTAGGCCAACTTCTTCCGTCTTGCAATGAAAATTTCATTGCAAAGTAAATTGGAAAATGTGTTCCATTTATGACTTTGCGTGCCTATAATCCGCACCATTAGCGAGCGTTGTTCAACGGCTGCAAGCCATTGATGCAGCGCGGAAAATGCACCGGGGAAGGCCCATGGCTGAAGAGAGCACGGAAGAGTTACCCAGCGTCGAAGAATTGATGCAGCGCATCGCGGAAAACTACGAATCACTGCCGCGTCAGCTGAAGAGTGTCGCGACGTATATCGAGCAGCACAAGTCGAGCGTGATGGTCGATCGCACGAGCGATATTGCCGCGAGTTGCGGCGTGCACCCTTCGGCGGTCGTGCGGTTTGCGCAGCGTTTTGGCTTTTCCGGCTTCTCCGATCTGCAGGCGGTGTTTCGGCAGGCTTATACGGGGCAGGGGACGTCGTCGCCGAGTTATCAGCAGCGGATTCGCAAGCTGATCGACGACAAGCCTGGCGCGTTGTCGGGCGGCGCGGTGGCGCGCGAGTTCGTAGCGGCGTGCCGGGGCGGTCTCGACGAGCTCGAAGAGAGTCTCGACGATACCCAGTTCGAAGCCGCCGTCAAAATGCTCCAGCAGGCAGAAAACATCTATGTGGTCGGCGTGCGCCGGTCGTTCCCGGTGGCGAGCTACATCGTGTACGCGTTGCAGCACACGCCGAAGCGCGTGCATCTGGTGTCGGGTTTTGGCGGCATGTATCGCGAACAGATCCGCAGCGTGAAGAAAGGCGACGTGGTGATCGCGATCAGCTTCGCGCCGTACGGCAAGGAAACGCAGTATTGCCTGCGCATCGCGCATCATCATCAGGCGAGGACGCTTGTCATTACCGACAGCCAGCTTTCGCCGCTGCTGCGCTATGCGAGCGCGCATCTCTACGTGAAGGAGGGGAGCGCGTTCGCGTTCCGTTCGCTCACGAGCACCATCTGTCTGTGCCAGGCGCTGTTTATCGCGCTTGCGTACCGGCTCGAACTGAACGTTGAAGAATCGAAAGATACTGGAGGCTACGATGACTGACGCGGTAAAGACGATTGATGTTGCGGTGTTTGGCGCGGGTCGCATTGGCCGGATTCATGCGGCTAATCTGGCGCGGCAGCCGGGTGTGCGGCTCAAGTATGTCGTCGATGTGAATCGTGAGGCGGCTGCGGCGCTCGCGGAGCAGCACGGCGCGAAGGTCGCGGATATCGATGGCGCGATGGGCGATGCGTCGGTGGGCGCCACCGTGATTTGCTCAAGTACGGATACGCACGCCGATCTGATCCTGCAATCGGCTGCGCAGAAGAAACATGTGTTTTGTGAAAAGCCCGTTGACCTGACGCTGGAGCGGGCACGGGCGTGCGCTTTAGCGGTTGAAAAGGCTGGCGTGGTCTGCATGATCGGTTTTCAGCGACGTTTCGATCCGACGTTTTCCGCGTTGAAGGCGCGCATCGATGCGGGTGAGATTGGCTCGCCGGAAATGCTTGTGGTGACGAGCCGCGATCCGGGCGCGCCGCCCGTGGAATACATCAAGCATTCGGGCGGCATCTTCAAGGACATGCTGATTCACGACTTCGATATCTTCCGCTGGATTCTCGACGACGAAGCCGAGACGTTGCATGCGACGGGGAGTTGTCTGTCCGATCCGGCGATCGCCGATGCGGGCGATATCGATTCGACCGCTGTCACGATTCGCACGAAGCGCGGCCGGCTGTGCCAGATCAATACGGCGCGTCGTGCGGCTTATGGCTACGACCAGCGTTTCGAGGTGCTCGGCAGCGATGGGATGTTGCAGGCGGGGAATGTGCGTCCGACGGAAGTGACTGCGTATTCAAAGACCGCGGTGTCGAGCGATGTGCCTGAGGCGTTTTTCCTGGAGCGGTATCGCGCGGCCTATGCGCTGGAAATCGCGCATTTCTTCGATGCGGTGACGAACGGCAAGCCCGTGCGCACGACCGTGGCCGACGGGATGAAGGCGCTGGAACTGGCCGAAGCCGCGACGCGTTCGTGGCGCGAAGGCAGGGCGGTGCGGATCGACGAGTGAGTGCATGGCGGGCTCTGCGATTGCGGTTTGCGATCGCGTTGTTGTTCGCGATTTTCCGCCGCGTTCGCGTTTGGGTTGGCGGACGCGCATGCGATGTAGAAACACATTGGAGACAGTTCGATGACGTCAGCGGTATCGAATGTGCGGGTCGGAGTGGTGGGTCTTGGCCGGTTAGGCAAGCGGCATGCGCAGAATCTGGCTTTTCGTGTGCCGGGCGCGTCGCTCGTGGCAGCGTGTAGCCCGGTGGAAGAAGAGCTGGAGTGGGCGCGCGATACGTTGCCGTCGACGCGCCTGTATCGCGACTACGCGGCGCTGCTCGCTGATCGCGAGGTCGACGCCGTGTGGCTCGTGACGCCTTCGTCGCTGCACGCACAGCAGATTCTCGACGCGTTGCGCGCCGGCAAGCATGTGTTCTGCGAGAAGCCGCTGTCGCTCGATGTCGCTGAATGCGAGCGTGTGATCGCCGAGGCTGCGCAATATCCGCAGCTTCGCGTGACGATCGGCTTCATGCGACGTTTCGATCCGAGCTATCGCGATGCCTTCGATCGTATCGAGTCGGGTTCGATCGGACGTCCGTTCATGGTGCGCTCGCAAACCTGTGACAAGAACGATCCCGAAGGGTTCTTCGTGCGGTTCGCGCCGACGTCGGGCGGAATCTTTCTCGACTGCAGCGTGCATGACATCGACGTCGCGCGCTGGTTGCTCGGCAATCCGCGTGCGACGCGTGTGTTCGCGAGCGGCATGATCGCGCTGCACGAAGGCCTGCGCGAATTCGGCGACGTCGATAACGGCGTAGCGATCTGCGAATTCGAAGGCGGCCGGCTCGCGATGTTCTACGCATCGCGGACGATGGCGCACGGCAACGACACCGGCAGCGAAGTCATCGGCACGGCAGGCGCGCTGGCGATCGGACGCAATCCGCGGGCGAATCGCGTGGAGATTGCCGATGCGCACGGCGTGCGGAACGAATGCACGCCGACGTTTTTCGAGCGTTTCGAAGACGCGTTTCTCTGCGAGGCGCAGGCGTTTGTCGCAGCGGTGCAGGGCGGGGCGCAGGCGGGCGCGAGTCTGGCCGATGCGCTCGAAGCGACGCGGATCGGTTGCGCGATGCGCGAATCGCTCGCGAGCGGGCAGCCGGTTGCGCTGTGACATTGGGTGTGACTTGCGCTGCGACTTCTGCTGCGATGCCGGCGGTTATGTCGCGGGGGCAGAGCGTCGCGGGGAAGGGTGCGGTAGAATTTGACGCTCTGATGGCGTCCTTCGGACGCCTCCTCCCGAAGGTCGATCCCCGATGCAGATCCAGATTCACAAGGAAGTCGATGCGCGCGGGCTGAACTGCCCGCTGCCCATTTTGCGCGCCAAGAAGGCGCTCGCCGATATGGAAAGCGGCCAGATTCTCAAGGTGCTGGCCACCGATCCCGGTTCCCAACGCGATTTCGCCGCGTTTGCGAAGCAGACAGGGAATGAAATCGTTGAAGTCTCGTCACAGGACAAGGTTTTTACGTTTCTGATGCGGCGGCGATGAGGTCGTGAGTCCGACCGGCACGGCGAGCGGTGTTCCGTCGATATGACCGGAGCGGAGAATGCTACAGATATGTGTCCCGCAGGTACCCGTCAAAAGACAAAGGCGCTGTGTCCGCTATATAAACGGATGCACAGCGGGATGCACAGCGCCTTCTGGAACGATCACTTCTGCAGGATATGCGGGGCGCCTTACCCTTCCAGTACCGGCGACCGCGTCCTGAGATACTCCTCAAAATCCGCCGCCACTTCCGGGTGACGTAGCGCAAACTCGACCGTCGCTTTCAGATACCCGAGCTTGCTACCGCAGTCAAAACGCGTGCCGTGATACTTGTACGCGAGCACCTGTTCATCGGCAAGCAGCGACTGAATCGCGTCCGTCAATTGAATCTCACCACCCGCACCCGGCTTGATTGCGCGGATGTGATGGAAGATGCGCGGCTTAAGCACATACCGGCCGACCACACCCAGGTTCGACGGCGCCACTTCCGGCGCCGGTTTTTCGATGATTCCCGACAGTTTGATGATCGAATCTTCCCATTCCTTGCCGTCGACGATGCCGTACGACTTCGTCTCTTCATGCGGGATTTCTTCGACGCCGATCACTGAGCTGTGATAGTGATCGAAGACCTCGATCATCTGCTGCATCACAGGCGGCTTGCCGTACAGCAGGTCGTCCGCGAGGATGACGGCGAACGGGTTGTCGCCCACCAGCTTCTCGGCGCACAGCACGGCGTGGCCGAGACCCAGCGCTTCCGGTTGGCGCACATAGAAGCAGTCAACGTGACTCGGCTTGATGCTGCGAACCAGTTCGAGCAGCTTCTGCTTGCCGCGTGCTTCGAGTTCAGCCTCGATCTCATACGATTTGTCGAAGTGATCTTCGATCGCCCGCTTGCTGCGCCCGGTCACGAAGATCATTTCCGTAATGCCCGCCGCCATCGCTTCTTCAACCGCATACTGGATCAGCGGCTTGTCGACGATGGGCAGCATTTCCTTCGGGCTCGCCTTGGTGGCAGGGAGGAACCGGGTGCCAAGACCAGCTACCGGAAAGACTGCTTTTGTAACTTTTAGCATGTGATTACCCTGGGTCCTCTGGTTTCAGTGCGTGCGAAATATCGGCTGCTATCGCGTGTCTGGGTGCGCGTTCTGGTCCGCGCTCCGGTCAACATCGCGCAACAGGTACGACGCTCAGGCCGGCAGACGCGCAAGTTGCGCAGTGAGCTTGCCAATTGTGGTCTGATATTCTGCCAGCCTTTTCTGCTCCTGCTCAACGACCGCAGGCGGCGCTTTTGCAACAAAACTCTCATTCTGAAGCTTGGCATTACATTTCGACACTTCTGCGGTCAATCTCGCAATTTCCTTCGACAGGCGTTCACTTTCCGCCGCGACATCGATCTCGACCTTCAGCACGAGCTTGTCATTGCCTACGATAGCAATTGGTGCGCCTGCTGCCTGCGCATCGAGCGTTGCTTCGTCGACGATGATCTGAACCTCCGACAGTCGGGCCAGCGCCTGAGCGTACGGCGCGAACGTGCGCAGCCGTTCCGCATTGCCGGTTGCGAGGAGCGGCACCTTCGTCGCGGGCGACAGGTTCATCTCGCCGCGCAGGTTACGCGCCGCGTCGATGATCGCCTTCAGGTCCGATACCCACCGCTCGGCGGCTTCGTCGATCTTCTTCGGCTCCGCGACCGGATAGCGCTGCACCATGATCGATGCTTCACCTTCAGCCTTCCCTTCCGGATAGCTTGCCGCAAGCGGCGCCACCTTTTGCCACAAAGCTTCGGTGATAAACGGAATCACCGGATGCGCGAGACGCAGGACGGTTTCGAGCACGCGTAGCAGCGTGCGGCGCGTTGCGCGCTGCTGCTCCGGCGTGCCGGTCTGGATCTGCACCTTCGCAAGTTCTAGATACCAGTCACAGTATTCGTCCCACACGAACTTGTATATGGCGTTTGCCACATTATCAAAACGATAGTCGGCAAAACCCCTGGCGACCTCAGCCTCGACGCGTTGAAGCAGTGACACGATCCAGCGGTCTGCCTGCGAAAAATCGGTGTAGCCGCCTGGGCCGCAATCACCCGGCTGGCAATCGCCCGGCTTGCTGAAGCCGCAGTCGTGACCTTCGCAGTTCATCAGCACGAAGCGCGTGGCGTTCCACAACTTGTTGCAGAAGTTGCGATAGCCCTCGCAGCGTGCAAGATCAAAATTGACGTTGCGCCCGAGCGTCGCCATCGATGCCATCGTGAAGCGCAATGCATCCGTGCCGAAGGCCGGAATGCCTTCCGGGAATTCCTTGCGCGTTTTCTTTTCGATCGACGTAGCCTGCTTCGGATTCATCAGGCCGGTCGTGCGTTTCGCGACCAGCGCGTCGAGTTCGATGCCATCGACGATATCGATCGGGTCGAGCGTGTTGCCCTTGCTCTTCGACATCTTCTGGCCTTCGGCGTCGCGCACGAGGCCGTGCACATAAACGGTGTCGAAAGGCACCTTGCCGGTGAAGTGCGTGGTCATCATGACCATGCGCGCGACCCAGAAGAAAATAATGTCGAAGCCGGTGACGAGCACCGACGACGGCAGGAAGTGTTCCAGTTCCTCCGTCTCGTTCGGCCAGCCGAGTGACGAGAAGGGCACGAGCGCCGACGAGAACCACGTATCGAGCACGTCTTCATCGCGACGCAGTGCGCCGGTGTAGCCCTTCGCGATGGCCTGTGCCTTCGCTTCTTCTTCGGTCTTTGCGACGAAAATCTCGCCATTTTCGCCGTACCACGCCGGGATCTGATGGCCCCACCACAGTTGACGCGAGATACACCAGTCCTGGATGTTCTCGAGCCACTGGTAATACGTGGTCGTCCAGTTCTCCGGCACGAATTTGATCTCACCGCTGCGCACGACGTCGAGCGCCGTTTCCGCAATCGATTTGCCCGGATTGAACGTGCCTTCGGGCGCCGGCTTGCTCATCGCGACGAACCACTGGTCCGTCAGCATCGGCTCGATCGCGACGCCCGTACGGTCGCCACGCGGCACCATCAGCTTATGCGGCTTCACGGATTCGAGCAGGCCGAGCGCTTCGAGGTCGGCGACGACCTGTTTGCGTGCCTCGAAGCGGTCGAGGCCGCGATATTTTTCCGGCGCGTTGTCGTTGATCTTCGCGTCGAGCGTGAAGATCTCGATTTGCGGCAGCTTGTGGCGCAGGCCGACCTGATAGTCGTTGAAATCGTGCGCGGGCGTGACCTTCACGACGCCCGTGCCGAATTCGCGGTCGACGTAGTCGTCGGCGATGATCGGGATATCGCGACCGGTGAGCGGCAATCTGACCGTCTTGCCGATGAGATGCGCATAGCGCTCATCTTCGGGATGAACCATCGCGGCGACGTCGCCGAGCATCGTTTCAGGACGCGTCGTGGCGACCGTCAGATGGCCGGAGCCGTCCGACAGCGGGTACTGGATGTGCCACAGGTGGCCGTTTTCTTCCTCGCTGACCACTTCGAGGTCGGAGACGGCGGTGAGCAGCACCGGATCCCAGTTCACGAGGCGTTTGCCGCGGTAGATCAGACCCTGTTCATACAGACGGACGAACACGTCGCGCACCGCGGCGGACATCCTGTCGTCCATCGTGAAGTATTCGCGCGACCAGTCGACCGACGCGCCGAGGCGGCGCACCTGGTTCGTGATGGTCGAGCCGGACTCCTGCTTCCATTCCCACACGCGTTCGATGAACTTCTCGCGGCCGAGATCGTGGCGGGAGATCTTCTGCGCATCGAGCTGACGTTCGACGACGATCTGCGTGGCAATACCCGCGTGGTCGGTGCCGGGCAGCCACAGCGTGTTGTTGCCGAGCATGCGGTGATAGCGCGTGAGGCCATCCATGATGGTCTGGTTGAACGCGTGACCCATGTGCAGCGTGCCCGTGACATTCGGCGGCGGCAGTTGAATCGAGAAATCCTTGCGGTCCGCATCCATCGTCGGGGCGCTGTAACCGCGTTTTTCCCACTCGGGGCCCCACTGGGCCTCGATTGTCTGGGGTTCGAAACTCTTGGCAAGCGTGCTGTCGCTCATTATTGGAAGTCTGCCGAAAAATGCGTGAAAAGAAGCGGGGAATGCCCAATTATAAAGGCTCGAGCGGCCGGCAAGGCGCAGGCGCACTCCGACTGGCCATTCGGACAAGGCTGGAGCTGGGAAGAACCCGCCGAAGTCCTGGCCGGTTGGCCAGTGCGAGCGGCACGAAGCGGCACGAACAGCGCCCGGACTTATAATGTCCGGCGACCTGCTCAATGTAGCTTCACCCCGCCGTCTACCCATCTCACATGCCCGATCTGTTAGCGAATCTGAATCCCGAACAACACGCCGCCGTCACGTTGCCGAACGAACCGGCACTCATTCTGGCTGGCGCCGGCAGCGGCAAGACGCGCGTGCTGATCACGCGGATCGCGTGGCTGATCCAGAACGGGTTCGCTTCGCCGTCCACGATTCTCGCCGTCACGTTCACGAACAAGGCCGCGCGCGAAATGATGTCGCGCCTGCAGGGGCTCTTGCCCATCGATACGCGCGGCATGTGGATCGGCACGTTCCACGGCCTGTGTAACCGGATGCTGCGCGCCCATCACCGCGATGCGGCTTTGCCGGCCACGTTCCAGATTCTCGATACGGCCGACCAGCTGTCGGCCATCAAGCGTCTGATGAAGGGCCTCAACATCGACGACGAGAAATATCCGGCGAAGAACCTGCAGTACTTCATCAACAACGCGAAAGAGCAGGGGCTGCGTCCGAAAGACGTCGACGCCACTGACAACTTCAACCGCAAGTTCGTCGAGCTTTACGAAGCGTATGACCAGCAGTGCCAGCGCGAAGGCGTGGTGGATTTTCCTGAGCTGCTGCTGCGCTGTTTCGAACTGCTCGCGCACAATCCGCCGCTGCGCGCGCATTACCAGGCGCGCTTCCGGCACATTCTCGTCGACGAGTTTCAGGACACCAACAAGCTCCAGTACGCATGGCTCAAGATGCTCGCGGGCCAGACGAATTCGATCTTTGCCGTCGGCGACGATGACCAGTCGATCTATGCCTTCCGCGGCGCGAACGTCGGCAACATGCGCGATTTCGAGCAGGAATTCAACGTACGGCATCTGATCAAGCTGGAGCAGAACTACCGTTCGCACGGCCATATTCTCGACGCCGCGAACCAGTTGATCGCGAACAATTCGCGCCGTCTCGGCAAGAACCTGCGCACGGACGCGGGCCACGGCGAGCCTGTGCGTGTGTATGAAGCCGCGACGGATACACAGGAAGCCGGCTGGATCGTCGAAGAGATCAGGGCGCTCATCAACACGGGCACGTCGCGCAGCGAGATCGCCGTGCTGTACCGGAGCAACGCGCAGTCACGGACGATCGAGCACACGCTCGTGAACGTGGGCATTCCATACCGTGTGTATGGCGGTTTGCGCTTTTTCGAGCGACAGGAAGTGAAACATGCGCTCGCTTATCTGCGTCTGATCGACAATCCGAATGACGACACCGCGTTCGCGCGCGTCGTCAATTTTCCGACGCGCGGTATCGGCGCGCGCTCGATCGAGCAACTGGCGGACGCGGCGCGTCTGTACGACGTGTCGATGGCCGCGGCGATTCCGTACGTCACCGGCAAGGCCGGTTCGAGCCTCGCCAGCTTCGCGACGCTGGTGGCGAAGATGCGCGCCGAAACGCAGCAGATGAGCTTGCCGGAGACAGTCGAGTACGTCGTGCGCGCGAGCGGCCTTTCCGACTTCTATCAGAACGAGCGCGAAGGTCAGGACCGGCTGGAAAACCTGCAGGAACTGGTCAACGCGGCGGCCGCGTTTGTCAGCGAAGAGGGCTACGGCCTCGACACGCCGGCGCGTTCCATTCCGCTGCGCCCGGGTGCGACGGCCGCGCCCGAACTCGTTACCGCGACCGATGATCCGAATACCGTCGTGCTCGACGCCGCTACGCCCACCGACCCGGCGCAAAACCCCGACACGATGACGCCGCTTGCGGGCTTCCTGTCGCACGCGTCGCTGGAGGCGGGTGATAACCAGGCGCAGGCCGGTCAGGAAGCAGTCCAGCTGATGACGGTGCACGCGGCGAAAGGCCTCGAATTCACGGCCGTGTTCATCACCGGTCTCGAAGAAGGACTGTTCCCGCACGAAAACAGCGCGATGGAATCGGACGGGCTCGAGGAAGAGCGGCGTCTTGCGTATGTTGCGATCACGCGCGCGAAGGAACGGCTCTATCTGTCGTTCGCGCAGAGCCGCATGTTGCACGGCCAGACGCGCTACAACATTCGCTCGCGTTTTTTCGACGAATTGCCGCAGGAGACGCTGAAGTGGCTCACGCCGAAGGTCGAGGCAGGCGCGCGCTGGGGTGGCCGTTCAGACAACGCCGGGTATGGCCGCGACTGGTTCGCGCGTCCTGACCGCCAGCAGGGCTATACGGGCGCGGCGGCGACGTCCGCGCCGCTGCCTGCTTTTGCGAACGCGCAACGGGCTGCGGAAACGGGCTTTCGTGTCGGCCAGCAGGTATTTCACACGAAGTTCGGCGAAGGCACGGTGACGGCGCTCGAAGGCGGTGGCGCCGATGCGAAAGCGCAGGTCAAATTCAAACGACACGGCGAGAAATGGCTGGCACTCGCCGTCGCAAAACTGCAGGCGGTGGAATGAGTACGGTGCAGCTTTCAAATAACGAGGTCGCACGTCGTCCGCTTGGCGTGCTCGCGGCGTTGCCGCAGGAACTTGGCGACCTGCTGGCCGCCATGCGCGCTGAATCGGGCGTACGCACCGTCACGTTGGGGCAGCGTGATTACCACGTGGGAACGGTGCAGGGCACGCCGTGCGTTGTGACGCTCGCGCGTGTCGGCAAGGTCGCGGCGGCGGCGACCGTCAGCGCGCTGATTCACGTCTTCGACGTCGAAGCTGTCGTGTTCGCGGGCGTCGCGGGCGGCGTTGGGCGTGATGTGCACATCGGCGACATCGTCGTGGCCGACATGCTGTTGCAACACGATCTCGACGCGTCGCCACTCTTTCCGCGATTCGAAGTGCCTTTGCTGGGCATGGCGCGCTTTGGCGCTGATGAGACGTTGTCGGCGCAACTCGCGGCGGCGTGCGAAAGTTTCGTCGCGCAAGAGGGAGGCGCGCTTTCAACGCGCTTCAGTACGCAGATGCCGCGCGTGCATCGCGGGCTGATCGTCAGCGGCGACCAGTTTGTCGCGAGCGCCGCTGCGGTTCAGGCGCTGCGCGACGCATTGCCGGACGCGCTGGCGGTCGAGATGGAAGGTGCGGCGATCGCGCAGGTGTGTTTCGAATATGGCGTGCCGTGCGCAATCGTGCGCACCATTTCCGATACTGCGGATGCGCACGCGCCGGCTTCGTTTGCTACGTTTCTGGTCGAGATCGCCGGCGCCTATTCAACCGGCGTTCTCACGCGGTTTTTTCAGATGCGCGGTTGACGAAAGCGGTATTTCGTCACGTCGCAAGGAACGGATTTCGCGTAGGCGCTGACCGGTTCTGGCAAGCCGATCACACCGGTCACACCGCAAACCCCTTCACGATCCCGTTCACCCCACCGCCTCATCCAGCGCCGCGCGAATCTGCCCGAGCGCGGCGGGATCTTCGATAGTAGGCAGATCGCCCGGGTCGCGGCCTTCTGCAAGCGCCGCGATCGCGCGCCGCAACAGCTTGCCGGAGCGCGTCTTCGGCAGCATCGACACCACGTGCACGCGGGCCGGCCGCGCGATCGCGCCGAGTTGCCGGTCCACCGTTGTCGCCAGATCCGATTCGAGCGCGGCACGTGCTGCAGCGTCCGCGTAGCGATCCGGCTCGCGCAGCACGACGAACGCGAGCGCCACCTGTCCCTTCAGCTTGTCCGCCACACCGACGACCGCCACTTCCGCGATCGACGCATGGCTCGACAGCGCTTCCTCGATTTCGCGCGTGCCGAGGCGGTGTCCGGCGACGTTGATCACATCGTCGGTGCGACCGAGGATCGTCACGTAACCGTCGTCGTCCTGCACGCCCCAGTCGAACGTCGAATACAGCTGTTGCCCCGGCACGCTCGACCAGTACGTGTCGACGAAGCGTTGATCGTCGCCCCACACCGTCGACATGCAGCCCGGCGGCAGTGGATAGCCCAGCGTGATCACGCCTTTTTCGCCCGGCGTGCACGGCTCGCCCGTATATTCGTTACGCACCGACAGGTTGTAGCCATAGGCCGGCACGCCCGGCGAGCCGAGCTTCGGCGGCAATGCATCGATGCCGCGCTGGATCGCGATAATCGGCCAGCCGGTTTCCGTCTGCCAGTAGTTATCGACGACGGGTTTGCCGAGCGCATCCGCGATCCACGAAGCAGTCGGTTCGTCGAGCGGCTCGCCAGCGAGAAACAGCGTGCGCAGACTCGACAGGTCGGCCTGCTTCATGAACTTCGGGTCCTGCTTTTTCAGCACACGGAGCGCCGTCGGCGCGGTGAACATCAGGTTGATCCCGTACTGCTGCACGAGCCGCCACCAGATGCCGCCATCGGGACGGATCGGGGTGCCTTCATACATGACCGTCGTGAGCCCCGCGATCAGCGGCGCGTAAATGATGTAGCTGTGCCCGACCACCCAGCCGATGTCCGACGCGGTGAACATCGTGTCGCCCGCGCGGCCCTCAAAGATGTATTCCATCGATGCCGCCAGCGCCACTGCATAGCCGCCGACGTCGCGCTGCACACCTTTCGGCTTGCCAGTCGTACCCGACGTGTAGAGCACATACGAAGGCTCACTCGATTCGAGCCATTCGCACGGCACGTGAGCGTCGAAATACTGTTCGCGCAAGGGCTCGTACGCGACGAGATAGCTCGCGTTGAGCCGTTCGGGCGCGAGTTGTCGGTCGATCAGAAGCACGTGTGGCGGCTTGTGCCGTGCGCGCGCGAGCGCTTCGTCGACGAGCGGCGTGTAGTCGATGACCTTGCCGCCACGCGCGCCGGCATCGGCGGTGACGATCAGCGCGGGCTTCGCATCGTCGATGCGCGCGGCAAGATTCGGCGCCGCGAAGCCGCCGAATACGACCGAGTGAATCGCGCCGAGCCGCGCGCAGGCGAGCATCGCGAACGCAGCTTCGGGAATCATCGGGAGATAGAGCAGCACACGCTCGCCGCGCTTCACGCCGAGCGAGCGCATCACAGCGGCCATCCGGTTGACCTCGGCGTGCAGCTCGGCGTAGGTATAGCGTCGCTCGATGCCGGTCTCGGTCGACACATAGATCAGCGCGTTCTGCTGCGCCCGCGCGACGAGATGCCGGTCCACCGCGTTATGACACAGGTTCGTCCGGCCGCCCACGAACCATCGCGAAAACGGTGGATTCGAGCGATCCAGCACGCTGTCGAACGGCCTTTCCCAGTGGATGCGTTGTGCCTCGGTGCCCCAGAACGTCTCCGGGTCGTCGATCGAGCGGCGGTGGAAATCGCGATAACGGGTCATCTGCGGCGATCCTTCTGCGAAGCGTTGAGCGGAACAGCGACCGGCTTGCATCCGCCTGCCGGTAGCGGCCACACGGGCGGCTCGCGGGCAATGCGTGCGCACAGCATAGAGCAGCGTAGCACCGTCGAACAACGCGGGTTCACCATGACGCGCGATCGTCTCGCCATCCACGCGCGCGCAAAAGAAAAGGCGCCGCGGTGCGGCGCCTTAAGCTACGGCGAGCGAATCAGGCGCAGTGCGCTCAGTCCTTCGCTTTCTTGCGTTCGAGATCCGGCAGGAACACCGTCAGCACGCCGAGCAACGGCAGGAACGAGCAGACCTTGTAGACGTAGGCAATGCTCGTCGCATCGGCCAGCTGGCCGAGCACCGCAGCGCCGACGCCGCCCAACCCGAACGCGAGACCGAAGAACAGCCCCGCGACCATGCCGACTTTGCCCGGAATCAGTTCCTGCGCATAGACGAGGATCGCCGAGAACGCCGACGCCAGCACGATACCGATCACGACGGTTAGCACGCCCGTCCAGAACAGGTTCGCGTACGGCAGCAGCAGCGTGAACGGCGTGACGCCCAGGATCGACACCCAGATCACGTATTTACGTCCGATACGGTCGCCGATCGGGCCGCCGATCATCGTGCCCGCCGCGACTGCCGCGAGCAACACGAACAGATGGACCTGCGCCGCCTGGACCGGCAGATGGAAGCGGTCGATCAGATAGAACGTGAAATAGCTGTTGATGCTCGCAAGGTAGAAGTACTTGGAAAACACGAGCAGCACCAGCACGCCCATCGCGAACAGCACCTTGTTTCGCGACAGCGTCGGGTGGCCGGCCTGCGCGCCGCGCGCCTTCTTCGTCGCCGGATGACGTTTGTACCAGCGGCCGATCTGCGTCAGCACGACGATTGCAACCAGCGCGGCCACCGAGAACCACGCGATGCTGCGCTGGCCGTGCGGAATGACGATCAGCGCGGCGAGCAGCGGTCCGAGCGACGAACCCGCATTGCCGCCCACCTGAAACAGCGACTGCGCCATGCCGTGCTTGCCGCCGGACGCCATTCGCGCCACCCGCGACGATTCCGGGTGAAACACCGACGAGCCGCAACCGACCAGCGCCGCCGCCACCAGCAGCACGCCGAAGTTCGGCGCGACCGACATCAGCAGCAGACCCGACAGCGTGAAACCCATGCCGACCGGCAGCGAATACGGCTTCGGATGTCTGTCGGTATAGATGCCAACCAGCGGTTGCAGCAGCGATGCGGTGATCTGGTAGACCAGCGTGATCAGTCCGATCTGCCCGAACGACAGCGCGAAGTTGTCCTTCAGCATCGGGTAGATGGCCAGAATCAACGACTGGATCATGTCGTTGAGCAGGTGCGAAAAGCTGATCGCGCCGAGCACGGAGTAGACCGTGCGCTGCGCCTTGGCAGCAAGCGGCGGCGCGGCGGGGCTGCCGGCGGCGGCAGGCGCGGCGCTCAGGGCGCTGTTTTCGAGGCTCGTTTCCATAGGTATCGAAAAAGGGGCAGGGAAGAAAAACGTCTCGCGAACCGGCGAATTCCCGCGCCGCGACATCAGGACGCAGCGATCGAAATTGTTTTGCCGGAACTTATCTGCTAACTCCGAGAGTTTAATTTGGCTCAGATGAATTGTCCGGCCAACATTTGTCGCGAATCGGACATCGCCGATGCCGCGAATCGTGCCAAAGTGGTGCAAAAATGTCCCGAATAGTGGGCTTGCACGTTTGCAAATGCTTCCGGTGGACTTATTGACCGTGTATAAATCCAACGCGGATGCGCGGCTCACGAGGCGGCGCGACACGGGGCGGAGCGCCGGAGCGACATTAAAGATCGCGGCGGGCGATGCCGTAGACCCGGATAGATAAGCAGAAATGCCGGAACTGACCTTTCTGGCAGCCAGGTTTTACACGCGGGGGAATAAAAGAATGAAAACAGTTTCGCTGGGCAATCAACCAGGTGCAAAGCCAGGCGCAGGTGCCGGGGCGAACAGGGAACGAGCGGGCGGCGGATCGCCATCGCGCAAGGGCGCTGGCCGGCTCGCCGGCCTGTCGGTGAAGGCGACGCTGCGGCTGGCGTTTGCATTGCTGCTGGTCGGTACGATGGCGATCGGCGTGTTTTCGCTGGCGCAGATCAGCCGTCTGAACGGCTCGACCCGTTCGATCTACGATCAGGGCCACGTCGCGAGCCGTGCTGCTGAAGAGGCTCGCGGTTACGTGCTGCGCGCGAGCCGCGCCCAGAAGATGCTGCTTACCGCGACCACCGCGAAAGAGCGCGACGACCTTGGCAACGACATCGAAACGGGCCTCGCGTCGATCAGTACCGAACTGAATACGCTGCAGCAATACGTCGATCCGTCCGACGGCGCTGCCGTTGCGCAGCAGAAAAAATTCTCGGCCGCCGTGACCACGTGGAGCGGCAACCTGCGCGCGTTCGTGACGCTCGTGAAGGCACAGCCGCTCGATCTGTCGCAGATGAACTGGCAGGTCGGCACGCAGGACGTGTCATTGCTGGTCGAGACGGGCAAGCTCGAAAAGCTCGTCGACGAACTGGTCGCGCAACGCGGCACGGCCGCGAAGGCGACCATCGAGGCTTCCGCGTTCATCTACCGCTCGTCGTTCGTGATGATGGCCGTGATGACGGTGGCGCTGATGGTGCTCGCGTTTTTCGTCAGCGAATGGGTGGTGCGGCGCCTTGCGCGCCAGCTCGGTGGCGAACCGGTGTATGCGAAAGAGATCGCAAGCCGGATCGCGGCGGGCGATCTGTCGAACGAGATCGTGCTGGGGCGCAAGGACACGTCGAGCATGTTGTCCGCCTTGCGCGACATGCAGACCGGTTTGTCGACGACGGTCGCGGATATTGCGGCGAGTGCGGAAGCGATTGCTTCGGCGTCGGGCGAGATTTCGATGGGGAATCTGGATCTGTCGAAGCGGACCGAACAGCAGGCGGTTGCGCTGGAGCGCACGGCGAGCAGCATGGAGCAGTTGACGTCGACGGTGCGTCAGAACGCTGACAACGCGAAGCAGGCGAGTGCGCTTGCAAACAATGCTTCGGAGATTGCGGAGAAGGGCGGCGAGGTGGTGGGCCGCGTGGTCGCGACGATGGGCGCGATTAACGATAGCGCGCGGAGTATTGGCGACATCATCGGCGTGATTGAGGGGATTGCGTTTCAGACGAACATTCTGGCGCTGAACGCGGCGGTTGAGGCTGCGCGGGCGGGTGAGGATGGGCGCGGGTTTTCGGTTGTCGCTGGCGAGGTTCGAAATCTTGCTGGGCGTTCCGCTGCGGCTGCGAAAGAGATCAAGCTGTTGATCAATGCTTCGGTCGAGCGGGTGGGGAATGGCTCGGCGCTTGCTCACGATGCCGGACAGACGATGGATGAAGTGGTGAAGGCCGTTAAGCGCGTGACGGACATCATGGGGGAAATATCGGCTGCTTCCGCCGAGCAGAGTTCTGGGATCGAAGAGATTAATCTTGCTGTTACGCAGATGGACTCCGGAACACAGCAGAATGCCGCGCTGGTTGAGCAGGCTACTGCGGCTGCCCGATCGCTCGATGATCAGGCGAGGGCCTTGAAGGGGATGGTTGGGAAGTTCAGGCTGGGGGTTTGATTTTTGGTTGTTGCTGTTTTTGCTCTCGGTCTATTAGCGTTGCCCCTGTGCGGGGCGGCATTTACTTTTCTTTGTTCCCCACGGGGACTTTCGCGTAGTGTTTTTGGCCTTTCCTTGTATTCATGTCGGTCTATTGGCGTCGCCCCTGTGCGGGGCGGCACCTACTTGCCCGCAGGCGCTTCTTGCGGCGCGGTTTTGGGGTCTTTTTTGGCCTTTCCTTGTGTTCATGTCGGTCTATTTGTGTTGCCCCTGTGCGGGGCGGCACCTACTTTTCTTTGTCCTTGCCAAAGAAAAGTAGGCAAAAGAAAGGCGCCGAAAACTCGTCCGTTCCGGGGTGTGTCGCTGCCGGGGAATGGCACCCCATGAAGTGTCGCCCCCGCACTTCACGCGGCATGGGTCCGCGCACGAGAGCGTCCCTCGCGCAGCACCGCTCGTGACACAGGGCTCATTCATCCCGCTCCGCGCTGCGTGCGTCACGGACGGGTGTCTAGTAGCGGTGCGCGGGCCGCACTTCACAAAGTACGCAGGAAGTCGACGCTCGGCCGAGTGTAGCGAGCGCGCTGCAAGCGTTGGACGCAGCTACCTCTCTCCAAAAAAGCCGTCGGCTTTTAAAGGGATACCTCGCTACTAACGCCGCCCGGTAATGCCGCTAACAATGCAACAGGCGAGAATAGCGGAAGGGCAAGCGGAGGGATTGGTGTACCTAACGGCGATGCGCGTAGCGCGGAGTCGGGTGGATGAGCCCTTTGTCACTAAGGATGCTGTGCGAGAGATGTTCTCGTGCGCGGACCCATGCCGTGTGAAGTGCGGGGGCGACACTTCATGGGGTGCCATTCCCCGGCAGCGACACACCCCGGAACGGACGAGTTTTCGGCGCCTTTCTTTTGCCTACTTTTCTTTGGCAAGGACAAAGAAAAGTAGGTGCCGCCCCGCACAGGGGCAACGCCAATAGACCGACACGAATACAAGGAAAGGCCCAAAACACTACGCGAAAGTCCCCGTGGGGAACAAAGAAAAGTAAATGCCGCCCCGCACAGGGGCAACGCTAGCAGACCAAAAGCAAAGAAAGCAGCAACCAGCCTCAGCGAGGCGTAACAACCACAGTACAGGTAGTCCCGGCGGACAAAACCAACCCATCCGGCACCTGATCAATATGAATCCGCACTGGCACGCGTTGTGCCAGCCGAACCCAGTTGAACGTCGGGTTCACGTCAGCCAATAGCTCACGGCTCTGCGGATTATCGCGATCGTAAATACCTCGCGAAATACTTTCGACGTGCCCCTGCAAAACCCCACCGCTCATCAACCGTATCTCGGCCTTGTCGCCGATCCGAACCCGCGGCAATTTCGTCTCTTCAAAATACCCATACACCCAGAACGAATGGCTATCGACAATCGCGAGCTTCGGCGTGCCCGCCGTCGCATAATCTCCGCGATACACGGATAGATTGGTGATATACCCATCCACCGGCGCCACCACCCGCGTGCGCTCCAGATTCAGTTTCGCTGCATCCAGCGCGGCAATCGCCTGCTGATACTGCGCCTCCGCCGCCGTCGCCGAGTGCGATGCGTTTTCGCGGCTTTCCTTCGAGACAACCAGGCTGTCCATGTCGGCGCGACGTTGGGCCTCGTCGCGACGTGCCTGCAGCTCCGCCTTGCGCGCAGCAACCGCCGCCTGCGCCTGCTCGACCGCAATCTGATAGTGCGCAGGATCGATCTGCATCAGCAGGTCGCCTTTCTTCACCAGCTGGTTGTCCCGCACCGGCAGTTCCACCACCGCGCCCGAGACGTCCGGGGCGATGTTGATCACTTCCGCCCGCACGCGGCCGTCGCGCGTCCACGGTTCGTCCATGTAGTGAACCCACAGCGCGCGGCCAATAAAGATCGCGACTGCGAAAATCGCAAGCGTCGCGATAAAGCCAATAATTTTTCGGATGGTCATGTTTCGACTCTGATCAACGATAAACGGCGAGGCCAAGCACCCCGCACACACAGACAAGCAGGCTCGCCCGGAACAAAGATGGATGCCAGACGACACGGTACAGCCCCGTCCAGGCAATCACGCGATCCAGCATCCACGTAATCGCGGCGCCGGCAATGAACAGCAGCACAATGGCCGGCACGTAGGCGTCAAGGACAGCAATCTCACGCGGCATGGCGGTCTCCCTCAAGCGCTTCACCCCGGCCGCCCACCAGTGCCTCCAGCGGCGACTGCGGGTCGAGCAGCGCAGTACGTATGAAATGCAGATGACTCAGGATGCGCTGCAACTGGTGCCGCTCCTCGCGCGGCTGCGTGAAAGTCGCGAGCACCGGCTGTGTCAGCGCGATCGCGTCGGCGGTGGCGAGCAACGCCTCATCCATGCGGTCGGCGCCCGGCCGGTCGAAGAGGTCCGCCAGCGCGTCGCGCATCTCGCGGATCGCGACGCGCCAGGGCATCGATTCTTCATAGCGCGGATCGGCGGGCAACGTCGCCAGCTCATTGCGCACGTCGATGACTGCGTTGCCCACTTCCAGCACCGCGAACAGCCAGCGCAATGTATTCAGCTTCAGTTCGGGCTCGCCCTCGGCCAGCGCGTTGATCTGGAACATCAGGTCGCGCGCGCCGCTTTCGAAGTGTGAACGCAGACGTGCAAGCCGCCCGTGACAGCTCAGCACCACCTGGCGGCGCAGGTCGTGGAACAGCCGGTTACGCAGCCACGGCGTCGATGGCGGCAGCAGCACGGCGAACGCGATCGACGACACCAGCATCGACATCACCAGCGCCAGCGCATCGTTCATGAAGCTTGTCGGATCGTAGTGGACCAGGTTGTCTGGACCCGCCAGAAAGCAGAAGAAAATGCAGTAGCCGATGCCGTAGCCGGCCAGCTTCGGCCGCGTCGTCATGAATATGCCGAGCAGCAGGAAGGGCGCGAGCGCCAGCGCGAGCAGCGGAAAGCCGTCGATGTGCGGATAGATGCCGAACGTGACGATCATCCCCATGATCGACGACAGGACGGTGCCGGCCGCCATCTGGAACGCAGTACGCGTCGGGTAAGGCGACGACGACGCCAGCGCGCAGATGGCCGCCGCGTTCAGCACGAGCGTCGTGCCGCTCGGCCACGCGGTCGCGATCCAGAACGCGCCAAGCACCAGCATCACGATTAGCGCGCGAAGGCCCGCGACGCCCGCCGCGATCAGGTTCGTCTTCGGCTCGTAGCGCTCGATCCAGCGTTCGCGCTCGTGCGTGTCGACGGCCAGCGACGCATACGTGGCCGCGTACGCATGCAGATCGTCGACGAAGCGATAGAGCAGTTCGCTCGCCGTGTCGAAGTCGAGCAGCGGGCACTCCGGATTGTGCTCGAGCTCGGCGCGCGTCGCCCGGATGCGCTTCGGCAACGCGGCCTTGTACGCTTCGAGCTGCGCGGCGGCGTGCGCGGCGTCGGCAGCGGTGAGCACCGGCTCGCCCGCGCTCGACTTCGCGAGCAGCGGCGCGATCTCCTTGTAATACGGCTCGAGCGCGGCGATCGTTTCGGCGGCTGCAGTCTTGTGCAGACGGTTCATCAGTTGATGCAGCGCATGAAAACGTGTCGACGCAGTCATGAACTCGCTGTTCAGCCGCGACAGACGTCCGCTTTTCATCCGCGAATCCGGGCTCTCGAACACGGCGACGCTGCGGGTCGCTTCGAAGCCGACGATATCGGCAACAAAGCGCGCATTCGTCGCTTCGATCTGCTCGCGCGGGATGCGCCCTGAGAGCGACCCGGATATGTATTCGACAAACGAACTGAAGCGCGCCCGCACGGTGGTGCGCATCTGCTCGCCGGCGTGCTGGGGAAACACCAGCGCGCTGACCGCGCCGGAACACAGGATGCCGACCGTGACTTCGGCCACCCGCGTGAGCGCGGAGAGGAACGCGCCGTCCGGATGCTGCGACGCCGGGATGCCGATCAATGCGGCCGTGTAACCGGCGAGCACGAAACCGTATGAGCGGAAGTTGCGGTTACGCGCCGCGCCCGCCGTGCAGATGCCAACCCAGATCGCGGTCGTAATGATGAAGAGTTCCGGTTGCTGCGAAAAGAGCCCGAGCAGCGCGAGCATCACGATGAGTCCGACGAGCGTGCCGCAGATCCGGTAGAAGCTCTTCGCGAGCACCATCCCGCTTTGCGGCTGCATGACGACGAACACGGTCGTCATCGCGGTGCGCGGCTGCGGCAGATCGAGCTTCATCGCGATGCCGAGCGCGAGCAGCGCGGCGGCGATCGCCTTGAACATGTAGATCCAGGTGCGACCGTCGGTGTGTGCCCAGTCGGCGGCGGCCGCGTAGAACGCGACGAGCGGCGACGGCGGCGGGGCGGAGGAGAGAGGCGTGGACATGTGAGCGCCGCGCTTACTTCTGTGGCGCCGTGCCAGCGGGCGCCGTGCCAGCGGACGCCGTGCCCGCGGCCGCCGTGCCGGAGGGCGCGGTCGACGTGGCGAATGCGGCAGACGTAGCAACCGTCGAAGTCTTCTTGCCGCGTCCGTGCGCAGGCAGCGTCTCCGTGGTGTCCGGTCCGTCTTCCGGTTCGATGACGCCACCGCCGAGTGCGGTCACAAGCGAAGCCTGCACGCCGATCCGTTCAGCCTGCACCCGCGCGACGCCTTCCTGCGCGCGAAGCAACTGCGTTTGCGCGATCAGCACGTTCAGGTAATCGGTCAGACCGCGCCGGTAGCCTTCCGCGGACAGCTGGTAGTTCCGGCGCGCCGCATCGACCGAACGTTGTTCGTCCTTCGCCTGCGTTTCGAGCGAGCGCATCCGCACGATCTGGTCGGCGATGTCCTTCAGCGCGCTGACGATCGTCTGGTTGTACTGGTCGACCGCGACGTCATAGCCGGCGGAAGCCGCGCCAAGCTGCGCGCGCAGCCGCCCGCCTTCGAAGATCGGCAGCGACAGGGCCGGCCCCGCCGTCCAGCCGCCGTTCGCCGCATGCAGGAACTGGAACATCGGGCCAGCCGCAGCAAAGCCGCCGACCGACGCGAGCAGGTTGATGTTCGGGTAGAAGTCGGCCTTCGCGACGTCGATGCCGCGTGCCTGCGCCGCGACCGTCCAGCGGGCAGCGACGACATCCGGCCGGTGGCCAATCAGTTCGGCCGGCAGCGCTGACGGCAGGCCGATGGGCGCGGCGAGCGCAATGGCCGGACGGGTGATCGATTCGCCCGCGCCCGGACCCTTGCCGGCCAGCGCGGCCAGCTGGTTGCGGCCCAGCGCGATCTGTTCTTCGTACGCGTCGATCTGCCGTTCGTACTCAGGCAGCGGCGTTTCGGCCTGGCTGACTTCGAGTTGCGTGCCGAGACCGCCCTTCAGGCGCTTCGTCGCGAGATCCAGAATACGGTGCTGCTGGTCGACCGTCGACTTTGCGATGTCGAGCAGCGCGTAATTCATCGACATCTGCACATACGTGCGCACGACGTTCGCTTCGAGTTCGAGCTGTGCGGCGCGGGCGTCGGCGGCGGTGGCGTGCGCCATATCCAGCGCGCGCTCAGCGTTGTTCCTGTCGTGGCCCCACAGGTCGAGGTTGTAGGAGAGGCTGATGGTGCCCGTGTTGTTCCACGTGTTGGCGTCGGAGAGCGGGCCCGGACCGTAATAGACGTTGTCGGGCCAGTGTTGACGCTGCAACGACAGATCGCCCTTCACCTGCGGCGACAGCGCCGATGCGGCTATGCCGGCCATCGACTTCGCCTGGCGCACGCGCGCCTGCGCGACCGCGAGCGTGGGATTGCCTTCTTGCGCCGCCGCAACCCATGCGTTCAACTGCGGGTCGTTGAAGACACGCCACCAGTCGGCGGCGGGCCATTTCGCGTCGGCGTTGGCCGCGCGGATGGCCGCGCCGGCATCGAGCGTGGACGTATCGAGCCCCTGTGACTGCGGCGCGATGCCTCCGGTATTGGCACAGCCGGCGATTATTAATGAGATCGCAAGAACGCTAAACGCAACGATCCCTTTCGATACCGGAGACTGCACGATTTGCTCCTTAATTGACTATAGAACACTGTGCGTCATTATATTTTTCGAGGGATTGCTGAATAACCTGTAAAGATGCAAGGCATCTTTACGGGAATTGAGATAATTGTTCTTGCGATTCATGTAACAATCCATCGGGTCAACGGAAGGATATATGGATACGCTTCAAAATATGCGCGTATTTGCTCGTGTCGTAGAGGCTGGCAGCTTCACGGGCGCCGCGCAGCATCTCAATACCACGACCGCCTATTGCTCACGCGCTGTGTCCGATCTCGAAGCGCATCTGCGCACGCGGCTGCTCAACCGCACGACGCGCCGCATCGCGCTGACCGAGGCCGGCGAGCGTTATCTGCAGCGCTGCGAGGAGATTCTCGCGTACGTCGAGCAGGCGGAAGCGGAGGCGAGTGACGCCCATGCGCGACCGTCCGGCAAGCTGAAAGTACACGCGATGACGAGCTTCGGCCAGCACTACGTCGTGCCTGCCGTCGGGCGGTATCAGAAGCGCTATCCGGAGGTTCACGTCGAGCTGACACTCGCGCAGCGCATGCCCGATCTGCTCGACGAAGGCTACGACGTTTCGCTGACGGTCGCGACCGGTCTGCCGGATTCGGGCCTCGTCTCGCAGCGGCTGGGCAGCGCGTTCAGCATTGCCTGCGCGTCGCCGGCCTATCTGGAGCGCAACGGTATTCCGCAAGTGCCGGCCGATCTGGCCAGACATACTTGCCTGCAGATGGTGACGCCGGTTTTTCCCTCCGACGAATGGATTTTCGACGGCCCGGATGGTCAGGAATCCGTGTTTCTCGGCCCGGCGACGTTTCAGGTGAATGTCGCGGAGGCGATGGCGGTCGCGGTGCGTGAGGGCATGGGCGTTGGCCTGATTCCGATCTATTCGGCGATCAGCGGTCTGCGCAGCGGCGAGCTTGTCTGGATCCTGCCGGCGTACACGTCGCAGGAAATGAACGTGTATGCGCTCTATGCATCACGTCAGTATCTGGACGCCAAGATCCGTACGTGGGTCGAATTCATGCGCGACGAATTGCCGGCGACGCTCGCTACCGATCAGGCCGAGTTGCGCCAGTTTGCGCGGACGTAAGTTTTCGCGTCGGCCGCACAGCCAGCCGCCGTTTGACGCGGATGATGTGATGTCGACAGTTGCGCGCTGTTACAGACGTGGCGCATCGCAACATTTCCTTACTTCTTCCTGCGAATCGATTTGCTAACGTTTGGTGAATGCACTGATCGACCTGACTTACATCAGACGTTATCACCTGAATTACCAGCATCACTCGAACCGCACGAAGAGGAACCCCATGGATACGCATCTGCTCGTCGGCGTTGCCGTCATGCTTGGACTGATCGGAATCGCCGCGTCGCGCGAACTCCTGCGCATACTGCGGCCGCAGCCTCAACTCGTCCCCATCAAGGTTTCCCGTCCAGTTCGTTCGGATCGTTCTGATATTCGCTGATTATTCGCTGACCATGCGCCTGGCTCTGGCCGCTTCGCCGCTTTCGTGACCAGTGGTCAGGGCAGCGCCTCGATCAGGCCGGGCTCGTCGCTTAGCAGGCGATTGACGTCGCCACTGACGCGATACCACACGAATTCGCTCGCTGGCACACATGCCTTGCGGGCCAGCAGTTCGAGCTCCCGCAGCGGCAACGACGGATCGAGCCAGCGGCGCGCCGTATCGCGCGACAAGACCAGCGGGCGTCGATCGTGCACGTCGATCAGTCCCGCGTCGGCCGTCGCGGTCACGATCACCATGCCCATTCCCTCTGTTTGACGCCCCGGTTCGCGCACGCTGGAAAGCGCCGCGAGATACATCGGCTCGTCGCGTTTCAGGCGCACGTACCAGGGCTGACGTTCCCTGATATCGCTCGCCCCCGGCGCGGCGTCGGTGCCAGCGGTTTCCAGTGCGGGCTCCACGTGCCATTCGAACCAGCCATCGGCGGGCACCAGCACGCGGCCCGTGCGCCACAGCGTGCGGAAATAGCGGGCGGTCGCGGCCGTTTCGGCGCGCGCGTTGATCGTCTGCGGCAGATTTTCTTCGACTGCCCACGGCGGCCGGTAACCCCAATGGACTGCGCGGACGGTTTCGTCAGGATAAATCGCGAGCGGATGCATGCCGGGCGCGAGGTTGTAGCCCGGGCGACGGTCTGCAGCATCGAACAGCATGAACGGATTCGAGAGGCCAAGATGTTCTGCGTAACGTAGCGGCTGGCTGTACTGGCTGATCCGGTTACACATGAGGCCTCCGAAGGGACAGCGCTCTAGATTTCCACGACCTTGTCCCACGTGAAATCGGGGTTTTCGAGCTTGCCCGTGCGTCGGTCGATGTAGCCGCGCGGGTTGCACACGACGCGCGTGCCGTTGACGGTGTAGTCGAACGCGGTATGCGTATGACCGTGGATCCACAACGCAGCGGGCGCGCGGACAAGCTCCGGCAGGTCATTGACGAAGCCCGCCGATACGCGGTCTTCCGCATAACGTGCGGAGAGGCTGAGCCGGTGCGGCGCGTGATGGGTCACGACGATCGTCTTGCCGTCGAACGGGCGGGCCAGTTCCGCTTCGAGCCACGCACGCGCGCGGACGTGCAGCGCGAGCGAATCGGCGGGCGTGAAGTCGCGCGGACCTTCGGCGGCGGCGCTGCTGTCGCCGCTGCCGGGGTCGACATTGTGCGGCCAGGTCAGCTGGATGAGCCCGCGGAAGTCGAGCATGACGCGTTCCGCTGCGGCGATCGATTCCGCGCGCGCTTCGTCGCTCGCGCCATACAGTGTGAAGTCGGTCCACAACGTGGTGCCGAGCACGCGCCAGCGGCCCGCCGGATCGACGAGCGACGCGTTATTCAGGAAGTGGACGTTATCGACCGCGTGCGCGGCGTCGCGCATCGCCGATTCGAGCGCGCCGAACTCGCCGTCGTAGTACTCATGGTTGCCCGGCACATAGATGACGGGCACGGCACCGTCGAACGTCTCCGCGGCCCAGCGCAGGCCAAGCGCGTGGTTATGGATGTCGCCGGCGAGGACGACCAGATCCGCGTTCGCGTGCGGGATCACTTCGGGCTCGTCGCATTCGAGATGCAGATCGGACAGAACGCGAATTTTCACGGACACGGCTCCTTCGTCGATATCGATGCGCCGGACCTCAGCGTATCACCTTGCCGGGGTTCATCAGATTGAGCGGATCGAGCGCGGCTTTCAGCGTGCGCATCAACTGCACTTCGACCGGCTGCTTGTAGTGCATCGCTTCGTCGATTTTCAGCTGCCCGAGGCCATGTTCCGCGCTGATGCTGCCGCGATGCCGGTGCACGCTGTCGTAGACGATCTGGTTGATCGATATCTGATACTGATCGAGAAACGCCTTCGCGTCGACACCTTCCGGCGCCTGCACGTTGTAGTGCAGGTTGCCGTCGCCGAGATGGCCGAACGTCACCATTCGCGCGCCCGACACGTGCTTCGCAATGGCCGCGTCGGTTTCCTCGATGAAATGGCCGATGCGCGAGATCGGCACGGCGATATCGTGCTTGATGTTCAGCCCTTCCTCGGCCTGCGCAAGCGGAATGTGTTCGCGCAGATCCCAGAATGCATTCGACTGTGCGAGATTTTCCGCGACGACCGCATCTTCGACGAGGCCGTCCTCGAGCGCCGTTTCCATCAGCCGTTCGAAGAGGGCGCGCGCGTGCTCCTCGCTTTCGCTATCGGACAGCTCGAGTAGCACGACCTGCGCGTGCGCGTCGGCGAACGGATAGCGCATCTGCGGGAAATGCGCGCCGACGAGCCTGAGGCAGAAATCCGACATCAACTCGAAGCCGGTCAAAAGCGGGCCGGCGAAGCGTTGCGTCAGCGCGAGAAAATCGAGCGCGGCGTGCGGTGACGCAAGCGCGGCCAGCGCCGTCACACGCGCCGCGGGTTGCGGATGCAGTTTCATCACGGCCGCGGTGATGATGCCGAGCGTGCCTTCAGCGCCGATGAACAGATCGCGCAGGTCGTAGCCGGTGTTGTCCTTGCGCAGTCCGCGCAGGCCGTCCCACAGTTCGCCTTGCGGCGTCGCAACTTCGAGACCGAGACACAGCTCGCGCGTGTTGCCGTAACGCAGGACGCCCGTCCCGCCGGCGTTCGTCGCAAGGTTGCCGCCGATTGTGCAACTGCCTTCAGCCGCGAGACTCAGCGGGAACAGGCGGCCGGCTTCTTCCGCGCGCGCCTGGACGTCGGCGAGGACGACGCCCGCTTCCACCGTGATCGTGTTGTTGTGCGGATCGATATCGCGCACCCGGTTCAGACGTTTCAGGCTCAGCACGACCTGTTCGCCACTGTTGTCTGGCGTCGCGCCGCCGGCGAGGCCGGTGTTGCCGCCTTGCGGGACAATCGCGATGCGGTGTTCGACGGCACGTTTGACGAGCGCTGCGACTTCATCAGCGGTGGAAGGGCAGAGCACTGCGAGCGTGGCGCCCGTGTAGCGATGGCGCCAGTCGGTGATGTACGGGGCGGTGTCGTGCGGGTCCGTCAGGACATGCGCGGCGCCAATGGCATCGCGGCAGGCGTCGAGGAAGGTGCGATGGCGAGAGGCTTCAGCGGGTTGGCTCATGATGGTGGTCGGTCGGGTTGTGTCGCCCGGCTTTAGTGCGTGTATTGCGGTTGATGTACGTGGCGTTCCGGGTGGGCTGTTGCGCGTTTGCGGATCTCCACGTTTTGCTGCATATGTTGCGGTTGTGCGCACTGACGCCGTGCGCGCGGTTATCGGCGCTTTTCAACCCGCTTTTCAGCCTGTTTCTCGGCCTTGCTTCTCGGCCTCGCTTTTCAGCCTCGCTTCTCAGCCTGCTGCTCGCCTTGCGTTCGACCGCCTCTTAACAGGCGGCCTTTTTCGCGCGTTTTGCCGCGCGCTTGTAAGGCGCGACATAGCCTAGGGCACAGACAAAGAAGACGGTCGCGAGCGCCGCTTCCAGCCAGCTTAGACTCGCGCTCAGGCCAGCGTCGGTCATGCCGCGCACGATGCCTTCCGCGAGATAGAGCAGCACCAGCATCGACGCCCATTGCAGCGTGTACACACGATGGCGCAGCACACCGCCGAGCGCTAAGCAGAGCGGTGCGGCCTTCAACACGAGCGCCGAGCCGCCGGGCCGCAGCGGCGCGAGCCACCACTCCCACGCGACCGACAGCACGATCAGCGCGATCAACGCCGCCGATGCGCCATGCGCGAAGCCGCGCGGCGCCGTAACGGGCGCGACAGGCGCGGGCGGCGTGCCTGCTGGCGGCACATGAGGCGCGTTCATGGCCGGTCGTTCATCATCGAAGCCGCCCGCGCGACACGTGCGCCGAGCGCGACCGCGAGCGTTTTTTCATCGGCGGAAATGCCCTGTTCGGCCGAGCCCGCTCGCGCAAAGTGCGACGCACCGTAGGGCGTGCCGCCAGTCTGCGTGGTGGTGAGCGTGCTCTCGGTGTATGGAATGCCGAGGATCATCATGCCGTGGTGGAGCAGCGGCAGCATCATCGAGAGCAGGGTGGTTTCCTGGCCGCCGTGCAGGCTGCCCGTCGACGTGAACACGCAGGCCGGTTTGCCCGCAAGCGCACCGGAAAGCCACTGCGGTGTCGTGCTGTCGAGGAAGTATTTGAGCGAAGCGGCCATGTTGCCAAAGCGGGTTGGCGAACCGAGTGCGAGGCCGGCACATTCCTCGAGATCGCGCAGTTCGACGTAAGGCGGACCTCCGGCGGGAATATCGGGTTGCGTTGCCTCGCAGACGGTCGAAACCGGCGGTACCGTACGCATGCGCGCCTGCATGCCCGGCACGCTGTCGATGCCGTGCGCGATCGCCAGCGCGAGCTCGCGCGTGGCGCCGTACCGGCTGTAATAGAGCACAAGAATGTCTTTCATAGGCCTCGTCGGTAGGGTAGCCCCCCTCCCTTCCGGGAAAAGGGGCCCCCTAAGAACCGGACTTGCTATTTTCACAGCATACGGCTCAAGCCTTTACAAGGCCCTCTCCAAGGAGAGGGTCGGTTTCACTACTGCTAGGCCAAGAATGTGGACCTGTGTGTGGCAGTCGGGGTGCAAGAGTATACGATTAGATAGCGCTTCCGATCCACCATGGACGCGATATTGGATGTGATGATCGTGCCATCCCGTTTCCTTCGTAATCTTGCACTGACAGAGCCCACACAGCCCTCGCTGAGATTTGTAAAGAGCGGACCATAGCGTTCGGTGACGCATCGATGCAAGCATGCGTTCCTGTCGCACTTCCTCTCCTCGCAGCTCCCATTGAGGGTCGAACGGATTAAACTCACCCGCTATCTTGACATGGCGTTTGATAGGGGTCGACGCGAGCGTGTGTAGCTCCTTCCACTCTCGGACTCCCTCATCGTTGGTGGTCATGGTGCGGAAAACCCAGTTGCGATCGCCGATCGAGTGGAAATACTTCTTCCGGACCCATTCGGCGCTCTTGGCTGGATGACGGCGCACAGACCACCGCCACAATGCCTTGAACAGCAGGTAATCCATTCGGCTGAACGCCTGTTTGGCTACTACGGGGCGGTGATACTCGGCCCACCCTCGTAGCATCGGGTTTAGCAGGAGGATAAGCTTCTCCTGCGTTACCGTCTTGTGCGTGCTTATCGCTTCCTTGAGTTTGCGGTAGAACGCTTGCACGTTTTTCCGGCTCGGTTTGATGAGCATCTTGCCGGTGTACTTCCGGAAGTTCCATCCAAGAAAGTCGAAACCGTTCGCAATGTGGGTGATGCGTGTCTTCTCCGAAGATAACTCCAGACCTCGTTGAGCGAGGAAAGTAACCACCTTCGGTTTGACGATTGCTTCAATTGCTGCGTCTGAAGCGCACGTAATGACGAAGTCATCGGCATACCGGACCACATTTATTTTCAGCTTCTTAGCTTTCCCGATTCCTAGTTCGCGTCCTAACTGCGAGACCAGTTGTCGTTCTAGCCCGTTCAGCGCCACATTAGCCAAAGTTGGAGAGATGATTCCTCCTTGAGGCGTACCAGCATCTGTTGCCTGAAACCGGCCTTGAAACACAGTGCCAGCCTTCAACCACTTCCGGAGCACGGCCCTGTCCATCGGGACATTGGTTAGCAGCCATTCGTGGTCGATATTGTCAAAGCAGCCTTTAATATCTGCTTCCAGAACCCAAGTGGCCGAAGCCTCTTGAGACATGGTGGCGAATATCTGTGCCATTGCGTCGGAGGTTGATCGATTGCGCCGAAAGCCATAAGAATTCGGATCACTCGTCGATTCCGCCACAGGTTCCAAGGCCAGCAAAAACAGGGCTTGCATCGCCCGGTCTTTCATGGTCGGAATACCCAAAGGGCGTTCCTTTCCATTGGCCTTGGGGATGAAGACTCTCCTTAGAGGCAGAGGCTTGTATCCGCGCCGCTTCAACTCGTCGATAGCGTGCCATCGACGTTCAGGCGAATCCCACAGCTCACGGTCAACTCCCGCTGTCCGTTTGCCTTGGTTTTGAGTCACTCGCCGCACAGCCAGTGCTTTGGCTGACCACGAGCGGGTCAACATCCGTTGCAGAGCTTTAACCCTGCGCCAGTTGCCGTCCAGTGTTGCCTTCGCAATTCGAATCTGCGTCCCTCGGACGGTCCGTTCGACTCGTCGCCAGTCGATGGCAAACCAGTCTTGCGGAGCGCCGGAAAGCGCAGATCTAATCTTTCGACTAGATACTTTCATGCTGCTCTCCTACTCGGTAGGTTATTCCCCAAACCGAAGGCGCCAGCATCCCTTGCGGGGCGACGACACCCCGCGGGGAGGAAAGTGCTAAAGAACACGATGGCTTGCGCCATGTGCTTTCCAAGTTTCAAAGGTTGATCAGCCGTCTTGCGACGAAAGACCAGACGGAAGTCTGCCCGCTTTCGCGTGGGATGATGTTGCAATCCCTATCCGAACCATTACAGCCCGGCATTCGCTTTTTCCGTCCTCCCATACCCGCACAGCCAACAGTATCCCTTACGGTTTACCTGCCCGGAGGGCGGCCATACGGGCTTACCACGTTCCCCGATCTTCACACGACAGAGTTAGGGCCTACCTCTCCCCCGGTGGCCGCGAAGGCGACGCATTTCGAGTTCACAACGAAATGACCGGCCACACACCGTTTGGTTAACGCCAGTAGACGACTTACGCCGTCAATCAGCAGCTTTGGCGCCTCAATACTTACGAGGTTTATCAGTAGTTCACATATGTTGCCCATGTCCGCCAGCCTAGCTCCTCGACCCCATCGCTGCTCGGAGTCTCCGCCGCCACCCCTCGCGAGGAAACGGCGCCCTGTTGATTCGTCAGGGGGCTACGTTGTCAGAAAAGCTTCACACCTCACCGTTACCAGTGACGCATGTTTTCCTAGGCTACTTTTGGTCGCACAAAAGGTTCGCTGCCGCTAGTGCTACGCGGTTGAACAATGAAGATCGGAGTTACACACTTCGAGTGGGCTCCCGGGCTCAGATTGCTGCGTGAGAGGTTGACCACCATGGAAGGTGGGACTCAGCACGCTATTTTCGTTTTAAGACGTTGTAATTCCGTGTAACAAAGTTCGCCATGAACGTTGTGCGGATGCAACGCTTTCTGAGTTGATGGACGCAAAAAACCGTCCACCTCCGACGGAGGCAGCTGTTTTCTAGCCATCAATTAACGAAGCTTCAAGCTGGAGCAACTCCACCAAATCGACGGAGAGCCTTTCGCGGAAAGCCTTGTATTACCTAGTGTTTGCCGGAGTTTTAAAGAGTCCGGCGCGCCTCTACACGATAGCGTCGTGTCGCACGTGAACGGGTATTATAGGGGTTGGGTCCGCGCGCACGTTGCGCCGCGGGCGGTTTCACGAGACGAAGGAGGTGCTTTTGTTGTCCAGGGTGCGTGTCGATCTCGATGTGATCCGGCGTCTCGCGCAGTTCGCCGCGCAGCGCAGCAGCGAAGATCGTATTCCGCAGGTGGCCGGCAGTCTCACGTTCACGACGATGCTCGCGATCGTCCCGCTCGCGACGGTCGCGTTCGCACTTTTCACCGCGTTCCCGATTTTTGCGGCGTTCCAGATGTCGTTGCAGGATTTCCTCGCCGACCATCTGATGCCCGCGCAGATCAACAACCAGATTTTCAACTGGTTGAACGAATTCGCGTCGAAGGCAAAAGGCCTGACGACGATGGGCATGATCATCCTGTTTCTCACGTCGGTCATGACGATGATGACGGTCGAATCCGCGTTCAACGTGATCTGGCGCGTGCGCAAACCGCGGCCCTTCGCGCAGCGCGTGCTGGTCTACTGGGCGATTCTCACGCTGAGTCCTCTTCTGATCGGTTTCAGTCTGTCGATTTCCTCCTATCTGTTCACGCAGTCGATGGCGTTCACCGGCGTGCAGCATGTGCCGACCGTGATCGAGTGGGCGCTGACGGGTGCCGCCTTGCCGCTCACCGCGCTCGCATTCACGATGTTGTACGTCTATCTGCCGAATTGCCGGGTCGAATGGCGCGACGCGGTAGTGGGCGGCCTGTGTGCCGCAGTTGCATTCGAACTCGCGAAGCGCGGCTTCGGCTATTACATCCGGCGTATACCGACCTACACGGCCATGTACGGCGCGTTCGCCGCGCTGCCGATGTTCCTGCTCTGGATGTACCTCAGCTGGTTCATTACGCTCGCGGGCGCAATGATCGCGTCGGCGTTGCCGGCGATCCGGACCGGCCAGTTCCACCGGCCGCAGTTTCCCGGCAGCGACCTGTTCGACGCGCTTGAACTGCTGGCGCGGCTGTCCGAAGCGCGTGAAGCAGGTAAGCCGGGCTACACGATCCAGCAACTCGCACGTGCGCTCCGTCGCGATATGGATACGACCATCCGGCTCACGCAGCAGCTTGAACAGCTCGAGTGGCTCGCGCGTCTCGAAGAAAACGGCGCCCAGCCGCGTTTTCTGCTGCTCGCGAATCCGAACCAGATTACCGTCGCGCAACTGTTCGCGCTTTTCGTGATCGACCGCGCGGAACTGGAGTACCAGCTGAATCTGGATTCGACGCGTATCGACAGCGCGTCGCTCCTCGCCGCGCTCGAAAACGACAAACTCAACGTTTCGCTGGCTTCGCTGCTGGCGACGCGGGCTGCGGCGCGAGCGGCCGATGGCGCGGAAGACGACGCGCGGCGCACGGCCATGCCGCACCAGACGGCGTAGCTCAGACTTTTCGCTGGCCGGGCGGGCGCCGGTGTCTTTGCCTGTCCCTGCTTCGGCCGCCGCTACTTTGTTTGCGGGTACCTCACATACTGCTGCTCTTGTTGCTTTCGCTTCCTTCAGTTCACGGTCAGCCCACCCAGCGCGAGCCCCCACGCCGCCAGTTCACTTGCCGCTATAGCGAGATCTTCCCCGTGCAGATGTCCTTGAACATCACCCAGTCGCCCATCAGGCTGTAGATCGGATGCCGGAACGTAGCGGGACGGTTTTTCTCGAAGAAGAAATGCCCGATCCACGCGAAGCCATATCCGCAAACGAGCGCCGCTGGCAGCCACAACCAGTCGCCCGTGGCGAGCGCCATCGCCAGAAAGCCGATCACGCCTAGCGAGCCCACGAAATGCAACCGGCGCGACACGCTGTTGCGATGCTCTTCCAGATAGAACGGATAGAACTCCGCGAAACTCGCGAAGTGATCGGTATGAGTGGTGTGCGCCATCATTGCCTCCGCTTCTTCCATGCCCGGCCGGTACACGCCACGTGCGCCATGCACGTGCTGCCGGTTGACTGGAATCATTGTGCTGCTATCGATGCATGGGCGCAACCTGGCCATTCGGCCGATGGTGGGCGTCCACGCAATTCGCTATCGTGATGGCTGTCGAGCGGCCTTAGCGGGTCACGGTCGCGGCAGAGCCGGAAGCAAACGTGAACAGGGCGTCGAGCGTTGCATCCGGTTGTTCGGCCATCAGGGCGTGACCGGCGTCCAGCGTAACGGTGTCGACGGTGACACCGGCGGATGCAAATGCGTGGGTGAGCGCCTGCGCGGCGCGTGGCGGCGTCATCGCATCGCGGCGGCCCACAATCAACCGTACGGGGCATTGCACCTGTGCGGCCCGTGCGATGCCGTCCGTGTAGGCATTGCATGCGCTGAAGTCGCGGTGAAAGAGTTGTGGCTCGCCGGTGGCCGCCACGCGTTCCATCAGGCGCTGGTTCATGCCGTGAAGCCAGAAACCCGGGCCTGGACAGGAAGGCTTGGCGGCGAAGGTCGAGTGAGACCACTGATTGACCATTTCGATAGCCTCAGGCTCGCGGTTGGCGGCCGCATCGAGCAGGGCGTCGGAGACGGCCATCGGCGCGGCGGTGGCGAGCAGCGCGAGATGCGTTGCCCGGTGGGGATAGCGCGCGGCGAAATCGAGCGCGATGAGCGAGCCCATGCTGTGTCCGGCGACGAACGCGCGCGCTGCACCTGCGGCGTCGAGCAGGGCAGCCAGCCAGTCGGCCATTTTGCCGATATCGCGCAACGCTGGCCCTGCACTACGGTGATGACCGGGCAGATCGACCGCGAGCACGCCAAAGCCGTGGTGCGCGAAATATCGGGTCTGCAGCGCCCATACGCTGTGGTCGTGCTCGGCGCCGTGGATAAAGACGGCGGTCGGGAGTGCGGGGTCGAACGGTTTGCCGCCGGTGTAGGCGTATGCGGGCGCGCCGTAAACATCGAGGATCATACGGACTCCCTGCGCGAACCGTCGTCTTTGGGTGGGTTTGTCGACGCTTTTGTCGATCCTTTGGCGGTGGGTGCGTCCGCGGACTTCTGCGATGCCTTCAGCGCGCGCTTGAGATCGTCGATCAGGTCGTCGGGATCTTCGAGGCCGATCGACAGCCGGATTGTGCCTTCGGCGATGCCGGCTGCGGCAAGCGCGGCCGCGTCCATGCGGAAATGCGTGGTCGACGCGGGGTGGATGACGAGCGAGCGCGCATCGCCGACATTCGCGAGGTGCGAAAAGAGCGCAAGTGTTTCGATGAAACGCCGGCCGGCGGCGCGATCGCCTCGCAGGTTGAAGCTGAACACCGCGCCCGCGCCGCGCGGCAACAGACGCTGCGCCAGCGCGAAATCCGGATGCGACGCCAGTTCCGGATAGGCGACAGATTCGACGGCGGCGTGGCCGGCGAGAAATTCGACCACCTTGCGCGTATTCGCGACGTGACGTTCCATGCGCAGCGGTAGCGTCTCGATGCCCTGCAGCAGTTGCCAGGCGGCCTGCGGGTGCAGGCATGCGCCGAAGTCGCGCAGGCCTTCGCGGCGGGCGCGCAGCAGGAAGGGCGCGACGGTGCTTTCCTCGGCGAATACCATGCCGTGGAAGCCCTCATAGGGTTCTGTGAACTCTGGAAAGCGGCCGGACGCCTCGAAGTCGAATGTGCCGCCGTCAACCAGCACGCCGCCGATCGTCGTGCCGTGGCCACCGAGGAATTTCGTCGCCGAGTGGTAGACGAAATCCGCGCCGTGGTCGAATGGTTTGAGCAGGTAAGGGGTCGTGAAGGTCGAATCGACGAGCAGCGGCACGCGGTATTCGTGGGCGATCTCTGCGACAGCGGCGATGTCGAGCACGTCGAGGCCGGGATTGCCGAGCGTTTCGCCGAACAGTAGCCGTGTGTTGGGGCGCAGCGCCGCGCGCCATGCGTCGAGGTCGCCGGGTTTGACGAAAGTCGTTTCGATGCCAAAACGCCGAAGCGTGTAGTTCAGCAGGTTGTGCGAGCCGCCGTACAGCGCGCCGGACGCCACGATGTGTGAGCCGGCGCCCATCAGCGTGGCAATGGCAAGATGCAGCGCCGCTTGCCCGCTCGCCGTCCCGATTGCGCCGGCGCCGTTCTCCAGCGCGGCGACGCGCTCTTCGAAGACGGCGACGGTCGGGTTCGAGATCCGCGAATACACGTGGCCGGCGCGCTCCATATTGAAGAGCGACGCGGCGTGGTCGGTATCGCGGAACGAAAACGAGGTGGTCTGATAGATCGGCGTGGCGCGGGCGCCGGTCGTCGGGTCGGGGGCAGCGCCGGCGTGCAGCGCAAGCGTGTCGAAACGGTTGGCGGACATCGTGAGCGGCTGAGCCGTGGATGGCCCGGCGAAGGATGAAAGTGGGGGCAATCGTATCACCGGGGCAAAGCCGCGTCCGCATGCGGTTTGCCCGCTTTCCTTTTGCACCCCTTTCCGCTAGGATCGAAAGTCAGTCAGGCTTTAAAGCATCACAGGAGACAATCATGCGAGTCAGCGATATCCTCAAGGTCAAGGGCAACACGCTTTTCACCGTCACGCCCGATACGCCGCTGAGCGAAGCAGTCAACACAATGGCCGAGCACGATATTGGCTCGCTCGTTGTCATGGAATACGGTGATCTGGTCGGCATGCTGACCTTTCGTGAGATTATCCTGACGCTGAGCGAGAACGGCGGCAGCGTCGGCACATCGACAATCCGCAAGGTCATGGACGACCATCCGCTTACCTGCACACCGGAAACGGACGTGAACGAGGTACGCCGCATGATGCTGGAGCACCATGTGCGCTATCTGCCGGTTCTGGAAAGCCGCACGCTGATGGGCGTGATCTCTTTCTACGATGTGGCCAAAGCGGTCGTCGAGGAGCAGGGTTTCGAAAACCGCATGTTGAAGGCGTATATCCGCGACTGGCCCGAGCAGGAGCAGGAACAGACGCGTTGAGCGGTCATCGTGCGGGGTGGGGCGGATCAACGTCCGCGTTCGCTGCTTCGCTACCGTCGATGTGAAAGACTGAGTGTGAAGCCTGAGCGAAAGGCGCGCGCGAAAGCGTGCGCTTTTTTTGTGTCCGCGCGGCGCGTCCGTTGCCCGCGCTGCATGTCCTGATCTCCGTTGTCATGAACGATCGTCCGATACCCGCCGCCCATCGCACCAGCCGCAGAGGCGAGCAGCACGAATCGCAGTTCCGCCTGCTGCGGGAACGACGCTTCGCGCCGTTTTTCTGGACGCAGTTCCTCGGCGCGATGAACGACAACGTCTTCAAGATCGGCTTCACGTCCCTGGTCACGTTTCAGACCGCGCGGTTTTCAGGCGTCGACGCGAAGACCGCCGCATTCCTGATCTCGGCGGTTTTCATTTTGCCCTTCGTCCTCTTCTCTGCGACGTCGGGACAGATCGCGGACAAGTACGACAAGGCGATGCTGACGCGCTTTGTGAAGACCTTCGAGATCGGCGTGATGTTGATCGGCGGCGCCGGATTCCTGCTGCATAGCGCGCCGCTACTGTACTTCTGCACGTTCCTGATGGGCGTGCATTCGACGCTGTTCGGCCCGGTCAAATACGCGTATCTGCCGCAGCATCTGGCGACGGCGGAACTCGTCGGCGGGAACGGGATGGTCGAGATGGGGACGTTCGTCGCGATCCTGATCGGGACGATCGTCGGTGGTGCGGCAGCCGGGTTCGTCGAGCACGGTGCCGTTGTGCTCGCGTGCTGCTGCGTGGCGATTGCGCTCGTCGGGCGGCTCGTGTCGGGCTTCGTGCCGAAATCTGTTGCGCCGCAGGCCGACCTGCGCATCAACTGGAATCCGGTCAGCGAAACGTGGCGCAACCTGAAACTCGCCCGCGAGAATCGCACGGTTTTTCTGAGCCTGCTCGGCATTTCCTGGCTGTGGTTCGTCGGCGCCACGTTTCTGTCGTCGTTTTTCAGTTTTGCGAAGAATGTGCTGTCGGCCAATCCTGATGTCGTCACGGTGTTGCTCGGCACATTCTCGGTCGGCATCGGTATTGGCTCGCTGCTGTGCGAACGGCTGTCTAAACGCCGCGTCGAAATCGGTCTTGTGCCGCTCGGCTCGATCGGCATGAGCGTGTTCGCTATCGACCTTTATTTCGCGAGTCACGCGTTGCCCGCAGTAGGGCATCTGCTCACTGTCGGAGAGTTTCTGTCGCTGCTGCCGCACTGGCGCATTCTCGCCGACCTGTTCCTGCTCGCGATGTTCGGCGGTTTCTACAGCGTGCCGCTTTATGCGCTGATCCAGAGCAGGAGCCAGTCGAGCCATCGCGCGCGCATCATCGCGGCCAACAATATTCTGAATTCGCTGTTCATGATTGTGTCGGCGCTGATGGCGGTCGGGTTGACCGCCGCGGGCGTGAGCATTCCGGGCATTTTTCTGGCGACGGCGCTACTGAATATCGTCGTCGCCACGTACATCTATTCGCTCGTGCCCGAGTTTCTGCTGCGCTTTATCGCGTGGCTGCTGGTGCACACGTTCTATCGCATGCGCGTCGTTCACGCGGAGCGCATTCCGGAAGAGGGTGCCGCGGTACTGGTGTGCAATCACGTCAGTTACGTCGATGCCGTGGTCATCATGGCCGAGAGTCCGCGACCGATCCGTTTTGTGATGGACTACCGCATTTTCCAGTCGCCGTTTGCCGGATGGCTGTTCCGTCAAGCGAAGGCCATTCCGATTGCCCCCGCGCACGAGAACCCGCAGATGCTGACGCGCGCCTACGATTCCTGCGCGGAAGCGCTCGCCGATGGCGATCTGGTGTGCATCTTTCCTGAAGGGAAGCTGACGCGGACCGGCGACCTGAACCCGTTCCGCCACGGCGTGAGCGAGATCATCGGGCGCTCGCCCGCGCCGGTCATACCGATGGCGCTGCGCGGCCTGTGGGGCAGCGTGTTTTCGCGGCACGAGGAAGTGCATCTGCCGCGGCCGGTCCAGAAGGGCGTGATGAGCCGTCTGACGCTGGCGGTCGGCGAACCGCTCGATCCGGCAAGCGTCACGCCCGAAGGTTTGCAGCAGATCGTCACGGACCTGCGCGGCGCACGCAAATAGCGGCCCGCGCTGCATGTCCTGATTGCTGTTGTCATGAGCGATCGTCTGGCCGTGCCCGTGCTCGCCTGCCTCGCTGCGCACATAGCCGCGCCGTTGCGCTACCGCTGACCGGCAGAGGGCTGCACGGGCAGCCCGCGCCACTACGCCAGACAGCGCGCCCGGGCGGCCGGGCTGGCATAATAACGGCTTTCCCGCCTTTCTTTGGACGACGCTCATGTCCGGCAATACCCTCGGTACGCTTTTCACCGTCACGACCTTTGGCGAATCACACGGCCCCGCGATAGGCTGCGTGATCGATGGCTGCCCGCCGGGAATGGCGCTGACCGAAGACGACATCCAGTTCGAACTCGACCGCCGCAAGCCGGGCACGTCGCGCCACGTAACGCAGCGCCAGGAAGAGGACAAGGTCGAAATTCTCTCCGGCGTGTTCGAAGGCACGACCACGGGCGCGCCGATCGCGCTGCTGATCCGCAACACCGACCAGCGCAGCAAGGACTACGGCAACATTGCCGATACGTTCCGCCCCGGTCACGCCGATTACACGTACTGGCAGAAATATGGCATCCGCGACTATCGCGGCGGCGGCCGCTCGTCGGCACGTCTGACGGCGCCGACGGTCGCTGCCGGCGCGGTCGCGAAGAAATGGCTGCGCGAGCATTTCGGCACGGAGATTCGCGGCTACATGAGCGCACTCGGCGAGATCGATGTGCCGTTCGTCGACTGGTCGCATGTGCGCGAGAATCCGTTCTTCGCGCCGAACGCCGACATCGTGCCGAAGCTCGAAGAATATATGGACGCGTTGCGCAAGGACGGCGATTCGATCGGCGCACGCATCAACGTGGTGGCGTCGGGCGTACCGGTTGGCCTCGGCGAGCCGCTCTTCGACCGGTTCGACGCCGACATCGCCCACGCGATGATGGGCATCAACGCGGTGAAGGGCGTCGAGATCGGAGCGGGTTTCGCGAGCGTCGCGCAGCGTGGCTCGGTGCACGGCGATGAACTGACGCCGGAAGGCTTCGTCGGCAATCATGCGGGTGGCGTGCTCGGCGGCATTTCGACCGGGCAGGACGTGACGGTTTCGATCGCGATCAAACCGACGTCGAGCATTCGCACGCCGCGTCGTTCGATCGACAAGGCAGGACAGCCGGCCGTCGTCGAAACATTCGGGCGTCACGATCCGTGCGTCGGCATCCGCGCGACGCCGATCGCTGAAGCGATGCTCGCGCTGGTGATGATCGATCACGCGCTGCGTCATCGTGCGCAATGCGGCGATGTCGTCGTCGCGACGCCGAAAATTGCAGCGAGCGCGCCTTGACGTGCTGACGTCATGAGCGGTTGTCGCCCCCCGCGGCACGCATGAAGCGATTCGCGCGTGCGAGCGCCGGAAAGCAAAAAGCCCCGCGAATCGCGGGGCTTTTTATATGCAGCGCAGCCAGATCACATGTTCGGATAGTTCGGCCCACCGCCGCCTTCCGGCGTGACCCACACGATGTTCTGCGTCGGGTCCTTGATGTCGCATGTCTTGCAGTGCACGCAGTTCTGCGCGTTGATCACGAGCCGCTCGCTGCCGTCGTCGTTCTTCACGAACTCATACACCGCTGCCGGGCAGTAACGGCTTTCCGGGCCGGCGTACGTTGCCAGGTTGATGTTCACCGGCACCGATGGATCTTTCAGCGTCAGGTGCGCCGGCTGGTTCTCTTCGTGATTCGTGTTCGAGATGAACACTGACGACAGGCGGTCGAACGTCAGCTTGCCATCCGGCTTCGGATAGACGATCGGCTTGCACTGCGATGCGGGCTTGAGCATCTCGTGGTCCCAGTGCTGGTGATGCAGCGTCCAGGGCACGTTGCCGCCCAGCACCTTCTGCTCCAGCCCCACCATCAGCGTGCCCAGATACAGGCCCTTGCTCATCCACTGCTTGAAGTTGCGCGCACGGTACAGCTCGGTGTGCAGCCACGACTGTTTGAATGCTTCCGGATAGGCGGCGAGTTCGTCCGCCTGACGGCCCGTCTGGACCGCGTCGAAGGCCGCATCGGCGGCCAGCATGCCGGTCTTGATCGCCGCATGCGAACCCTTGATGCGCGAGGCGTTCAGGAAGCCCGCATCGTCACCCACGAGCGCCCCGCCCGGGAACACCAGCTTTGGCAGCGACATCAGGCCGCCCGCGGTGATCGCCCGCGCGCCGTACGACACCCGCTTGCCACCTTCGAGAAACGCGCGGATCGACGGATGCGTCTTGTAGCGCTGGAATTCCTCGAACGGCGACAGATACGGATTCGAATAGCCGAGCCCCACGACAAAGCCCACCATCACCTGGTTGTTGTCCATGTGATAGAGGAACGAGCCGCCGTAGGTGTCGCTCTCGAGCGGCCAGCCGGCGGTGTGGATCACCAGCCCTGGCTTGTGCTTGGCCGGATCGATTTCCCACAGCTCCTTGATGCCGATGCCGTAGACCTGCGGATCGACGCCGTCACGCAGCTTGTACCGGTCGTTCAGCTGCCGTCCCAGATGCCCGCGCGCGCCTTCGCAGAAGAGCGTGTATTTCGCGTGCAGCTCCATGCCGAGCTGGAAGTTTTCAGTCGGCTGGCCGTCCTTGCCGATACCCAGATTGCCGGTGGCGACACCCTTGACCGAGCCGTCGTCGTTGTACAGGATTTCAGCGGCCGGAAAGCCCGGGAAAATCTCGACGCCGAGCGCTTCGGCCTGCTGGCCGAGCCAGCGCGTGACGTTCGCGAGGCTCACAACGTAATTGCCGTGATTCTTGAAGTTATCCGGCAGCGCCCAGTTCGGCACGCTTTTGGCGCCGGATTCGCTCAGGAACAGGAAGCGGTCCTCAGTCACGTCGACATCGAGCGGCGCGCCTTTTTCCTTCCAGTCGGGGATCAGCTCGTTCAAGGCGCGCGGGTCCATCACCGCGCCTGAGAGAATATGGGCACCGACCTCCGAGCCTTTCTCCAGTACACAGACGCCCACCTCGACGCCTTTCTCCTGCGCCAGCTGCTTCAGACGGATCGCCGCGGACAGGCCAGCGGGGCCACCGCCAACGATCACCACGTCGTATTCCATCGACTCGCGCGGGCCGTACTGCTCAATGAGACTTGCGGGGGTCATTGATGCTCCTCTTACCGTTAGAATGCTTTTTTCGGGATCGTATTGTCCGGGAAGGATCTGGACGCCGCAACCCGAGCCGTGCACATTAGCACGACCGTTCTATTTATGTGATACGGTTTAACCCTTCCTCGCGGACGCCCGTACCGGCGGCCGCCGCTTCAACCGAACCAAATAAAGGACCGACAATGGGCCGTTCGATCAATCTGGAAGGCAAGGTCGCGCTGATCACGGGCGCGTCGAGCGGACTGGGCAAACGCTTTGCGCAGGTGCTGTCGCAGGCGGGCGCGAAAGTCGTGCTGGCAAGCCGCCGCACCGAGCGCCTTAAGGAACTGCGCGCCGAAATCGAGGCCTCCGGCGGCGCCGCGCACGTCGTCTCGCTCGATGTGACTGATTACCAGAGCATCAAGTCGGCGGTCGCGCACGCGGAAACTGAAGCCGGCACCATCGATATTCTCGTCAACAACTCGGGCGTCTCGACCACCCAGAAGCTCTCGGAAGTCACGCCCGCCGACTTCGAGTACGTGTTCGACACGAACACCCGCGGCGCGTTCTTCGTCGCACAGGAAGTCGCCAAACGGATGATGATGCGCGGCAATGGCGGCGGTCAGAAGCCGCCGTACCGGATCATCAATATTGCTTCGGTGGCCGGGCTGCGCGTGCTGCCGCAGATCGGCCTCTATTCGATGAGCAAGGCGGCGGTCGTTCATATGACCAAGTCGATGGCGCTGGAGTGGGGCCGCCACGGCATCAACGTGAACGCGATCTGCCCGGGCTATATCGATACCGAGATCAATCACCATCACTGGTCGACGGAGCAGGGGCAGAAGCTGGTTTCGATGCTGCCGCGTCATCGCGTCGGCAAGCCGGAAGATCTGGACGGCCTGCTGCTTTTGCTCGCCGCCGACGAATCGCAGTTCATCAACGGCGCCGTCATTACCGCCGACGACGGCTTCGGCCTCGCCTGAGCGTCCTTACAGCGTGCCGGCCGGGCGGTCACGAGCCGCCCAGGGCCCGGCGTGCTGATCTTGTTTCAACCCGCAGAAGAAGTACGATGAGCGAATATCACGCAGTTTTTGAGATGTCCATGCCGATCCGATGGGGCGACATGGATGCGTTTGGCCACGTAAACAACACGGTCTATTTCCGTTATATGGAGCAGGTGCGGATTTCCTGGTTCGAGCAACTCGGCATCGCCGGCGGCAATGGCGAAGGGCAGGGACCGGTAATCGTCAACGCATCGATGGAGTTTCTGAAGCAGCTTCACTATCCCGGCGACGTGATCGGCCGCATGACGGTCGCCACGCCCGGCCGCAGCAGCTTCGATACGGGTTTCGAACTGACTCGCGCCGACGATCCCACCACCGTCTATGCACGCGGCGCCGCGCGCTGCGTGTGGATCGACTACGCCGCCGGCAAATCCGTGCCGATTCCCGATCTGTTGCGCTCGACGATCGACAACGCCGCGCTCGTGAAAGCCGTCTGATCGCTCTGTTGACAATGCCAGCCGGCTAACGGGTTGCGTCCGGCGCGGATTGACGGCGCCCCGCGCCGCCGCGCTTCAGTTCCCGAGCAGCCTTTGCAGCAGTTCGGTCGCGTTTCCGGTGTCGTACTTGCGCATCAGCCGCGAACGGTAGACGTCGACCGTTCGCGAGCTGATGTCGAGCGCGCGGCCAATCTGTTTGCTCGTCTTGCCCGTCACCAGTTGCGCGGCGATTTCGCGTTCGCGCGGCGTCAGTTCGACCGCGACACGCCGCGTCGCGCTCAGGTCCTCGAAGGTCCACACGCCCACAGCATGCGGCTCGGCCCGATCGAGCGAGCGTCCCGTCACGTGGCACCAGAACAGCTCGCCCGTCGCGCGCTTCATGATACGGTCATCGGCGTAACTGCCCTGTGCGGTCATGATGGGCGGAATGCGCTCGCCGATCCGCTCGAATTCGTCCAGAGACGGATATAGCACCTGGAAGGACTGCCCGATCAACGATTCCCGCGGACAGCGGAAAATCGACGCCACCTGGTCGTTGCAGTCTTCGATGATGCGCTTGCGCGAGAGCACGAGCCCGATCGGCGCAAGGTGAAAAGCGGTTTGGTAATCCAGGGCGGGCATGGGTGCGCGGGAAGTCCTTGAGCGGCGGCGTGCAGTGGCAAATACTTATGTATTTTTGCGTATTGTGCCGTAAGGGCGCGCCATCGTACCCTTTCGAACAAATCAAGAGGCCGCGAAGTCACAGCTGAATCGGACGATGTCACGGCATCGTCGTATGATTCAACGGTATCGCACCGATCCGGATTTCGGAATTCCAATCGAGGAAGGGACAAACTGATGAACAAGGTCTATCCAGGCGCGACCGACGCGCTTAAAGACATCGTCAAGGACGGGCAGACATTCGCCGTCGGCGGCTTCGGCCTGTGCGGCATTCCCGAAGCGCTGATCGCCGCGCTGCGCGATACCGGCGTAAAGGGCATCACGTGTATCAGCAACAACGCGGGTGTCGACGGTTTCGGCCTTGGTCTGCTGCTGGAAACGCGCCAGATCAAGAAAATGATCTCGTCGTACGTCGGCGAAAACAAGGAGTTCGAGCGGCAATATCTGGCCGGCGAACTCGAGCTCGAATTCACGCCACAGGGCACGCTGGCTGAAAAGCTGCGTGCGGGCGGTTCGGGCATTCCTGCTTTCTTCACGAACACCGGCTTCGGCACGCTGATTGCCGAAGGCAAGGAAACGCGCCAGTTCGGTGAAAACCACTACGTGCTCGAGCATTCGCTGACGGCCGACGTTGCACTCGTCAAGGCGTGGAAGGCGGACAAGTCGGGCAATCTGATCTATCGCCGCACGGCGCGCAACTTCAACCCGATGTGCGCGATGGCCGGCAGGATCACCGTCGCGGAAGTCGAGGAAATCGTGGAAGTCGGCGAACTCGATCCGGACGCGATTCATACGCCGGGCATCTTCGTGCAGCGCATCGTGCTGAACGCGCATCCGGAAAAACGTATCGAACAACGCATTGTCCGCGCGAAGGGAGACTGATCATGGCATGGAATCGTGACGAAATGGCCGCGCGCGCGGCACAGGAACTGCAGGACGGCTTTTACGTGAACCTCGGCATCGGCCTGCCGACGCTGGTGGCGAACCACGTGCCGAAGGGCGTCGAAGTGTGGCTGCAGTCGGAAAATGGCCTGCTCGGCATCGGGCCGTCGCCGACCGAAGAGGAAGTGGATGCCGACCTGATCAACGCCGGCAAGCAGACGGTCACCACGCTGCCGGGCTCGTCGATCTTTTCGTCGGCGGACTCGTTCGCGATGATTCGCGGCGGCCACATCAACCTCGCGATCCTCGGCGCGATGCAGATCAGCAAGAAGGGCGACCTGGCCAACTGGATGATTCCGGGCAAGATGATCAAGGGCATGGGCGGCGCGATGGACCTGGTGGCGGGCGTCAAGCGCGTGGTGGTGCTGATGGAGCACGTCGCGAAGGGCGACCAGCACAAGATCCTCGAAGAATGCTCGCTGCCGCTGACGGGCGTGGGCGTGGTCGACCGGATCATCACCGATCTGGGCGTGATCGATGTCACCGACAACGGCCTTAAGCTGGTCGAACTCGCGCCGGGCGTGAGCGTCGACGAAATCAAGGCGAAGACGGGCGCGCCGCTCGATGTGAGCGCGGTGGGCTGACGGCTGGCTGATTTCGGGGCTGGGGCACACACCGAAGCGGCTTTAGCATCGGTGCACGACGGGCGAAGCGCGAGTTTCGCCCGTTTTGTTTTTGCGGGCCGTGTGTGTGGCCGTTACGGCTGGCCATTCACGCACTGTATAGGCCATTCGGACGGGGCGTGGTCGTGGGCAAAGCGGTTTACAATCGATTGCGTGTTGAGCGGCTGTGCTGCTGCTTCAATCAGGCGCTCTGCTTTTTCTGCCTGTGACAACGTCTACGCTTTGGCCAAGGAAATCTCCGATGACGACCGCCGCGCCTCCTGTCCCTTCAGCCCTTTCTGCCACTGGCAACATTGCCGGTTTTGTCTCGCCCCGTCAGCATGAAGTGCAGTGCATCAGTCCGGGCGGTCTGCATCGCGTCGCCTATACCGAGTGGGGCGATCCGGCGAATCCTCGGGTGCTGTTGTGTGTACACGGCCTTACGCGCTCGGGGCGTGACTTTGACCGCGTCGCTGCGGCGCTCGCCGGCACGTATCGCGTGGTGTGTCCGGATGTGGTCGGTCGGGGATTGTCTTCGTGGCTTGCCGACCCCAACTATTACGGTATGCCGCAATACGTCTGCGACATGATCACGCTGATCGCGCGGCTCGATGTGCAGTCGGTCGACTGGTTTGGCACGTCGATGGGCGGCCTGATCGGCATGGCGCTGTCGGGCGTGCCGGATTCGCCGATCCGCAAGATGCTGGTCAACGACGTCGGTCCGCATGTCGAGCCGGCGTCCCTGTCCCGCATCGGCGACTATCTGGGCAAGCCGACGCGCTTTGAAACGTTGCAGCAGGGCATCGATTACGCTGCGCTGCTCGCTGCTTCCTTCGGACCGCTCACGCCCGATGAATGGCGCGAAATCAACACGCCACTTCTGCATGAACGTGACGGCGCATGGCAACTTCGCTACGACCCGCGCATTGCGCAGCCGTTCGCCGCGACAACGCCGGAAATGACAGCGCTCGGCGAGGCCGCGTTGTGGCGTTCGCTGGCCGCGACTGAAGGTCCTGTACTCGTCGTTCGCGGCGAGGAGTCGGATCTGCTGTCGCGTGAAACAGTCGCGAAGATGATCGATCAGGGGCGCGCCGTATCCAGCGTGGAAATCGCGGGGGTCGGGCACGCGCCGGCCTTTCTCGCAGACGACCAGATTGAGATCGCGCGACGCTTCTTCATCGGCGAAACATCTGACGCGTCATAATATGGGGTTCCGCGGCGCGGTTAGCACGAGGCGCTACGGAACGCTCGTTCGATCACATTCAACCTCAACCACAGGATCTTTCATGGCAGTCATTCGTCACCACGTCGGCGCGCGCCTCTCGGAAATCGCCGTGCATAACGGCACGGTCTACCTGGCCGGCCAGATTGCCGAAGACACGAATCAGGACATCGCCGGTCAGACACACGAAGTGCTCGGCCACATCGACCGCCTGCTCGCCGAAGTGAACAGCGACAAGTCGCACCTGCTGTCTGTGCAGATTTTCATCTCCGACATGGCCCACTTCGCCGGCATGAACGCCGTGTGGGATACGTGGGTTGCGGCAGGCGCCACGCCGCCGCGCGCAACGGTCGAAGCGAAGCTGGCGAACCCGGCGTGCCTCGTCGAAGTCGTCATCGTGGCCGCACAGCGCAGCTGATCTACTGCAGCATCTGTTTTTGGGTTACTCCCGGCTTTTCCGGCGAAGCGCCGCATCATGAATACCGATACCGTCACGACTGTTCCGAACCCGACACCGTCCTTCGACGAGGCGATGGCGTTCGTGCGCGAGCATGCCGGCGAGGTGCGGCTTTCGTCGGGCGAGCTGCTCGCGGATCACGCAGCGGGCACGGCGGCGGTCATGCGCACGCTCAACGTCGATCCGCCGGCGGTTCTGGCGGCCGCGTTGTTCGCGCTGACACCCCATCTGAAGGATCCGGAACGCATCCTCGCCGACCGCTTCGGTGAAGAGGTCGCGCAGCTTGTCGGTGACGTGCGCAAGCTGTTGCGCCTGGGTACGGTGAGTCTGCGTGCGGCACAGAATGCGATGCCCGAAGCCGGTCGCGATGCGCAGGCTGCGCGCCGCGCCCAGGTCGAGGCGTTGCGCAAGATGCTGCTCGCGTTTGCGCAGGACATTCGCGTCGTGCTGATCCGGCTTGCATCGCGCGTGCAGTCGCTGCGTTACTACGCGGCGGCGAAGATCACGCCGTCGCCGGACGTCGCGCGCGAGACGCTCGACATTTACGCGCCGCTCGCGAACCGTCTCGGTATCTGGCAACTGAAATGGGAACTCGAGGATCTCGCGTTCCGCTTCGAGGAGCCGGAGACGTACAAGCGCATCGCGAAGCTGCTTGACGAGAAGCGCATCGAGCGCGAAGTGTACGTTGCGGAGGCTATCGCGCGTCTGCAGCAGGAACTCGCTGCGGCGCATATCCGTGCTGAAGTAAGCGGCCGGCCGAAACACATCTATAGCATCTGGCGCAAGATGCGCGGCAAGGAACTCGATTTCTCCGAGCTGTATGACGTGCGCGCATTTCGCGTCATCGTGCCGGACATCAAGGATTGCTACACGGTTCTGGGCATCGTCCACAACCTCTGGCAACCCGTGCCGAAAGAGTTCGACGATTACATCTCGCGTCCGAAGCCGAATGGCTACAAGTCGCTGCACACGGTCGTGATCGGCGACGACGGACGCGCATTCGAAGTGCAGATCCGCACGCAGGAGATGCATCAGTTTGCGGAGTACGGTGTCGCGGCGCACTGGCGCTACAAGGAAGCGGGCACGCGTGGCTATGGCGGCCAGTTCAGCGCGAGTGAGAAGTACGACGAGAAGATCGCGTGGCTGCGTCAACTGCTCGCGTGGAAGGACGACGTCTCCGAAGGCGAGCATGACGGGAAGCCCGCGACACAGCCGTGGGAGCAGTTGCGTCAGGCCACGCTCGACGACGATCACATCTACGTACTCACGCCGCAGGCGCGCGTGATTCCGTTGCCGCAAGGCGCGACGCCTGTCGACTTCGCGTATCACCTGCATAGCGAACTGGGTCACCGTTGTCGCGGCGCGCGCGTCGATGGCGCGATGGTGCCGCTCAACACTGCGTTGCAGAACGGACAGACTGTTGAGATCGTCTCGGTGAAGGAGGGCGGTCCGTCGCGTGACTGGCTCAATCCGCAGCTTGGCTATCTGCGCAGTTCGCGCGCGCGTCAGAAAGTGCGCGCCTGGTTCAACGCGGTCGACCTGCAGGAAAACATATCGATCGGCCGCGCGATGGTCGAAAAGACGTTGCAGCGCGAAGGCAAGACATCGGTCAATCTGGATCAGCTTGCCACCAAGCTCGGCTTCAAGACAACGGACGATCTGTTCTGGGTTGTCGGCAAGGAAGAGTTCAGTCTTCGTCTTGTCGAGCAGGCTTTACACGATGCACCGCCGCCCGAGCCGGTAGTCGAGGCGCCGGAGCAATTCGAGAAGCGCAGTAGTGGCGCGAGCGTGGCGCATGGCGCATCGACGGGCGTGCTGGTCGTCGGCGTCGACGCATTGCTGACGCAACTCGCGCGATGCTGCCGTCCCGCGCCGCCGGATGCCATCAGTGGTTTCGTCACGCGTGGCAAGGGTATGTCGATTCATCGCAGCGATTGCCCGACGTTTCTGCGCATGGCCGAGCGCGCGCCGGAGCGCGTGCTCGAGACAGCGTGGTCCGCGGACGTCATGAGCGGCCACGGCCGCTCGGTCTATCCGGTCGATCTCACAATCGATGCGTCCGACCGGCAAGGTTTGCTGCGCGATATCTCGGAAATTTTCGCGCGCGAGAAGATGAATGTGATCGGCGTCAAGACGCAGACGCGACGTAACGCGGCGTTCATGCAGTTCACTGTCGAGGTGTCGAGTGCTGCGCAAATTCAACGCGCGTGCGCGTTGCTAGGCGAAGTAACGGGCGTTGTGCGCGCGTCGCGCAAGGGATGAAATGTGTGTCGATCGGGCACGTCGACATGCGTCGTCAGGATTTTTAATGTCGACGCATAAAAGTGCTTGCCAAGTTTCGAGGCGCTCCATATAATCTCGTTTCTTCAGGCTCGTAGCTCAGCTGGTTAGAGCACCACCTTGACATGGTGGGGGTCGTTGGTTCGAGTCCAATCGAGCCTACCAACGAAATAGAAACTCTGGTTCGCCGGAGTTTCGTAGCAAGTAAGCAACAAGCGCTTCGGCGCGAAAGGCGAATACGGTTATGACACCGCGAACGTTGACCGAAACCACTTCGGATCGGCGCTAGTCGAGGACCAGGTTTGCCGTTGCAGTTTGCTGGAAATGTGAATGCGGCCCCTCGAAAGCGGGGCCGCATTTTTTTTCGCTTTTTTGGTTTTCTCGCCTGATCGCGACATCTGCCGCGGATCGGCCTCTCGGAGAACACAATGGTTTCGATACGTCTGCCTGACGGTTCTGTTCGACAGTACGAGCATCCGGTGACGGTTGCTGAAGTCGCTGCGTCGATCGGTGCGGGTCTCGCGAAAGCCGCACTCGGCGGCAAGGTCGATGGCGAGCTGGTCGATACGTCTTCGCTGATCGATCACGACGCAACGCTCGCGATCGTTACCGAGAAGGACGCGGACGGCCTCGACATCATTCGTCACTCGACGGCTCACCTGCTCGCGTACGCCGTCAAAGACCTGTATCCGGAAGCACAGGTGACGATCGGGCCGGTCATCGACAACGGCTTCTACTACGACTTCGCGTACAGCCGTCCCTTCACGCCCGAAGATCTCGAGAAGATCGAAAAGCGCATGCAGGAACTTGCGAAGAAAGACGAGCCGGTTTCACGTCGTGTCGTGTCGCGCGACGAAGCCGTCGACTACTTCAAAAGCGTCGGCGAAAAGTACAAGGCCGAGATTATCGAGTCGATTCCCGCGACCGACGAAATCAAGCTGTATTCGCATGGCGGTTTCACGGATCTTTGTCGTGGTCCGCACGTCCCGTCGACGGGCAAGCTAAAGGTCTTCAAGCTGATGAAGGTCGCGGGCGCCTACTGGCGCGGCGACTCGAAGAACGAACAGCTGCAGCGTATCTACGGCACGGCCTGGACGAAGAAGGAAGATCAGGAAGCGTATCTGCATATGCTCGAGGAAGCCGAGAAGCGCGATCACCGCAAGCTCGGCAAACAGCTCGATCTCTTCCACATGCAGGACGAATCGCCGGGTATGGTGTTCTGGCATCCGCGTGGCTGGACGCTGTGGCAGCAGGTCGAGCAGTACATGCGTCGCCGCGTGAACGATGCAGGCTATCTCGAGATCAAGACGCCGATGATCATGGACCGCTCGCTGTGGGAGGCGTCCGGTCACTGGCAGAACTATCGTGAAAACATGTTCACGACGGAATCGGAAAAGCGCGACTACGCGATCAAGCCGATGAACTGCCCGGGTCACGTGCAGGTGTTCAATCACGGTCTGCGTTCGTATCGCGATCTGCCGCTGCGTTACGCGGAGTTCGGTTCGTGCCATCGCAACGAGTCGTCGGGTGCGTTGCACGGTCTGATGCGCGTGCGGGGTTTCGTCCAGGACGACGCGCATATTTTCTGTACCGAAGACCAGTTCATTAGCGAGTCGATCGCGTTCAACACGCTGGCAATGAGCGTGTACAAGGACTTCGGCTTCGAACATATCGACATCAAGCTGTCGCTGCGCCCGGATGCGCGCGCCGGCACAGATGAAACGTGGGATCGCGCGGAGCACGGCTTGCGCGAAGCGCTGACTGCCTGCGGCGTGACGTGGGAAGAGCTTCCTGGCGAAGGCGCGTTCTATGGTCCGAAGGTCGAGTACCACATCAAGGACGCGCTCGGCCGTTCGTGGCAGTGCGGTACGCTGCAGCTCGATATGGTGCTTCCGGAGCGTCTCGGCGCCGAATACGTGGCGGAAGACAATAGCCGCCGGCGGCCGATCATGCTGCACCGGGCAATCGTCGGATCAATGGAGCGGTTCCTCGGCATTCTGATCGAGCACCATGCCGGTGCAATGCCGTCGTGGCTTGCCCCGATGCAGGTCGTGGTGATGAATATCGCCGAAAATCAGGCTGAATATGCCCGGTCTCTTGCCCAAACGTTGCAAAAACAAGGGGTTAGAGTAGAGGCCGATTTGCGTAACGAGAAGATTAGCTATAAAATACGCGAGCACACGCTGGAAAAGGTCCCGTATCTGCTGGTTGTCGGCGACAAAGAGCGTGATGCACAAACGGTAGCCGTGCGTGCCCGTGGTGGTGTCGATCTGGGTGTGATGCCGGTCGACGCCTTCATTGAGCGTCTGCGACAGGACGTCCAGTCGTTCAAGTAAGCCACCTGGCAGCGCGGCTCGTTTTTTTAATTTTTAGAGGAAACGTAACATCGCTACTGATAAGTCTGCGCATCGCATCAACGGTGAAATTACTGCACCCGAGGTGCGTCTGGTCGGAGTCGAGAACGAACCCCTCGGCATCGTGAAACTCGCTGATGCGTTCCGCCTGTCGGAACAGCAAGACGTGGATCTGGTAGAAATCGCCCCGCAGGCGGTCCCGCCGGTCTGCCGTTTGATGGACTACGGCAAGTTCAAATACTCGGAAGCGAAGAAGCAACACGAGGCCAAGCTCAAGCAGAAGATCGTCCAGGTCAAGGAAGTCAAATTCCGGCCAGGTACGGATGACGGCGATTACAACGTCAAACTGCGCAACCTCATTCGCTTCCTCGAAGACGGCGACAAGACGAAAATCACGTTGCGTTTCCGCGGCCGCGAAATGGCGCACCAGGAAATCGGTATGCGCATGCTCGAGCGCCTGCGCACTGACCTCGACGAAGTGGGTGCCGTCGAGCAGATGCCGAAGATGGAAGGGCGCCAGATGATCATGGTGCTGGCCCCGAAGAAAAAGAAGTAAGCAATGCGCTGCGTATCGTCGATACGCGTGGTTGTGTCAGAAACAAGCGGTACTCCGTCGGTGTCGACGGATTGGCAGGTTTCGGAAGTGTGCCCGCGTAGCGGGTGCTTTCCTGAAAAGCGGCGGCCAGCATCATCGGCCAGCTGCATACCAAGTGGAGTGGGTTTCGAAGGGCGGGTTAGGGCCATCAGGGCCGACCGCACACCCATATCCATCTAATAATGGAGTTGTTCGTCATGCCTAAGATGAAGACCAAGAAGAGTGCTGCAAAGCGCTTCGTGGTGCGTCCGGGTGGTACCGTCAAGCGCGGTCAAGCCTTCAAGCGCCACATTCTTACCAAGAAGTCCACCAAGAACAAGCGTCACCTGCGTGGTTCCACGGCCGTTCATGATTCCAATCTGAACTCCGTGCGCGCGATGCTGCCGTTCGCTTAACCCTTAACTGAAACTCACAGGAGCTAGATATGCCTAGAGTCAAACGTGGGGTTACCGCACGGGCCCGTCACAAGAAGATCATCAAGCTGGCCAAGGGTTACCGCGGCCGTCGCAATAACGTCTATCGCATCGCCAAGCAGGCGGTCATGCGCGCAGGCCAGTACGCCTATCGCGATCGCCGCAACAAGAAGCGTGTGTTCCGCGCACTGTGGATCACGCGTATCAACGCGGCGGTGCGTCAGCACGACATGACGTACAGCGTGTTCATCAACGGCCTGAAGAAGGCTTCGATCGAACTCGACCGCAAGGTGCTGGCCGACATGGCTGTGTTCGACAAGGCCGCTTTTGCTGCGATCGTTCAGCAGGTGAAAGCCGCCGTTGCAGCCTGATTGCGCTAGTTAGCACATCGTACTGCGTGGTTCGTTGCAGCGAAGATCCGGTAGTCTCGGTGACGCTGCAACAGAAACGGGGCTCCTCACCGAGCCCCTTTTTTGTTGGTCGAGCGGTTTTCGCTCGTACTGAACATTGAACACTGACGTTGAAAAGATGGGATCAATGGATCTGGACCAGATTGTCGCCGACGCGCAAGAGGCCTTTGAACAGGCCGCCGACACCAACACGCTCGAAAACGAGAAAGCCCGTTTTCTCGGCAAGTCGGGTGCGCTGACCGAGCTGTTGAAGGGCCTTGGCAAGCTCGATCCCGAGACTCGCAAGACTGAAGGCGCGCGCATCAACGCCGTCAAGCAGCAGGTGGAAGCCGCGCTGACGGCACGTCGCCAGGCCCTGGCCGACGCCCTGCTGAACCAGCGCCTCGCCGCTGAAGCCATCGACGTCACGTTGCCCGGCCGCGGCATCGGAGCAGGCAGCCTGCATCCGGTGATGCGCACATGGGAACGCGTCGAACAGATTTTTCATTCCATCGGTTTCGATGTGGCCGACGGCCCCGAAATCGAAACGGACTGGTACAACTTCACTGCGCTGAACAGCCCGGAAAACCATCCGGCGCGTTCGATGCAGGACACCTTCTACATCGACGGCAAGGATGCCGACGGCCGCCAGTTGCTGCTGCGTACGCACACGAGCCCGATGCAGGTTCGCTACGCGCGCACCAACACGCCGCCGATCAAGGTGATCGTGCCGGGGCGCACGTATCGTGTCGATAGCGACGCAACGCATTCGCCGATGTTCAATCAGGTCGAAGGTTTGTGGATCGACGAGAACATCAGCTTTGCGGACCTGAAGGGTGTCTACACCGACTTCCTCAAGAAATTCTTCGAGCGCGACGATATTCTCGTGCGCTTCCGTCCGTCTTATTTCCCGTTCACGGAACCGTCGGCCGAAATCGACATGATGTTCGAACACGGCAAGAACGCGGGTAAGTGGCTGGAGATTTCCGGCTCCGGCCAGGTTCATCCGGCGGTGATCCGCAACATGGGTCTCGACCCCGAACGGTATATCGGCTTTGCATTCGGCAGCGGCCTCGAGCGGCTGACGATGCTGCGTTACGGCGTGCAGGATCTGCGTCTGTTCTTTGAAAACGACCTGCGTTTCCTGCGGCAATTCGCCTGACGCGCAACGTGACATGCGACGTGGACGGCTGCGCTGAAGCACGCGCGCCGTCACCGCAAGCTGCACGTCCGGCAGATTCCCAGCGAGCAAGCTGCCGGACGTGGACCTAACCTGTTTAGAACGTAAAGAACCATGCTATTCCCTGAATCCTGGCTGAGAAGCTTTGTCGACCCGAAGATGACGACGGACGAGTTGTCGCACGCATTGACGATGGCGGGTCTCGAAGTCGAAGGGCTGAGCCCCGCAGCGCCGCCGACGTCGAAGATCGTCGTGGGCCGCGTGCTCGAAGTGGTCAAGCATCCGGACGCGGACAAGCTCAACGTCTGTCAGGTCGATGCCGGCACTGGCGCGACGCTCAGCATCGTGTGCGGTGCGCCCAACGTGGCGCCCGGCATCAAGGTGCCGGTCGCACTGGTTGGGGCGCAGCTGCCGCCCGCAGAAGCGGGTGGCACGCCGTTCGCGATCAAGCTGTCGAAGCTGCGTGGCGTCGAGAGCCAGGGCATGCTCTGCTCGGCGCGCGAACTGAAGCTGTCGGAAGATCATAGCGGTCTCATGATCCTGCCGGAAGATACGCCGATCGGCCAGGACATCCGCGAGACGCTCAATCTCGACGATACGATCTTCGAAATCAAGCTGACGCCGAACAAGGCGGATTGCCTCTCCGTGTTTGGCGTCGCGCGTGAGACGTCGGCCATCACCGGCGCGCCGTTGCATGCGCTCGAGATCAAGCCGGTTGTCGTCAAGCTCAACGAAACGTTGCCCGTGAAAATCTCGGCGCCGGATCTGTGCGGCCGTTTCTCGGGTCGCGTGATTCGCGGCGTCAATGCGCGCGCGAAGACGCCGCACTGGATGGTCGAGCGGCTCGAACGTTCAGGCCAGCGCAGTATTTCGGCGCTCGTCGACATCTCGAACTACGTGATGCTCGAACTGGGCCGTCCGTCGCACGTGTTCGATCTCGACAAGATTCACGGCGGCATCGACGTCCGTTGGGGACGTCGTGGCGAATCGCTCAAGCTCTTGAACGGCAACACGGTTGAACTCGACGAAACCGTCGGCGTGATCGCTGACGATCAGCACGTCGAAAGCCTCGCGGGCATCATGGGCGGCGACAGCACGGCCGTCACGCTCGACACGACCCACATCTATCTCGAAGCGGCGTTCTGGTGGCCGGACAGCATCCGTGGCCGCTCCCGCAAGTACAACTTTTCGACGGACGCCGGACATCGCTTCGAGCGCGGCGTCGATTACGCGACAACCGTCGAGCACATCGAACGCATCTCGCAGCTGATCCTCGACATCTGCGGCGGCGAAGCGGGTCCGGTCGACGATCAGATCGTCAACGTGCCGCAACGCGCGCCAGTGAAGATGCGCGTCGCGCGCGCGAACCGCATCATCGGCGTGCAGATCAGCGCGGACGAAATCGCACAGATTTTCACGCGCCTCGGTCTCACGTTCGAACGCGAAGGCGATACGTTCGCTGTGATGCCGCCGTCGTATCGTTTCGACATCGAAATCGAAGAAGACCTGATCGAAGAAGTCGCACGTATTTACGGCTTCGAAAAGATCCCGGCGCGGCCGCCGGTCGCGACGAGCGAAATGCGTCGAACCAATGAGACGCAGCGCTCGCTCCACGTGATTCGCCACGCGCTCGCCGCGCGCGATTACGCGGAGACGGTGAATTTCAGCTTCGTCGATGCCGAGTGGGAGCAGGATTTCGCGGGCAACGACAAGCCGGTGCGTCTCCTGAATCCGATCGCGAGCCAGCTGTCGGTGATGCGTACCACGCTGTTCGGCAGCCTGATCAACGTGCTGCGGTCGAACCTGAACCGTCGCGCGGACCGTGTTCGCGTGTTCGAAGCGGGTCGCGTGTTCTTGCACGATCCGGCGATCAAGGCGGGCGAGCTGGCTGTCGAGGGATTCGCGCAGCCGAAGATGCTGGGCGCGCTGGCCTACGGCCCGGCGCTCGAAGAGCAGTGGGCGGCGCCGTCGCGTGCCGTCGATTTCTTCGACGTGAAGGGCGACCTCGAAGCGCTGTTCGCGCCGGTGGTGCCGAGGTTCGTCAAGGCGGAACATCCGGCGCTGCATCCGGGACGCAGCGCGCGCGTCGAAATCGATGGTCGGGCAGTGGGCTGGATTGGCGAACTGCATCCGCGCTGGATGCAGAAATATGATTTGCCGCACGCGCCGATTCTGTTTGAAGTTGAAGCGGAAGCATTAATGCAGCGCACTTTGCCGACTCCGACGGAAGTATCGAAATTCCCGCCGGTGCGACGCGATATTGCTGTTGTTGTCGATCAGAAAATCGAGGCTCAGGCATTGCTTGACGCACTGCAAAACGCCCTTTCCGAGGACGCCTGCAAGACCATTCAGAAGGTTGCGCTTTTCGACGAATTCCGTCCAAAATCAAACACTTCCGGCGGGTTGGCAGCTACCGAGAAAAGCCTTGCGTTCCGTGTGACGTTGCAAGATACTGGCGGGACCCTTCAGGACGAAACGGTCGATCTGGCCATTAAAACCCTGGTGGATCGTCTGGCTCGAGTATATGGCGCACGGTTGCGCGGATAACCTTAAAACGGCTGTTTCCGCATTTTACGTTTCTGGTTATCGCGCCATTTTATAGATTATGAACGAAATGAACTCGAGTGATTTCGAAGCCCTTCTTACGGCGCAACGTAGCGCCATGATTCGCGACATTCCGACATCACCCGCCAACACGTCGGCCGAAACGCCGACGCTCACCAAGGCCGAGCTTGCCGAGTTGCTGTTCGACAATGTCGGACTCAACAAGCGGGAGGCGAAGGACATGGTTGAAGCGTTCTTCGAGGTGATCCGCGATGCGCTGGAGAGTGGCGATAGCGTGAAGCTGTCCGGGTTCGGCAACTTTCAGTTGCGCGACAAACCCCAGCGTCCCGGTAGAAATCCGAAAACGGGCGAGGCGATTCCTATTGCCGCGCGCCGCGTCGTGACGTTTCATGCAAGTCAAAAGCTGAAGGCGCTGGTTGAAAGCGGCGCTGAGGCGAGTTTCGCGCGCTCGTAGTTTTCGCGCGTTCCCTGCGCAACCACCACGGCTAACTGACGATGACAGCGACGATCGAAAAAGTCGTCTTGCCTCCGATTCCGGCGAAGCGCTACTTCACGATCGGTGAAGTCAGCGAACTGTGCGGCGTGAAACCGCATGTGCTGCGATACTGGGAGCAGGAGTTCACGCAGCTGAGGCCCGTGAAGCGGCGCGGTAACCGCCGCTACTATCAGCATCATGAAGTGCTGCTGATCCGCAGGATTCGTGAACTGCTGTACGAACAGGGATTCACCATCAACGGCGCGCGCAATCGTCTCGATTCGCACGGCGGTGGGCATGGTGGTCCTGCGGAGATGGAAGAGGTTGAAGAGCCTGTGGCGGCGAAGTCGGCAGAGACGTCTTCGAATGTCGATGTCGATCAGTTGCGCAAGGAGTTGCTGCACGTGCTCGATGTGTTGAGCCGCTGATCTCGCGGATGATTCAATCGCTGTGCGTGCTGTTTGTTCTGCGCTAGCGGTTCTAATCAGGCGAAGGCTCTGTTATACTTTTGTGCTGTTCGGGGCGTAGCGCAGCCTGGTAGCGTACCTGCATGGGGTGCAGGTGGTCGGAGGTTCAAATCCTCTCGCCCCGACCAAAGAAATCAAGGCCTTACAAGCAATGCTTGTGAGGCCTTTTTCATTTCGGGCGGATTTTGCCACCACGTTTGCCCCCACACGACGGACGGCTCTCGCAGGAACGTCGAACGCACCATTGATGACGTTGTGGACGACGTTGCCCTTGTGCGGCACGCGTATATCCCGGACGTCGTCGCCCGCGACCATACCGTTCTGGCAGACGAAGCGCAACACACCCGCGAGCATTTGATAGCTGCTCGTGCCATTGTGTGAGTTCAGCAGCACGATTTCGTTGGCTTCGTCGCCGGTGATCTGCTCGGCGTGGCGAAGCCGCAGCATGTGCTTCGTGTACTCGCGGCGGTCGTCGTGCCGCACGCGGGTCTGGCAGACTATGAACGGCTGGAAGCCTTCGTTGCCGATGGCGAAGGTCCGATTCTGGGCCGACGACTGCCTGTGGGCGCTGGCACCGCAAAGCTGACCTTTACCGAAATACGCGGCGCACCCGACGACCGCTTTCGGCGAACATCAGGAACCGCGGCTCTCGGCCAGTTCCAGCCATGGCGCGACGACTCACGACCGTCTGCAAGTTAGCCAGCAGGCGACGCTCATTCATGTCGACAATTCACGCGCCGCTTCCGCTCGAAGAAGCACTGTCGCCTTTCAGCTACGAGCCATCGCCTTTCCGACATGTTCGGCGAACGCTTTTACCTTGGCCGAATGCCGGCGCTCGAGCGGGCTCACCAGATGGATCGGGATAGGGATCGTTTCCCAGTCCGGCAACATCCGCAGCACTTCGCCACTGGCCAGTTCGTCATCGAAAAGCCAGGTCGGCGAATAGCCAATACCCATACCCGCGAGGACTGACGCCCGCATGACCTCACTGCTGTTGGTTTGCAGATTGCCCTGGACCCGCACGATGCGCGTGGTTCCCACCGGATCCGCAGCGCCGGGTCCTGCCGTAAAACTCCAGCTGTTGCGCATCGCCAGTTCGGTATAGACGATGCAGTTGTGACCGACCAGATCATCAGGAACGCGCGGCGCCCTCGTTCCTTTGGGCAGTGAGCGCACGTAGCTGCGATGCGCCATCAGCATCCGGTAGGCCGTTCCTACGCGACGCGCGATCAGGCTGCTGTCCGGCAGATCGCCGATGCGCACCGCGACGTCGATGCCCTGTTCCACGAGATCGATAAAACCGTCACTCAGACGCAGGTCGACCTTCACGCCCGGATGCTCTACCAGAAACGACTGAACCAGCGGCATGAGCTTGAGGCGCCCGAAGCCGACCGAAGCCGCGATCCGCAGCCAGCCCGTCAGTTGCTGCTCGCCGCGCCGCAGCACGCCTTCGGCCTCCGCGATCTCCGCGACCAGGCGCCGCGCCTGGCCGAAATAGTGTTCACCTTCTTCCGTCAGCGCAAGCGAACGCGTGGTTCGCGTCAGCAGCCGCGCGCCCAGCTCGCGCTCGAGCGACGCCACCTGTTTGCTCACTGCGCTTTGCGTCGTGTCGGACTCGTGCGCGACCGCGGAAAAACTGCCCGCTTCCACCACGCGCACGAAAGTTTTCATTGCCTGCAGCTTGTCCATTCTGCTCAATATATTCCTAACGGGCATTAGTAATATGAGCATACACCATCTATATCGCTCATCTGGAATCAGTCAAAGTGCAGTCATCGCAAACGCGATGTCACCCGACCTGAAGGAGCACTGACATGAACTCACCCGTCGTCCTTATCACTGGCGCGCTGACCGGTATCGGCCGCGCTACTGCTCTTGCCTTCGCTCGCGAAGGAAACCGCGTGGTCGTCAGCGGCCGTCGCGAAGAGGCAGGCCAGGCGCTTGCAGCCGAACTGCGCGCCCTCGGCACCGAAGCCGAATTCCTGCGTGCCGATGTGCGTTTCGAAGCCGAAGTGCGCAGCGTCGTCGAGCAGACCATCGAGCGTTTCGGGCGCATCGACGTGGCGGTCAACAACGCCGGCACTGAAGGTCAACTGGCGCCGATCGTCGAGCAGACGGCGACCAACTACGAAGACACGTTCTCGGTCAACGTGCTCGGCACGCTGCTGTCGCTCAAGCACGAGATGCGCGTGATGCTGGCGCAGGGCGCCGGCTCGATCATCAACCTCTCGTCGATCGCGGGCCAGGTCGGCATCGCGGGTGCGTCAGTGTACGCGGCCAGCAAGCATGCGGTCGAAGGCCTCACGAAGAGCGCAGCGCTCGAAGGCGCTACCGCAGGCGTGCGCGTCAACGCCGTGGCGCCTGGTCCTGTCGCCACCGAAATGCTCGACCGCTTTGCAGGCGGCAGCGAAGAGGGCAAGGCCGGTTTTCTCGCGACGATACCGGCGCGACGCGCCGCGACCCCGGACGAAATCGCCCAGACGATCGTGTTCCTTGCGAGCGATAAGGCGCGCTATCTCACCGGACAGAACATCGCAGTCGACGGCGCCTACACGGCGCAATAACAGGCTTTTTTTCCACTCGCTTTATCCATCGCTTCATCTCTTTTACTCAGGATCATCACCATGACCACCATCAATGTCCCGACGCGCGACGAAGTTTCCCCGGCTAACCAGGTCATTTTTGACAAGCTCAAGAGCAGTCTCGGCACCGTGCCCAACCTGTACGCGACGCTGGCCCATTCGGAGCATGCGCTCGGCAACTATCTCGCGTTCCAGAACGCGAAGAGCAGCATCAGCGGCAAGGCGCGCGAAATCGTGAACCTCATCGTGAGTCAGGTCAACGGCTGCGAATACTGTCTGGCTGCGCACACCGTGATCGGCAAGATGAACGGCTTCACCGACGAACAGATTCTCGAAATCCGCGGTGGCAAGGCAAGTTTCGACGCGAAGTTCGACGCACTCGCACGGTTGGTGAAGAACATCGCGGTCAACCGCGGGCACGCCGATCGGGCGCTCGTCGATGCGTTCTTCGCCGCGGGCTGGACCAAGGCCAATCTGGTCGACGCGATCGTCGTGATCGGCGACAAGACCGTCACCAACTATCTGCACGCAACGACGCGCGTACCGGTGGACTTCCCGGCTGCGCCGCAACTCCCTGCCTGACGGTTGCAGCCAGGCAACGCGCGGAGCTGACGCGATGCCCCGCGTTGCCCGGCTGACTGAAGTTGTTCCGAATCGGAGGGTGTGATGTCTCAAGCTGAACATTTCGACACCGGGATTCACCGCTGAAAGCGCAGAGCAGATCCTCCGTACCGGCGATGCCGATCTCGTCGCCTTCGGCCGGAAGTTTATCTCCAATCCGGACCTGCCGGAGCGTTTGCGTACCGGTGCGCCTCTGAATGCCTACGACCGTTCAACGTTCTATGGAGGCGATGGGCGAGGCTACACCGACTACAGCCTGCACCGGGCACCGGCCACGGCCTGTACGCAGACATCCATAGACGCTGCGTCAAGGCGCTCACCGGGAATGGCCATCAGACCGCTGGCGGCGGTCTCCCCCAGAACATCATTCCCGTGCGCAGTTGCGCATCGCATGCGTAAGACGTCTGGACAGACTGCGCGTTGTTACCGGTCATTCTGATTGACGCTGGATGGTGCTCGCACGCCGTCCGACGACAGGGGCTCCGCGGCACACTCGAAACCGCGCTCACCTGGTGAGCCCGACCGCAGCAACCATCAACGAGAGCACAGCTTGCGGCAGGGCGAGTATTTCGTTGGCAGCAAGATCCGGCGATACACTTCGCGGGTGGGGATCGATGGCAAAAGACCGTGACGAAATGGTCATCGGTCAGTCATCGAGCCCGGCGGGATCGGACTGCGACGCGTGGCCGCGCCCGAACTCTTCGCCGTGCGCAGGCGCAGTCAGATCACGTAACGCAAGACAGCACTGGTGAGGTAGCGCCTCTTCGTGCTCACAGGCTGGCTTGAGTGCGCCTGGTCGCGCGACACACGACCCACGGTGATTCGTCCCAGGAGAGAAGGAAGTGGACCGACTGACAGCGATGGAAACGTTTGTATGCGTGATTGAGTCGGGTTCTTTCTCGGCTGCCGCCCGGTTGCTCGATATAGGGCAACCAGCCGTTTCAAAGTCGATTGCGCAACTCGAAGAACGGCTCGCCGTTCGATTGCTGCTCCGGTCCACCCGCGGGCTGATGCCGACCGAGGCGGGTCAGGCTTTTTACGAACGCGCCAAACGGGCGATCGAAGAAACGGACGAAGCAGAGTTGGCGGCACGAGGATCGGCGGGCACTCTCTCGGGCCGCCTTAGGGTTTCAGCGGCAGTGACCTTTGCGCGGCTTCATATCATCCCGCGACTGCCGTCGTTTCTTGATCGACATCCTGATCTCAACATCGACATCGTCCTCGATGATGAAAACATTGACCTGCTGGAACGCGGCATCGATGTCGCGTTGCGAATGGGTGTGCTGGGCGACTCGACCATGACGGCGCGCAGGCTCGCCCATGGCAGGCGTTGTGTTGTCGGCTCGCCAGCGTGGTTCGCGAAAGCCGGCGAACCGCGCATGCCTGCCGATCTGGTTTCGCATCAGGCGATTGTGTACGAGCAGGGCGGCGGCGGAAGCGTATGGTCGTTCAAGCGAGGCAACACGGAGACGGCTATTGCGGTCGCGGGGCGAATTCGCGTGAACGCGGCGGAGGGCGTGCGTGAAGCGGTGCTCGCCGATATGGGCGTCGCGATCGCGTCCGAGTGGATGTTCGCACCAGAAATCGCGAGCGGCACGGTAAAACAGGTGCTCGCCGACTGGGAATTGCCCGGCATTGACCTGTGGGCAGTGTTTCCGAGTGGGCGCATGGTCACTGCAAAAGCGCGTGCTTTTGTCGCCTGGGTCGAGGAGATATTATCCGCATCGGATTTCATGGCCTGACTGACCTCGCTGCCAGCGCCGCGTGCGCTGCAAGCCCAACACCGCTGATGACGCTGACGTCGCGGGTATGCAGTGGCAACCTGCCAATTCCTGCAACGCAGATTCTTCTCAAATGGAAGCCTTGCCGATCGAGGCGCCGCCATCGACAAACAACGTTTGACCTGTGATGAAAGCAGCATCTTCGGACAGCAGGAAAGCGATAGCTGCAGCAATCTCGGCTGGCTTGCCAAAGCGTTTCATTGGGACGGCAGCGAGGTAGCGCTGCTCGCCTTCGCTTCCCGGCGCGTTGTTGGCTCTAAAGAGTTCGGTCTCCGTCGGTCCGGGCGCGACGGAATTAACTGTAATGCCGGCGGTCGCCAGCTCGAGTGCCCAGGACCGCGAAAAGCTCACCAGGGCGGACTTGGCGGCAGCGTAAGCAGTACGTTCCACGATGCCGAGGACCGTGAGGCTCGAGATATTGACGATTCGGCCCCAGCCCTGCGCGCGCATGTTGGGCAGCAGCGCTTGCGCGGCCTGTACAGCAGGATGCAGATTGAGCGACATGACGGAGTCAAGTGCGTCCAGATCGATGGCGCCCAGCCTCTGCGGTTTCACCAGCCCAACGTTATTGACCAGACCATCGAACTGGTATTCCGACGCGAGTTTGTCGAGCGTGGCCTGCGTTTTCACGCGGTCGGACAGGTCGACGCACACGAGCGTTCCTGGGAAGCCAGGATCGTCCGCCTGACGTGCCAGCCCCACAACCCGGTGCCCGTCTGCGTTCAGCCGCTGTGCGACGGCCCGGCCGATGCCTTTGCTGGCACCGGTTACGAGAATAGTGCGTGATTTCATGATCTCTCGATGTTTCGATGTTTTAGCGCCGGTCACCCTCGTGCGCTCGCTCCCGATCTCGAAGTGTCGGGAGCGAAGCAGATCCGGCTTACGAAGCCGGGGTGACCTTCCTGCGGAGAACGGGCAACAT